>JAOQAO010000056.1 GCA_025963485.1 Bacteroidota bacterium | reverse complement strand
TACCTCCCCGATCTGGGAATACTCAAGCTCCGTCTTTCTGCCTACGAAGTCACCACTGCCGAAGGCGAAGCCGAAATAGAAACTCACTACACTACGCTGAAAGGCATTATGAATGAATATGTCTACGCCGAAAAAGACATCAAATTAGAAGAGCTCATCGGCAAAATATTTCAGGAGAATGGAAAACGTTTCGCACTGGCGGAGAGCTGTACCGGTGGCTACGCAGGCCATCTGGTCACTAGCATTGCCGGTAGTTCCAAATACTTTGAAGGATCGACAGTCACCTATTCTTACGATATGAAGCAAACCATCCTCGGTGTGAAACCCGAGACCCTCGCCACGCAAGGCGCCGTAAGTGAAGCCTGCGTAAAGGAAATGCTGGAAGGCCTCCTCCGCGTCAGCACCGCAGACTATGGCGTATCCGTCTCAGGCATCGCCGGCCCCGATGGCGGCACCCCTGAGAAACCCGTCGGTACAGTCTGCTTCGCCGTAGGCGACAGATCACAGATCATTACAAAGACCTTTCACTTCTTCCCGCGCAGGATGGAGAATATTAGACTATCTTCTATCACAGCGCTCAATCTGCTGCGCAAATTTGTACTGGGTGAATTAAAGTAATAAGCATCACTAAATCTGACCTTCGGCCAACTGAACACAATTGGAAACACAAACCGTGCGTTGGTCTGTAGGGACAGGTCGCGACCTGTCCCTACATAGCACCCGATAGATGACCTGCCGTCATATTATTGTCATCTTTCTATCACAGATATGTAAGTCCGTCGGAACTTTCGACCTTTATACAAACTCATACTATGAAAACCCTTTTACCTATCTTATTTGCTGTCTTGTTTTGCTGGCAAACGGATATGCATGCTCAAGGGCTCACACCATCCACTGTCAGGCAGGTCTTTGATCTGCAGGGAGGAGATAGCCTCCAGTATCATATATGGACTACAGCTCAGATCTGTCAGACGATCTGTAATGTTTATAAGTGGTATGTCATCGATACCGTTTTACCTGCTACAACCGGCGACTCGCTGACCGTATGGTTTCACGCTACGGAGATACATATGGACACGCCAGGCCTGACCGGCGCGCCATGCGCGCCCGCCTGCTATCATGATATCGAGGTAGATCTGCCAGGCAACTCAGCAGTCCGCACTTTTAGGTGGCATACGCAGACTCGACTATTGACTCTGCTGCATCCAGGCGGCACTATGCGGTCGAGAGCGATAGCATGGTATCTGACCCGGGTAAGTATGGAGGCTACAAGCAACATGTGATCCATTGGAACGATAATATCATGGCAAGTGGGATAGATATCTTTGTCGATTCGATAGGTGTCGCCTATCACGACGTGCTCGGTTATGAATTCTCAAACGCACAAAACGAAGAACTCATCTACTACCACAAATCCAATGGCAAAACCTGGGGAACCCGCTACGTAAATACCGGTGTAAATGACATCCCCGGTACAGGCTATATCTCCATCTATCCCAATCCTGCCAGCAATATATTCACGCTCAGCATGGAGCAATACCAGGATGCCAGCTTCGAACTATACGACATCCTTGGCAAGAAAGTAATGACGCTATCGCTAAAGGAGAAAGAAACCGAAGTAAAGAGCAGCCACCTATTTCGCGGTATATACCAATGGCATATCACCAAAGCCAATCAGCCCATAAAAACAGGAAAACTAATAATCGACTAGCTCTTGTATTGTCTTAAGCCCCTTTGGGGGTTTGGGGGCCTACGCCCTATCCATGTACTCACGCGTACGGGTATCTATCTTGATCTTCTCACCCGCATCGATAAACATAGGGACCTTGATCGTAGCGCCTGTTTCTACTACACAGTTCTTCTGAACGTTTGAGGCAGAGTTGCCCTTCACACCCGGATCAGCTGTGATCACCTCGAGGATGACGAAGTTTGGCAGTTCGCATGCCAGGATCAGGTTGTTTTCTTCATGTACGACTACTTCGCATACATCGCCTTCTTTCAGCAGGTCGTTGTTTTCGATCATTTTACCATCGATCAATACCTGCTCGAAGGTCTCCTGGTCCATGAAGTTGTAACCCATAGAGTCCGAATAGAGGAACTGGTGAGGCCTGCGCAATACACGCGCTGTGATGATCTCATGCCCTGACGGGAAAGTATGCTCCAGCACACGGCCTGTCTTAAAGCTCTTCATACGGCAGCGGACAAAGGCGTTACCCTTGCCCGGCTTGACGTGCTGAAATTCAATAAATTGAAAAATATCGTGATTCCACTCTATACAAAGTCCGTTTCTGATTTCTGCTGTAGTAGCCATTTTAGTTGGTTTTGAGGTCGCAAAAATAACGAAATTCACCTGATTGCCAACTATCTCCCGAAACCCCGTCTGAAGGGCCATTGATCCTTTTCATTCTTTATTTGTTTTCCACTTACTATGATGATTTTCAGTCGGCCGGGTCTTCCCTCTCCCGCGGGAGAGGGAAGATGCCGAAGGCAGATGGGTGAGGACTCATACGGCGACAGCAACTCTTCCCACGCGCTGACGTGAGATTTGAATCATTGGAAATTCTGCTCCATATTTAGACTCTCGACTATGACAGCACTTCTTCCCATATTGCTCATCTGCATTATTGCTATCGCCATATACAGGTGGAGGATCTTCCATCTGGAGGCATTACCCGCATGGACCTCAGTGGCACTTTTTAGCGTCAAGCTCCTTTTCGGTTTTGCCCTTTGGGCGGTCTATACCTTCTACTATACAGACCGGAGCACGAGCGATATCTATAAGTTCTACGACGATGCCCACTACGTACATACCGCCTTCGGCGAAAATAAAACGGCCTTCGTCGGTCTGATGACCGGCAGCGAAGACTCCTCACTCGTACCGTACACCTCACAAATGAAAAACTGGCAACGCAACTTTACCGACCGCATGCCATTCAACGAGAACCGCTTCATGATCCGCCTCAATGCACTGATGATGTTTATCTCCTTTGAAAACATCCACGTTCACACGATACTATTCTGCTTGTTCTCTTTCATCGGCTGTATCCTCTTGCTTAAAGTCTTTCAGGCCTTCCTCTCCGGAGGCAAAAAGAAATGGGTCCTCCTCACCGTCCTTTTCCCTTCCTTCCTCTTCTGGACCTCCGGTGGCCTTAAGGAATCCATCATCATGCTCGGCCTTGGCATGTTGTTTTACGGTCTTATCTTTTTCACCGCGCGCAAGGTCACTGCATCTGTTTCATTTTTGATGGGTGTTCTATTGCTATTCGTGATCAAGTATTTTCTGCTCCTATGTATCGTTCCCGCACTGGTAGGCTATTATCTGTTCAGCCAAAGAAGCACATGGCAAGTGGCTATAAGCAAATACGCAGCCATCCTCATCCTATCCGCTACCGCACTGGTCATCATCGCCCCGCTCAACCCCAAGCTGGACTTCATCTTCCTAATCGCCAAAAAACAAAAGCACGCTATAGCCGAAGCCAAATACCTCAAAGCCGGTAGCTACAGCCCCGTACCCGTATTGGATCAAAGCCTTTTCTCCATCATAAAAAACCTCCCCACCGGCCTCTGGAACTCCATGCTCAAACCCTACCTCTGGCAAAGCCGCAACCCCATGATGCTCCTCAGCGCCGCTGAAAATATTGCTCTCTTATTCCTGCTCATCTTTGCGATAGTATATCGCAACGGGAAGGAAACAATCAACTACAACATCCTATTCTTTATACTCACAGCCGTCATCCCCTATCTCTGCATGATAGGTATTATGACACCTGTACTAGGAAACCTGGTGAGGTATAAAGTAGTAGTGATACCGATGCTGGTCTTTATCGCATTGTATATAGTGGATGAGCAGCGGATAAGTCGGCTAATGAAACGTCAATAGTACTCGATAGTCCGTGTTTTGATCCCAATTATCTTTTCCCCTATTCTGCTTATTTGCTCGACCCAGTTTCCAGCACTATCAAATTTATATGAGATGGTAATTGGTCTTGTAGTCCCATCTTTGTTATACCAAATGTTCTTAGTTGGATTATTCTCTTTGTCATACTCCATCACGTAGCTTATCCTAGTTGATCCTTTACCATCGTTAACCAAACTTGTATATTTCCACCCAGTGGAATCATATGAATAACCTTCTTGTGACCATAGTCTGCCAGCATGGCCTTTTTTGATAAGCTGGACTAGCTTAAGCTCGCTATTATATTTATATGTTTTTATAGAATAGACGGTATCTTCTCTCATTTCATTCGCTTCGATCAGTAGTCCATTCTCATACCTATTGACAAACTTACTTATGTGCGGAGGAGTCTCATGTAGATGGTGCCCGTCCTTTCCTTTTTTAGCTTTAGGGCGATAATAGTTGTCCTCTATGAGATCCCCTTTGTCATTGTACTTTAGTATTGATTCGGACCTGTCCGAGTTTATGTAACTCTGTTTGATCAAATTGTCCTTTGAGTCATATTTATAGCTGGCCTGCCACATTTCCTTTCTTGAGTCAGTTTTGATACGATCACATTTTAGCAAAATGCATTTCCCACTTTTGCTGTAAGTGAAGGTGGAGGTCATTATGGCAGTGTCGTGCAATAATTTTGACCACGAGGTGCACAGCCCTTTTTCATCAAAAAGATATTGCCATTTATAAACAGCCTCCGAATGACTAAAGGAATCCACATAACTCGTATCCCGAGCCTCTATCAGAGACTTTACTTTGCCTTTTATGTCCGGCACACCTAACTTCCAGGGGGCTTTCTCATTCTGCGAAAAGCAAAACGAAGATTTTATTAAGATAAGCAAGAAGAACAGCCCCTTTAATTTCATAACTATTGATTTATTGAGCGTAGCTACTCTCAAACTCCTTCATCACCCTTATCAGCACATCCACCCCACTCTCCGGCATCGCATTGTATATCGACGCCCGGAATCCTCCCACAGATCGGTGGCCCTCTATCCCCACGATCCCTTTTGATTTCGCCATTTCGTTAAACTTGGGTTCCAGCGATTTATCTTTCATCACCCAGCACACATTCATCATAGACCGGTCCTCCTTCGCGATATTGCCAACGAAGAGATTTGACTCATCTATCGCCTTATACAGCTTATCAGCCTTCCGCTGATTGACGGAAGATATATTTTGCAGTCCTTGCTTTTTGATCCATTGCAGCGTGAGATATGAAGCGTATACGGCAAATACCGATGGCGTATTCTTCATAGACTCCGTTTCTATATGCACGCGATAGTCCAGCATTTTGGGGATGTCACGTTTCACGGTACCGAGTACACTTTTCTTGATCACCACCACAGTCGCGCCAGCCACACCCATATTCTTCTGCGCACCCGCATAGATCACATCAAACATCGAGTAGTCGATCTCCCTGGAGAATATATCACTGCTCATGTCCCCGACGAGGACGTCACACTGAGCACGTATCTTTCTGATAGACTCCACATCCCACTGCGCCCCATAGATGGTATTATTGGTCGTGATATGGATATACTTATACGGCTTCGCCGACAGGTCCCATTGCTTAGGGATATGGTCATAGTTCGTGTCCTTGGATGAAGCGATCACATGCACCTTACCAAACAACTTCGCCTCCGTCAGCGCTCCATGCGCCCATGTACCCGTATCTATATATCCGGCAGTCTCATTAGTATCGAGCAGGTTATACGGTATCATATAGAACTGCGAGCTCGCACCACCATGCAGGTACAGCACCTCATATTCATCACCGAGGCCCATCAGTTCTTTGACCAGTGCCCGTGCGCCATCCATCACTTCCACGAAAGGCTTGGCCCTATGAGATATCTCCAGTATAGACAGCCCCGTGTCCGCGAACTCATCAATAGCCGCCTTCGTACCATCCAACACCTCCTGCGGCAATATCGACGGCCCTGAATAAAAATTGATCTTCTTCATGCGCTAAAATTATACTAAAACTGCGAAAGCAATTCGTCTTCTTCATCGGGTATATCATAGGCATCGGCTTCTGTGATATGCCCATCCTGTGCACTGACCCTTGTCAGTTTTTTACCCTGACGGAATACTAACTGCAGTCCATGCTCCTCCTCCCAGTCACATTCACAGGCTACCTGGATGTATATATCCTGATCCCTCCTGTGCCGCCTGGTCACATATATTTCTGTCGGGTGCACGAACTTCCAAACCTCATTTTCATGCTTTATGTTTTTGACACTTTCGGGGATATCATTATCGCTTAGTTCATTTAAGCAATCAGTACAATTCCTGTAAACCTCATTTGAATAAAGTTGCTTGCTATTCACAGGCATACTCAAAAAACTCCTCAGAGCATCGTCGGCATCTGGGATAAAGGCTGCATCATCGTCCGGCATAAAATCCATAAATGTGATCGCCAGCTTTTGACCGTCAAATAGCGGAATCGCGATCTTATCACTCGTCCACCAATCAGGAAAGGTTTTTTCCTGCGTGAGCTGCCCGATTACCTGAGATTCTATTGTATTACTCATAGATGTTTTATTTGGTAGCGCTTTTTATATCTAAAGCCTGTTTTCCTTTCCTGCTCACAAAATAAACCCCCACCAATATCAGCGCCATACCTATAAGGTGATAGATATTCAGCGTCTCTCCATCGCGCAGTCCCCAGGATATAGCCACGATAGGTACGAGGTAAGTGACCGAAGCAGCAAATAATGCATCGCGCCTTTGTATCAATCGATAGAATATCAGCCAACCACATAACGTACCAAACACCGCCAGCCCCGACACGCATCCCAATCCCTGCAAAGCCGTCGGCCCATGCAGCCGCTCTATGAAGTCGGTGCAGAACAAGATCACAATGCACAGCGGCCCGATGAAAGCAATACTTAGCGAGGTCACATATAGTGGGTTGGTAGTAGGGAATTGCTTCTTGACATAATTGGAGTTGATACCGTAAAATAGAGTCGCGATCACCGGCATGATCGTGTAGGCCATGTCACCATTCAGGCTCAGTCCACCCTTGCCAAAGACCAATATGATAGCACCCAAAAGGCCTATCAGCACACCGATCAACTTCACGCGCGGTGTATTGATCTGCCAGAAGATAAGCCCCGTCAGCACGGTAAACAATGGAGATAACGAATTGATGATCCCGCTTACCGCGCTATTGATGCGTGTCTGTGAAAATGAAAAGAGGAAAGCAGGTATAGTGATACCAATCACTCCTAGGAAGAGCAGATGACCATACTTAGCCCGCGGGATAGCTTTGATAGCTGGTCTGTAAAATGGAATGCAGACTATAAAAGAAAGGCCAACCCGCAGCGCCGCCACTTGCACCGGAGAGAAAGTGATCAGCGCCTTCTTGATCAGGATATAAGACGTGCCCCATATCAGCGTGAGCAAGCCAAGTAAAAGCCAGTTTTGTAAGTCGTCTTTCCCCTTCATCGGCGGCAAATGTATTCAATATGCAATAGCGAGCTAAAAGGAAAAATAAACGCACCGGTGTTATTAAAATTGCATGAAAGTATCTGCCCAATTATCCGCCGGTAATTTTTTAGTCAGCCGGTTCTTTCCTCTCCTGCGGGAGAGGGAAGATGCCGAAGACAGATGGGTGAGGACTCAAAGGCGACAGCAAGACATTCTAAAACACCAGCTTCAGTTTCACTCCATAGTGATCCGAAAGATCCTTATGTTTCTTAGACCATTGATGCTGGTATTTGATGATTCTCCTTTCAGTGAGGACTGGTGGCTGGTCATGGCAGTATAGCAAGTAGTCCACGAGATTTTGCTGCTGGTCATAGTGCTCCATATCGTTGGATGTATGATCCGATGAGCATTGCTGCGGACCGCAGATCGGCCCGTCTACCCCGCCCAGAATATGGATAAGCGTATCATAGAGCGGTTTGTCGGTGCGGCAGGTATTGAAATCGCCACAGGCCAGCTGAGGTACTCCTGCGGTCTTGTGCTCATTCATCAGCGCTTTGAGTTGGTAGAGCTGGTGTATCTTGATCGAGTCATCACCCGGCGCCTGTATATGCGTACCGGCTATCTGTATCTTCCTGCCATCAGGCAGGGTCACCTCGCTCAGCAGGCCTCCTTTGCGCGCCATACAGTCATAGCTTACGCATTCTTTGTATTTCACCTCACCCAGTTCTCTCATCGGATAGCGACTGACCATACAGACCCCGCTGCAATATTTAAAGGCTGCCTTTTTATTGGCCGGACCTACTACATAGGGGAACTGTTTCCGCAATCCCCGTATCATCCTACGCCGCGCCGTGACATCAAATGCTTCTTCGAATATGATAACATCGACGGTATCGGCTATCAGTGCAGCCGGGATATATTTAGCACGTATGATAGGATGGTGATGCTGGCTGAGCAGGATAGCAGGGAGGAACTTCACATTATAAGTCAACACATGCAGTTCTGTGTGGCCCTTACCTTGCACAGTATCATTGCTGCAAAATACAGGAAAGAGTATCGCACAGGAAAACAGAAAAGTGAGCAAACCTTTTTTAAGCATAAGAAATGTGATAAGGCCGCAAAGGTCTTATTTATCCATAAAGGATACCTCACATGCACAGGGAATTAAACCAAAGGCCAAAGTGCTTCAGTTAGAGATGGTGATTTATAGTTCTTTAGGAATTCAGCTTGGCCCAGAGCATATCTTTGAGCTTGTCGAGATTGATACGGCTGGCTGAGGAGATGAACACATAGTCTATCGGTTGCTTCTTCGGCATCCTTTTCTTCAGGTCTTTCTCTATCATAGCCCGCGTCTCTTCGTCTACGGTATCGGACTTAGAGATAGCCAGTACGCGGTCTTTCATGAGTAGCTCAGGGTTAAATTTCTTCAACTCATTGAGCAGTATCTTGTATTGACCGATGATATCATCTGCATCTATAGGGATAAGGAATAGTAAAACAGCATTACGCTCTATATGCTTTAGGAAGCGCGTGCCCAGGCCTTTGCCCTCAGCTGCGCCCTCTATGATACCCGGTATATCCGCCATCACAAACGAATACGCGTCGCGGTAGTATACCATGCCGAGGCTCGGTACGAGTGTGGTAAAAGGATAATCCGCGATCTCGGGCTTAGCCGCAGACATCACAGACAACAGCGTAGACTTACCCGCATTTGGGAAGCCCACCAAACCGACGTCTGCCAAAAGCTTCAGTTCGATCAATACCCACTTCTCTATACCATCCATACCCGGCTGGGCATAGGTAGGAGATTGATTGGTCGGTGATTTGAAGTGCGCATTGCCCTTGCCGCCAATACCACCGGGCAGCATGATAGCCTCCTGGCCATCTTCATTGATCTCACAGATCACAGCACCTGTTTCAAAGTCTTT
>JAOQAO010000044.1 GCA_025963485.1 Bacteroidota bacterium | reverse complement strand
AAAGCACACGGATGACACGGATAAAACGGATCTGATTCCAGACTTTTAAACCCGAGCCATTAGATTAGTCTAATGATTTTGAAGCCTGACAGAATAGGTCAGAAAGTACCGATTCTTCAATGGGTATTGGCTGAAGGGGCATGGATCGTGGCTTTCACCTCCGGGTGGGGTAAGCGTAAATGAAGTGGGTACGCTACCGGTGGGGTAGCGATGCATATTACTCATCTCACCCATCTCGTCATCTTCACATCCGCGCATGAGCATATTGCGGATATCAAAGAAGCGGCGTTTGAAAAACTGTTTGGTGTTTACGTCGCAGGGTGAGAAGGGATCCATCACGTCTCCCATCAGAAAGTCTACTCCATCGGCCTCCCATCCTGCCATGAAAACGCGGAATGGCTTGGAGCGAGGAACGTAGATGGTAAATTCATTGGACAAGGTCCAGTTTTTTCTAAAAGTTTCGCCCAATCCTCGCGATAAGATCCTGCCGTCTTTGCCATAAAAGTCATTGAGGAAGATCCAGTCATTACCGACATTGGCGAAGAGCCTGATCTCGGCTTTATCTCCACGCTCGCTGAGTTTTTTGATATAGAGTTTGTCGAGATCGACCTTATACTCATCTATGGTATCTGAGGTGCCATTACCTTCATCCCAATAAGTATAGATAGTGCGGCCATAGATCAGGCTATCGAGTATGAGCCTGCTCTGCCAGGGAAAATATACGGTGACCATACCATCGAAGGTGACGGTCACGGTCTCGTCTATCGGGTAAGTATCCCCTTTGTGTTTCTCTACGATCACTTTCAGCGTAGCGGTCGGCGATGGTTTAGATAGATTGACATGATAGCTGAAGCGATAATCCTTGCTGCTCATGTAGACCATATTGATAAAGCAGCTGGTATTGGAACATACATTATTCATTGCGCCACCATCGCCGCTGGCATAGATGTCCATGCGCGTAGCATATTTCTGAGAGCCGTCGAGCGCTTTGACCTTTGCCGACAATGCTCTCCTGGTGGCCATAAACCGTGCGGGGTGTATCTCGCAGTTAGCCGGTGGGTGGCCCCTATCCCAGACATATAGGCCCTCTACATGCATCCAGTCACCTGTGGTAGGCCACTGCCAGATGATGTCTTTGATCTCATGGCCACCTGTGCATCCGCCGCAGCTTTTGCCCAGATCATTGAGTTTAGCACATGGATTTATTTTATTGGCCGCGCCGAGCCCACACTCCCACTCTATGCCGAGTGTCGGCTGAAGGGCAGTATCCCTGCTACCATCGGCATGAACGGTGACGAGATAAGGAAGCAGATTGGTATAGCGGCCATCGGGTGTAGGGTCGGGGACTATGTCCACGCACATGTCATGTGTATAGTGATTGAAGGGGAGCTCCTCATGGCTCACATGAGAACAGTCGAGGCCAGAGGCCCGGTCATATCTCACTGTACCCTCGACGACCGCCACATAATCCTGGCTAATGACGGTCTGCCAGGAGGGCAATATGAGACCCACCTCATAGCCTCTTTTGACCGATAAAAACTTTAGTGTATCGGAGCAGCCGGGATGACCTATATCTGCCTCTGTACTATAATGATGAAACGTCGGATACTGGGCAGTAATATTCCCGATCACAACAAGGATGAAAAAAGCAAAAAATACCGAACGAAAGATCATGACCACTAATGTGGTATTATTTAGATTAATATTTACTATCCGGAAACAAAGGTAGGGAATAAAGGCAGCGAACTGGGCGTTTTAAGTTAAAACATCAGAAAGTAGCTGGCGCTTTTCGTGCAGAAATGATAACTTCAAACTCCATGATGAAAAGAATTTATTTCCTGCTTTTGGTGATCAGCGCTACCCTACCTTGTTTTGCTTTCCAGCATATCGCCTCCTATACACTATACAAGACGGTGACTGCAGCGGAATTTAGGGAAATGGCGCAAAAAAGGCACCTACCTAAATCTGTCGTGCCGGCAAAATATACCGTAGACGTCTATGATGTGACTTACTATACCCAATGGCATGACGGCAGCAAGATCCGGGCAACGGGCCTGTACTTCGTACCCCGCGATGCCAAAAAGCCCGTGGCAGAAATGGTGTATGAGCATGGCACCCGGGTAAGCAGAGGCCGGGACGCGGATCTGGGTGGACAGGAAAATATTTGCCTGGGCTTCGCGATGGATGGGTATGCGGTGATGCAGCCTGACTATATCGGGCTGGGCAATGGCGATAAATTTCACCTCTACCAGGTGTCGGAGAGCGAGGGACAGGCTTCCGTAGATATGATATATGCCACGCGTGAACTGAACGACTCCCTGCATGTAAAAACCAGCGGGCAGTTATTTCTGACAGGATACTCGCAGGGTGGTCATGCTGCGCTGGCCACGCAGCAGCTGATAGAGAAAAAATATGGGGACAAGTTGCACGTAACGGCCTCTTCGCCGATGAGCGGAGCCTACGACATGTGCGGAGTACAGGGAGAGGTGATGTTTCACTCCTATAGCCGCCCTCACTACCTGCCATACCTGCTGGCGTCTTTCAATGAGGTTTACCATTTCGTGCCTGGAGATATCAATAAGATCTATAAGCATCCCTATGACTCGCTGGTACCATTGCTTTTTGACGGCAAGCACAGCATACGGGCAATAGATAAAGCATTGCCCGCTGTGCCGAAGGATATGATCCTCGATGAATTTGTAGAGAGCTATATCCATGACACCACTAATCCATTGCGCATCGCCCTTCGTGAAAACAGCCTGTGCGAATGGAAGCCTCAGGCGCCCGTGCAGCTATGTTACTGCGACAGTGATGAACAGGTGACCCCGAGGAATGCTTTAGTGGCTTATAAGACCATGAAGGCCATGGGTGCGGAGCATGTAACGCTGCGGAGAGCAGGGAAAAACTTCTCGCATACCCGATGCGCACTTATAGCTACGCTATATACTAAAATGTACTTTGATACTTTCCGACGGGGAAGTAAGTACGGAGGAAAGGGTACATGGGGGCCGCGTATAGTGGCTAACATGGCCAAGAGTATGGTGAAGAAAAGCGGGAAGAAGCATAAGGGTGGGGAGAAACCCAAGAGCGCGTAGGGTGATGTTGCGTTTTTGAATACGTAATACAAAGCACACGGATAACACGAATAGAACGGATCAATAAACAATCTCAACGCTGCCTGGCGTAGGGCGATGCCCATACGCTAGGAGCGTATCGTCCTTTCAGGGCTTAATACAAAATTAATTTGAGCATATTCAAAAATGCTTTTCGATATAGTCGCGTGCTTCGTCCTGAGTTTTGACAGCGAAATCTTTGTACCGGTCGTGGACATCGATGATCTCGGCGAGGGCGTCGGCGATTAATTCCTTATTATGCCATGAGCGGAGATCGGCTACGACTGTTTCGAGGCAGCCCTGCTTATATGCTATCTGGCCTAGTACGTGTACGAGGGTGCTGCGCACTCTTTTTGTTTTATCATCCTGCAGCTCTTTGAGCAGCGGAAGTATGTCCTGAGGATATTTGCGGCCGCGGAGCTCGATACCGTGGCAGATCTCACGGCGAATTTCTTTGTCTTCGTGATGGAGGTATTTTTTGGCGAAAGCCAGGACCGGTTTAGGGTTCTTCTCTCCCATTTTCTTTATAGAGCCGATGACCGCATTGCGCACTGAATGATGAGGATCAAATAAACCTTTCTCCATAAAAGGCTCGGCGGGTGGGAAATCAAAGATACCGATCTCCCCTGCGCTATTGACCACGGTCTGCCGGACCTTTGCGTTTTCTGATAAAAGCAGTTCCTCCAATTGCCTGATAATTTTCGTTTGTAAAGACCTATCTGCCTGATATATCCTACCGATGGCGAGATAGGCTGCCTTGCGGATGTAAGTGTCTTCGTCCGAGAAGTATTTCAGCAGTGACTTGTCTTTCTCTGAGGCAATATCACTCTGTATCGCCTGGTGGATGGTTGTTACGAGCTGGTCTCGTTCGGATTTATGTAGTTCGTAGAAGGACATAATAGGTTATAGGTCTTAGGTTGTAGGTTTTAAGTAAATACAGGTCCGGACAGCGATGCCATCCCTTTTCGCTAAACAGTGGTTCCTGTTTTTTTAAATCACCGCCTTTATTTGAGGGATGGCATCGCTGTCTACCGCCCTACGGGACACAAAATATTGCGTATCCACCTATTATTCAAATTCAGGTGATGGATATGACTGGTGAAGTCGCGGGAAAATAATAATTTGCGGTCTGTATGAGTGAATGGAAAAGATATACGATCACGGCAGCCCTGCCTTACGCCAATGGCCCTGTGCACATAGGGCACCTGGCGGGATGCTACCTGCCGGCTGATATATATGTGCGTTACCTGCGCGCTAATAAAAAGGATGTCATATTTATCTGCGGAAGTGATGAGCATGGCGTGCCTATCACTATCAGCGCGCGCCGCGAAGGGGTGACACCGCAGCAAGTGGTAGACAAGTACCATAAGATGATGGGAGATTCTTTCAAAGAGTTTGGCATCAATTTCAGCATATACTCGCGGACATCGGGCGCTGTACACAAGGAAACAGCGCAGGCGTTTTTCAGGAAACTGTATGATGAAGGTAAATTTATCGAGCAGGAAACAGACCAATATTACGATGAGGAGGTGAAGCAATTTATCGCTGACAGGTATATAGTGGGCACCTGCCCCGTGTGTGGCAATGAGAATGCCTATGGAGACCAGTGTGAGAATTGCGGTTCGTCGCTCTCTCCTACTGACCTCATCAATCCGCACTCGACACTCTCAGGCTCGAAGCCGGTGCTGAGGAAAACCAGGAACTGGTTTCTGCCGCTGGATAAACTGCAACCGCACATTCTCAAATACCTGGAGCAACACAAAGACTGGAAGTCGAATGTCTATGGCCAATGCATGAGCTGGTTGCAAACCGGTGATGGACTACAACCGCGCTCGATGACGCGCGACCTCGACTGGGGCGTACCAGTACCCGTGGAAGGCGCAACAGGTAAGGTGCTGTATGTGTGGTTTGATGCTCCGATAGGCTATATCTCGACGACCAAAGAACTGCTACCGGATACATGGGAGACATACTGGAAAGAAAAAGACACAAGGCTGATACATTTCATCGGCAAGGACAATATCGTGTTCCATTGCATCATTTTCCCGGCGATGCTCATGGAGCATGGAGAGTTTATCGTCGCGGATAATGTGCCGGCAAATGAGTTCCTGAACCTGGAAGGGCGCAAGCTATCCACTTCTAAAAACTATGCTGTCTGGCTGCATGAATACCTGGAGGCATTCAAAGACAAACAGGATGAGTTGCGCTATGTGCTGGCCTCTATCGCCCCGGAGACGAAGGACTCGGAGTTTACCTGGAAAGACTATCAGACGCGCGTGAACAGCGAACTGGTGGGGATATTTGGCAATCTGGTAAATCGCGTCCTGGTATTAACCAATAAAGATTTTGAAAATAAGGTGCCACAGGGCAGGGACAATAGTGCATTGCAAGCTTTTATCTCCGGACAAAAGGATAAGATCACGGACGCAATGGAGAATTTCCGTTTTCGCGAAGCGCTAACTGAAATGATGAACCTCGCCCGCCACGGCAATCAGCTCCTATCGGAGAAAGAACCGTGGAAAACTATCAAAACAGACAGAGACCTGACCGCTGCTATCCTCTATGACGGATTGCAGATCATCGCTAACCTGGCGATAATGTGCGAGCCATTCCTGCCATTTACGTCAAAGAAAATTTTTGACATGCTGCAGCTCGATGCGACCAGCATGGCATGGGCCGACGCAGGCAAAACGGACTTGCTCAAAACAGGGCATCAACTAGGCAAGGCATCACTGCTATACCAGAAAATAGAAGATGAACCAATAGCAGCGCAGATAGAAAAACTCTACGCTACAATAGATAAACAAACAGCAGATAAGGAAAGCGCAAAAAAAGAGAAAATGAGTGAACAAAAAATCGCTGAAGCGGCAGCACCTAAGGGCGAGATCACCTTTGAGGATTTTGCGAAGATAGACCTGAGGGTGGGTACGATACTCACTGCGGAGAAAGTGGAGAAGGCGGATAAACTGCTGAAACTGACAGTAGACATGGGCTACGAAGTAAGGACCATCGTATCGGGCATAGCGGAACACTTCAAACCGGAAGATATCATAGGACTGCAGGTATCTGTGGTGGCTAATCTGGCACCAAGAAAGCTGCGGGGTATAGAATCAAAAGGTATGATCCTGCTGGCGGAAGATGAGTCGGGCAAACTGATATTCGTGACGCCAAAGGAGCCTATAGCCAACGGAAGCATTGTTAAATAAATGTTGATTTAAGGAGGTTTTTTTGTAAACTGTTTATTAAATGATTTATCTTCACTTTATCATTAATTAAACCAAACAATCAAAATAATCATGAAAAAACTGTACGCAATGCTGGCGGGTATCTGTTTGTCAGCTACTATGGCTAGTGCTCAGTGCTATGATGTGATGAAGACCCCGGATGTCACTTACACTCCGACGGACACATTTAAAATGGACATATATACGCCGATAGGCGCACCAGCCGGTGCCCGTCCGCTGCTGCTCATGGCGCACGGAGGATCATTCTCCGGAGGAGATAAGAATGAGCATACATGCTCGGAAATAGCAAGAAGGTTTGCCTCAAGGGGTTATACTACATGCTCTATCCAATACCGTCTGGAGAAGAACACAACTGACCTGTTAGACTCAGGTGTAGCAGGAGCTGCTGTGCTACGTTCGGTAGCTGATATGAAGGCGGCAATCCGCTTTTTCAAAAATGATGCATTCCACGCCAATGTATATAATGTCGATACCAACATCGTATACGTAGGTGGCAACTCTGCAGGTGCTATCACCGCAGTAAATCTCGCATACCTGCGCGATACTTTGTCGATCAGGGCTAATGACTTCAGGATCGATACAGCCATCAGAAATGCCGGAGGCCTGGAGGGAGACAGAGGTTATCCGGGATATTCTACAGTGGTACAGGGGATACTCAATTTTGCCGGTGGTGTGAAAGATACCCTATGGATCACTGCAGGAGGGCCTAAAATATTTAGCGCGCACGGTGATGCCGACCGTACTGTGCCTTATAACTTTGATATGGTACTGAGGTCACTGACAGGGGGCATTCTCAAAACTATCACACTGTGCGGATCTGGCGCGATGAAGCCACGTTTGGATGAACTG
>JAOQAO010000043.1 GCA_025963485.1 Bacteroidota bacterium | reverse complement strand
GACTATCGGGGAAAGTATAATAAGGGATAAACAAAATGAGGTTGCTTCAATATTTTATATTTTAGAGGTACAAAGTATCGGTACACCCGAATCGAAAATCACATATTTATGAAAGCAAGCAAACCTCTTTTTCTATTCATATTCTTATCCCTTATTATTACCACCAAATCTTTTTGCCAGGACTATCTGGATGAAAGAACATTGAAATTGTCAGAAATATCGGATGACAACACCTATGGATACAAGGTCAATAACCCTGTAAAAGTGGGAAGAAACAAGAATGTAGATGGCGCCTACCTCAATGCATTAAAATCGACAACCGGTGCGCAAATGCATGTGGCAAATATGAAATTTGATGTGAAAGGTAAAACCGGTTTGGAAATGGTAGTCCTTTCTTTTGAGGGATCGCAGGAGACCAAAACACTATATATTTCCACCACTGAACTTGATCACCCCAAAGCCCCTGCTGGATTTGCTTTTAAAAGCCTCGCAGACATACCCAAGGTCATTCTATTTCCCGATGATAGCATTGTAAAAGTAACTACATGCTCAACGAATATCTATTGCGTAAGCGATCTGATGCTCAAAGAAGCCGTCGGGAATCTGCCCGCACCTGACAAAAACCCGGATCTGGCAGGAGGCAAAGATGAACTAACTAAATTCTTCGCCGCTAATCCGCTGACCAATGAAAAAACCAAACAAATCGTATTCAGGGTCTCTATCTCATTTTTAGTAACCTGCGAAGGGAAAGCAGGGAATTTTAAAATAATAACGAAGGGCCATGGTGACCTGGCTACATATGCCAATGAAGTATTGGCTATAACCAATAAGATGCCTAAGACATGGCAGCCTGCGATCAAGGATGGAAAAACAGTCGACTGCTATCAGGTTGTATCATTTACAGTGGTAGAAGGGAAACTTGACAAATGTTCAATAAGGTAGGGTCACTGATTTCTGATTGGTCGCATAACTAAAAAACGACATCGGCGAAGAGATTAAGGATAACAGAGTTGTACGCTGTCAATTTAAGAATTGACGAATGGTCCTCAGATATAGTTCAGGCTGCTCGACGGAGATCGAATGCCCCGCTCCGGGGATGATAACTAATTGATGATCGGGAAAAAGTCCGAGGTATTCCTGCGTATCATCCCATTTCTGATTATCACATTGCCCTTTCATGATCATAACCGGAATAGGAAGGCCTTTGAGTTTTGGGCGTGGATCGGTCAGCTCATGAAAACTATACACCGTCATTACCTGCGCATAAAACCCTCCACCCGCCGCTGCCTGCGGTGCCTTTGAAGTATCACAAACTATGGCTTTGCTAAGTTGGCCATTGAGATAAGTCTGGAAGGCATCCATCTCCTCATCCGATGCCAGCTTGATGCCAAATAATGTGGCACACTGCGCTACTGCACGGGTCCGTATGTTTTGTGTTTTCCCATTTGCATCCCTGTTATTAAAAACCGGAGGCCGCAGATGCAGGCTATCGGGTGCTTTACTCAGGACTGTCTGAGCCTGCTTTGGCTGAATAGGCCCGGGTCCTGTGAAGATCACTTTAGCTACTTTATCAGGATTGTCAGCAATATATAAGGTAGATAGGATCGCTCCCCAGGACTGTGCGATGAATATGACCTTCTCAGCGCCTATCTTTTTTACTATCTCTTCCAGATCCCTTTTATGACGATCAGCTGTATAGTCGCTGACGTGGTCCAACCTGTCAGAAAATCCGCAACCGATCTGATCATAGAGGTAAACGTCATAGCCATCCGCTGCGAGCGGTGCAAATGTCGAGATGTTTTTATCATAAATGGGACCACCCGGACCACCTTGCAAAAAAATGACCGGATACGGCTTTTTCTTTCCTACTGCGGGTATCAGTGTATAGGCTATACGTGAACCGGCGGGGAGGTTCCAGTATCGAGTGCTTTCTCTTTTCCCAGGTGATGGCACATCATATGTTCGTGGCATAAAGACCGCCAGCGCCAAGATCACAACTGAGATCATAATGACATACGATATAATTCTAATGGCTTTCCTCATGTTCCTATTTAACGGTCAGGAAAGATAGATAGTATAATGAAAAGTTGATTGTAAATTCGTAGTCACCTACCAGCAGGCCAGGCGTCAGGCAACGGACAACGTTCGTTTTATTTTTAGAAACTAAAGATAACGGGAATGTTGGTCAGGCGACCAACATCGGCGGAGATAGCATTTGCTTTATTTTGTAGAGGCTAAGGATAGCCATGTCGGGCGATCACGCCGACTGGGACTACGGATAGCACAATCTATTTTGAAGAAGCTAAGAATAGCGGGGAAGCATGTCGGCTTTGGGACAACAGTCCGACCCTGCAACCTCGGGCAGATATTGCCCGTCTTCTAGCAGCATACCTTTAGTCAAATCGGTTTGCAAATTTGAAAACTAAACTTACCCTTATGAAAAAAGCATTACTCTTACTAATTATAGTCCTTTCTGCCATTTTGCCTACATACGCCTCGCACCTCATGGGAGGCCAAATTACAGCTCGTCAGCTCAGTGGCCTCTCATATGAAGTGACCTTGACTGTATACAGAGATATAGTCGGCATAGATGTCGATACTATCACGGATTTCCGGTACGATAATGTTTCAACCGGCACATTTTACGCAGTCAGATCAGTACATGTTTCTCCTGTCAATCGCATGGCCAATAATGTGGAGGAATATGCCTATAAAGATACTATCACCTTCCCAGTAGACGGACAATATAAAGTGTCCTACAGCAGCTGCTGCCGGAATGCGGCCATCTCAAATATGTACGATCCCGGCTCACAAAGTATTTATTTATATACCACATTTACAGTTGGGGCTGGATTGATTAATTCTACTCCTGTACTGCTCAATCTCCCTGTGACATTAGCAGCGGTGATGCAGCCGTGGTCCTATAATCCTCTCCCCTATGACGCAGACGGAGACTCGCTGTCGTGGGTGCTGGATGTACCTATGACAGATACCCTAACCCCATGTTCCGCCTATGGTTTACCGGCTGCTGATAGCTCAGGACCATTTATAATAAGTGCCTATACCGGTGAGATCGACTGGACGCCATGGATGAGTGGCAATTGGAATGCGACAGTACTGGTCCGGGAATTCAGGAATGGTGTACAGATAGGCGAAATCCGTCGCGACATGCAGATCCTAACTATAGACAATAGCAGCAATCGCTTAGCTTTCTCCGGCACACCGCAACTACAGACTAATGCGCAAGGCTTCTATGAATATATAATCCCTGCCGGTGCTCCATTTCATCTCGTAATCAATGCTGACAATAATGATGGGGATTCTGTCTATATCGAGGCCGCAGGAGCGACCTTCAAAAATACAGCAAACCCTTCCGTAGCTACTATCTTCGGTGCTCATGGCCATTCACAGGTCGCGTTTGATTGGACACCTGCAGCAGCTGACGTCTCCGGCAAACCATACATAGATGTATTCAGGGGATTCGAACATCACTACGGCTATGTGTTTATTAATGACCTTACGATAGGCATCACTGTAGCCGCCGTACCAAATGGCCTGACTCATCTTTCTAACACCCAAACACTCATCTCCACCTACCCTAATCCTGGACACAATCATCTGATCGTAGAGGTAAACACCACACAAGAATCAACATCCTCTATCCACCTTTGCGACCTCTCGGGCAGGGTAGTCGCGACCGTTATAGATGGCAGAATACATACTGGAAAAACTGCGATCTCTATGGAAATTCAGCATCTGCCTATTGGGATTTATATCCTATCAGGAATGTGTAATGGGGAGAAGGTGAATAGTAAAGTAGTAGTGGAGTAAGGACAATTTCTAATTGAAGTAAAACCTCAATACCCCAAATTCGGCCCCAGCCATCTCTCCATCTCCTCGATAGACATACCTTTGAGTTTAGCGATATGCTCTACCTGGTCTTTGGCTATTTTGCCGACGCCGAAGTATTTGGCCTCGGGGCTGGCGAAGTAATAGCCGCTGACAGATGCAGTGGGGTACATGGCGTTTGACTCGGTGAGGGTGATACCGGTGTTCTTCTCGACATCGAGTAGCTTCCAGATGGTGGGCTTCTCGGTGTGATCGGGACAGGCGGGATAGCCCGGTGCGGGGCGGATGCCCTGGTATTTCTCGGCGACGAGTTCTTCGTTGCTGAGGTTCTCCGTGGCAGCGTAGCCCCAGTATTCCTTTCTCACACGCTGGTGCATACGCTCGGCAAATGCCTCTGCGAGGCGATCAGTGAGCGCCTTGAGCATGATAGATGAATAGTCGTCGTGGTTTTTCTCAAACTCTTCGAGTTTTTTCTCGATGCCGATACCAGTGGTGACTGCGAAAGCTCCCACATAGTCCTCCCGGCCCGATTCAGCAGGCGCGACGAAATCACTCAGGCAGACATTTTTCTGATTGTGTTCTTTCTTCACCTGCTGGCGCAATTGATGGAAAGCGAAACCTGTATCTTTTAGTTTGATCGTTTCGTCCACCGTATTGGCCGCGAAGATTCCTATCACACCTTTGGCAGTGATCCACTTTTCGTCTACTACTTTTTGGAGCATTTCCCGTGCTTCATTGAATAGCTTGGTCGCTTCCACGCCGTATTTATTGCTCTCCAGTATGCGCGGATAGGTGCCCGCGATGCCCCATGTAGAGAAGAACGGCGACCAGTCTATATACGGTACCAAGTCAGCTAATGGATAGTCCTCAAATACTTTGACACCGGTGAAATTCGGCTTCCTGATATCAGCTTTGCTCCAGTCTATTTCATATTTATTGGCGCGGGCTTCTTCGAGTGTGACGTATTGTACTTCGGATTTGCGGCTGTTGAAGCGATCATGCATTTCGTCATACTCGGCACGTAGTTCCTGAGTGAAGGAGTCGTGCGTATCTTTACTGAGGAGGTTGCTCGCTACAGTTACCGCTTTGGATGCGTCCAGCACATGCACTACTACCCCAGAGAATACCGGAGCCACCTTCACCGCAGTATGCAGCTTGGAAGTCGTCGCACCACCGATCATGAGTGGCAGCTTGATACCGCGACGTTCCATCTCTTTGGCCACGTGCACCATCTCGTCGAGAGACGGGGTAATGAGACCGCTGAGGCCGATGATGTCTGCTCCGACCTCTATGGCTTTGTCGAGTATTTTATCAGCTGGCACCATGACACCGATATCGATGATCTCGTAGTTATTGCATGCGAGGACGACGCCGACGATGTTCTTGCCGATATCGTGTACGTCGCCTTTGACCGTGGCCATGAGTATTTTTCCTGCGCCTGATTTGTCGGAGTTTTTGAGCTTCTCTGCGGCGAGGTATGGTTCCAGATAAGCGACTGATTTTTTCATCACCCGGGCAGACTTGACCACCTGCGGGAGGAACATCTTGCCCCCGCCAAAAAGATCGCCTACGATATTCATGCCCGCCATGAGCGGGCCTTCTATCACATGGAGCGGCAGTTCATATTTCTGGCGTGCCTCCTCCGTATCGACATCTATATATTCTATGATACCCTTGACCAGAGCATGGGCGAGCCTTTCTTCTACCGTTCCTTTGCGCCACTCTTCATCGGCCACTTGTACTTTATCCTTTTTACCCACTGTTTCGGCGAAAGCTAACAGTCGTTCGGTCGCATCGTCCCTCCTGTCGAGCAGGACATCCTCTATCCTTTCCAGCAGGTCTTTGGGGATATCATCATACACTTCCAGCATCGCAGGGTTGACGATGCCCATGTCCATGCCATTCTTTATGGCATGATATAGAAAGGCAGAGTGCATCGCCTCCCGCACGGGATTATTGCCACGGAAAGAGAACGACACATTACTCACTCCACCGCTCACGTGGGCATAAGGAAGATTCTCCCTGATCCACCTGGTAGCACGGAAAAAGTCCACGGCATTCTGCCTGTGCTCCTCCATACCCGTCGCAACGGGAAATATATTGGGGTCGAAGATGATGTCCTCTGCGGGGAAACCCACCTGCTCCGTAAGTATCTTATACGAACGCTCGCAGATACTGATCCTGCGTTCGTAGCTGTCTGCTTGTCCCACTTCGTCGAAAGCCATTACAATTACGGCAGCGCCGTATTGTTTGACGAGATTGGCCTGGCGGATGAATTCTTCTTCGCCGCCTTTGAGAGAGATAGAGTTGACGATGCCTTTGCCTTGCAGGCATTTGAGGCCAGACTCGATGATCTCAAACTTAGATGAGTCGACCATCACCGGCACCCTTGCGATATCCGGCTCCGAGGCGGTGAGGTTGACGAAGCGCTTCATGGCGTCTACGCCATCGAGCATGCCTTCGTCCATATTGATATCGATCACCTGAGCGCCGCCGTCTACCTGGTCTTTGGCGACTGTGAGGGCGTCTTCGTATTTATTTTCTTTGATGAGCTTGAGGAACTTAGCCGAGCCGGTCACGTTCGTTCTCTCGCCTATGTTCATGAAATTTGCTTCCTCAGTCAGTGTCACTGGCTCCAGGCCAGAGAGCTGCATGAACTTAATGCGCTTTGGCTTTTTGCGCGGAGGATATTTAGCCGCGATGTCTGCGAAGACCTTGATATGGTCAGGCGTAGTACCGCAGCAGCCACCTATGATATTGATAAAACCAGACTGGATAAAGTCCTCTATATCCTGGCCCATCATGGTAGGTGTCTCATCATAACCGCCGAATGCATTAGGCAAGCCCGCATTGGGATAGCAGGAAACCCATGTGTGTGACACACCGGACAGGGTCTCGATGTAGGCACGCATGTCTTTGGCACCGAGCGCGCAGTTGAGGCCTACGGAGAACAGCTCCGCGTGTTTGACCGATATCCAGAAAGCCTCTGTGGTTTGTCCGCTCAGTGTGCGTCCGCTCTGATCAGTGATCGTACCGGATACAGATACGGGCAGGTTAGTGCCTTTCTCCTTTTGTACCTGACTAATGGCGAAAAGCGCCGCTTTGCAATTCAATGTATCAAATACCGTTTCTACCAGCAGCCAGTCCACACCGCCATCTATCAGGCCGTGGGCCTGCTCGGAATACGCTTTTACTAATTCGTCAAAGGTAATGGCGCGATAGCCGGGATTATTTACATCAGGAGAAATAGATGCGGTCCTGTTCGTGGGGCCAAAGGCGCCTGCGACGAAGCGGGGTTTATCCGGGTTGGCTGCATTAAATTCATTGGCTACTTCCTTAGCGATCTTAGCTGAGTCAAAGTTGAGTCGATAGGCAAGATGCTCCAAATGATAGTCCGCTTGCGCAATGGTCGTGGATGAGAAGGTATTAGTCTCTACTATGTCCGCACCGGCAGCATAGTATTGGCGGTGTATCTCCTTGATAATATCAGGACGGGTGATGGACAGCAGGTCATTATTGCCACGCAGGTCATGTGCGTGATTTTGGAGAAGCTCACCGCGAAAGTCCTCCTCAGTGAGTGTATAGCGCTGTATCATCGTGCCCATAGCTCCGTCGAGTATGAGTATTTTTTCGTCAGCGAGTTGTTGCAAGGTCTTCATTCAGCAATAGTATTAAGTAGTAAGTATTAAGTATTTGGACAATACAGAATACACAAATCCGCTTTAGAGAATATGTTTACCAAGAAGGAATTAGAGTGGGAGCATAATGAATATACATACCGTTATCTCTCTGCCGATACGAATATCAGCAGCAGGAATTAGCACCTGCTACTATCTGCGCCATGCCGTTTGGCTTTGCACAGACAAGGGTTGCTAAGACATCATCGGGCCTGTCCCTCCGTCTTTCTTGATAATCATACTTATAAAGAGCGGTGCAAATATAAGGCATAAGAGGGATATAGCCAAGGCCCCCGGGGCCTTTGTCAGCGATTAGTTTGAATGGTAAGAAAGAGCAAAGGACTGCCGCTCATTGCTATCCCCGTCATTAGTGTATTTCTTTACCTTTATGGGAGAATACAATCAAAGCTATTATGAAAATACACGAGATAAAGATGTACCAGGAATTTGACGCACCTGTGGAGCAGGTCTGGGAAGCTTTTAATGATCACGCCAACTTCGGCAAAATGATGGACCAGAAGATCAAAAGAATCAAAGACAGCACCGATCCGGATAATATCAATGGCATAGGTTCCGTAAGGCATCTGAATATCCCTCTATCGCCATGCGAAGAAACGATCATGAGATCCGAGAAGCCGACACTCATAGAATACAAGATCACAAAGGGCACTCCCATGAATCACCACTATGGATGGATGCGGTTTAAGGAGCTGCCGGATGGCAGGTCATCTTTAGACTATACTATTGAGCTCGGGTCAAAGATCCCGCTGGTCGGACCCATATTGAAGGTAGCATTGACTAAAGGCCTGGGTGACGGGCTGAGAAACTATGCCAGGAGGCTGAAAAAACAGAAAGACGCCGGTTAAAGCCTCCACAGGAAGCTCCTTTTTTATGTACATTAGTGACACTTCATTTTTGATCATAAATCAAGCGTATGAAATTTACCTGTACTACGGAGATCAATGCGCCTATGGATAAAGTCGTAGCACTTTTTGACAATCCAGATAACCTCAGGCACTGGCAGCAAGGATATGTAAGCACAGAGCTGATCAGGGGCAAAACAGGAGAGGTAGGTGCACAGTCTAAGATCACACTTAACTTTCGCGGGCGGCCCATGATACTGATAGAGACCCTGCGCGTCCGCGACTTGCCATATGAGATAAAAGCCCTCTATGAGCATGAGCATATGATCAACACCGCCACCCATCGGTTCTACCCACTGGATGGCCGCCATACAAAGTACGAGACCGAAGTACACTATACCCAATTTATCGGTATCATGCCCAAACTAATGGCGCTGCTTATGCCCGGCATGTTTCGCAAGCAAACACAACTGACAGTGGAACGCTTCAAAGCTTTTGCTGAGAAAGCGCATAAAGCTGTGTGAATATTTATCACAGAAAAAAGTCTTTTTTCTGCCAGCTATCGATATGCTTATTACATTTATTGTCGCATAAAGACTCGTACTATGGACATGTTGAGCAGTATACTCTCAGAAAATGATCGCCGCCGCTGGTGGACCTCGATAGGCATCACGGTGCTGATAGCTGGATTATTGTCCCTTTTGGGCATATATGGCATTCGTGAATATGGCCTTGCGCTATTTGTGTTCACGCCTTTCTATATGGGCGCGGGCTCTGCCATCCTCTATGGGTACAAACGACAAATAACCTACACCGACTCATGGAAGATAGGCTTTGCGACCCTTGGCATATTCACCTTATGCCTGATCGGGTTTGCACTCGAGGGTATCATCTGCATCGTGATGGCTGCACCTATCGCGCTCATTGTGACATGGCTTGGCAGCCTTTTTGGCTATTTACTTATTTCCAGATCGGTCAAAAACGCACCTACTACCCTGCTGATCCTGATAGGTGTCATTCCTATCATGGGATTTGCCGAGAAAAAAATTCAGCCCACGCTGACTCCTATTGTGACGACCATAGAAATAAACGCTTCACCAGAAACAGTCTGGAAGAATGTTGTTGAGTTTCCTCAGCTCAAAGAGCCGACTGAGTTTATCTTCAAAACAGGTATCGCATATCCCATCAATGCAAAGATCGATGGCAAGGGCGTAGGGGCAGTCAGGCATTGCAATTTTACTACAGGCAATTTTGTGGAACCGATCACAGTATGGGATGAGCCGCATTTATTGAAGTTCAGCGTAGCAGAACAGCCTGCTCCGATGAAAGAGTTAAGCATCTGGAATATAGATGCGCCGCACCTGCACAACTATTTTGTATCGAAGCAAGGGCAATTCAAATTAACGGCCTTGCCAAATGGTAAAACACAATTGGAGGGTACGACATGGTACTACCATAATATTAAGCCGGCCTTTTATTGGGTGATTTGGAGCGACCTGATCATTCACAAAATCCATGACCGGGTTTTGCTGCATATCAAGGTCAATGCGGAGAGGGATCAGAAGGAGGTGAAGGCGGAAGGTTAAAGCTTATCTGTTTTATAATCTTACGATCAAAATACATTGCTTTCGCACGATAGCCCTCACCTATCTGCCTTCGGCATCTTTCCTATCCCTGAAGGGGTAGAGGAAAGAATCTGCGACTTGAAAGTCAGTTTATTGTACCACTATTATAAGTTCCGAATTGAGTAAAAAACGCCCGCCCTAAAAGGGACTTTACCCTTGCAAAATGACACAAACGATTCTCAACATTCAAGCAGCATTTACTGCCCTTCGACCCAGTCGCTACCCCATCTCGTCGGTGGTATGTGGGCTCTCAGCTTGCGGAAGAAGTAATAGCCGTCATAAGCGCCTATAGCGCTGTCTATCTGTTTGCCCAGCGGATCGAAAAATAAAATAGTCGGCAACTGCGAGACCTTGAAAAGCTTACTATTGGTTTCGACATCGTCGAAATTCTCCAGGTCCATATAGTAGGCCAGGAAATTCTGATTAGCAAGAACGGCAATCCGCTGGTTGGTAAATATCTCTCTTTTGATCTTCTGGCATGGGGCACACCAGGAGGCACTGAACACAATGAAATAGGGCTTATTCTCGAAGCGCGCCTGCTGCTGGAAATCATCGAAGCTCATATGCGCAAATACTACCGTATCATGCGGCATGCGTACCGAGTCCTGGCTATAAGAATATGAAAACGAAAAGACAATGGCTATCAAAAGGAAAAACCGCATGCAATACTTTATACGAAAGTAATTTCATTTTCGAAGAAAGAGAGAGGCTTTATTCATGTTATTTAAATTGCCCGATAGCCTGCCTGATCTGCTCTGCCTGCACCACGCCGGACTGGCGCCAGAGCACCTCGCCATTTTTGAAAAGTATCAGTGTTGGTACGCCTTGTATACGATAAGCAGCAGAAACTTCGGGATTCCTGTCGACATCTATTTTGACGATCCTGACCGTATCGCCTACCATGCCTTTGAGTTGTGTCAGTATAGGCGCCATCATCTTGCATGGCCCGCACCATTCGGCAGAGAAATCCACCAATACAGGTTTATCAGATCCGATCAATTCTTTGAAATTATCCTTTGCCATAGCTACCTTTTTATAGCCATTAAGGCACCAAAAGGATGCCAGTTATACCGTCCTGTCACAATGTCCATTTCTCACCCCATTTTTCTATCATTCATTTTTGTGTTATAGTTGCACCGCGATGGCAGCAGGAAGAAAAAATAAGAAGAAGAAAATAGCAGAGGTCAATACGCTACCCAATGTATACCAGTGCCATGACTATCATGAGACGGAACTCATGAATGCAGCCGGGGAGAAAATGGACCTGAAGGGCAAATGGAACAGCGCTATATTTAAAAATAATAATCCCATCACCGTCGAGCTGGCCTGCGGCAAAGGTGACTATACGGTGGCGCTGGCCGCTAAATATCCCGACCGCAACTTCATCGGTGTCGACATCAAAGGTCCGCGTATCCACACCGGCGCTAAACACGCGCTGGAGCGGAGGCTGGATAATGTAGCCTTTGCCAGACTGAAGATCCAGAATATCCTCCAGTTCTTCGGCGTGGGAGAGGTGGCTGAGATCTGGATCACCTTCCCAGACCCCTTTCCAAAGGACAGGCATGAGAAGCACAGGTTGACATACAAGAGTTTTCTCGAAAAATATAAGCTGGTGCTGCAAAAAGACGGCGTGATCAATTTCAAAACCGATGACCTGCCGCTATTTCATTATACGCGTGACAGTGTGGCTGCTTTTGGCTGTGAAACATCATACTACAAAGAGAACATCTACAGCGAGCCGCTCGAAATGGAGGAACTATCTATCAAGACCTATTATGAAAAGCAGCATATCGCAAATGGCAGAACTATTAATTATCTTAGGTTTAAATTCCCGGGTATTAAGTAGTTAGTATTAAGTATTTAGACAATACAAATACAATGTCATGGCAAAGCAGAGAAAAGAGAAAAGAGAAAAGAGAAAAGGCGAAGTGACCTATTCGGCGGAGTCGTATTCTTTCTTTGAGAATGTGTGGGATGTGGCGAGGCTGGTGCCTAAAGGGCGTATCACTTCATATGGCGCTATCGCACGCTATCTCGGTACCGGCAGATCAGCCCGGATGGTGGGCTGGGCTATGAATGCCGTAGACAAGGTGACGCCCAAAGTACCCGCACACCGCGTGGTCAACTCTCAGGGGCTGCTCACGGGTAAACACCACTTTAAGACGCCAACCCTGATGCAGGAACTTCTCGAAAAAGAAAAGATAAAAGTAAAAGACGATCAGGTCGTGGATTTCAAAACGCTTTTCTGGGACCCGATGAAGGAATTGGGATAGGATATACGACTTTGTATATCAGCCAGTTAAAATCAAATGTGCCGGTCAACAGCGTTTACCGACACCAGCCTATCGTTTGCTTATAAAAAACATTCTTTCGTTTAGAGATTTTTGCTGACTTTTGCCGGAAATAAAAACCCTGGCAAATGAAAAAACAAATTTTACAACTGATAGTATTTATGGCGCTGGTGCTTTCCGGCAAGGCGCAGACCACCGTGCCAAACGGAGAGTTTGAAAACTGGCAAAACGTAAGTACAGTTACCGAAGAGCCTACTAACTGGAATTCCAATAGGACTGGCGGCGGCTTTGCTACCAGCGGACCGCAAACCTGCTTTCGTGATGTGAGCACACTCAATGGCGGTTCATATTGTATGAAGATCCAGACAGGATCGTTTTTCACTGTGGTAGTGAATGGGTCTGGTACAACCGGCAAAGTAGAAGCCCCATCGACCAACAAATCGGAAGGCTATATCCATACTATAGCGGGCGATCCCAACTATAGCTCTCCTTTCACAGGCCGGCCGGATAGTATTTCATTTTGGTATAAATACACTAAACAGGGTTCGGACTATCCGAAAATCGAGACACGCCTCCATGTCAGTAATGCCTATGCGCCTGAGGCTCCGGTCAACAGCAACCATCCTAACGCCACTGCAAATATCGTAGCACGTGCCCTATGGGATGGCCCGGCAGCCAATCAGTCTACATGGACCAGGATATCAGTTCCTTTCGTATACGTGGATGGACGCACACCCGAGTATATCCTCGTCACGATGACCAGCTCCGGAGACCAGAATGGCGGCACATCAGGATCTATCCTCTGGGTAGACGGTATGACCGCTATTTACAATCCTACACTTACTACCTCGACCTCGGTTAGTACCGGACCATATTATGTATCAGCTGCTCAGGGAGCATCGATATCCGTTCCTTTCACCATGACTGGTACTTTCGCAGGTGGCAATACTGTTACAGCACAATTGTCGGACGCGAGTGGTTCATTTGCAAGCCCGGTGACTATCGGCAGTGTCGTCGCTACCGCATCAGGTACTGTGAGCGCTACTATCCCGGCTGGCACAGCGACAGGCACAGGATATCGTGTACGCGTAGTATCGAGCTCACCGGCTATCACAGCTGCTGATAACGGCAGCAATATCACGATCGATCTCGTGAGCAATAGCATAGCTCCAACGACTACCCAGACCATAGCTGTCAATACAAACGGCACTACCCTGAATGTCACCGAAACACCGGCTGCTGCTTCCCGCGAGTGGAAATATGCGACCGTATCCGGTGGGCCATATCAGTCATTCCCTGTTGCACAGACGGGATCAAGCTATATTCCTAACTCCCCTGTGGCAGGAACATTCTATGTAGTATGCGTATCTGCTTATGCAGGCGGCCTCGCCATCACCAGCAATGAAGTGATAATAAATGTGGTCAGCAATAGCATCGCACCGACTACTTCACAGAGCCTTCTCACGGGTGTATCGGGCAATATGCTCACTGTCACAGAAACGCCGACAGGCGCCTCACGTGAGTGGAAATACGCTACGACATCAGGTGGATCTTATAGTAGCTTCACCACTGCTCAAACGGGGACTACTTATACTCCGGTATTCAATACATCAGGTACATACTACGTAGTATGCCAGTCGGTGATCAGCGGCGTGACTGTCACCAGCAACGAGGTCATCGTATCTGTAGGCAATGCTACGATCACTACCTCTTCTATCACGGGCTCTCCTTTCCTTTTCAGCCCATCGGCACCCGACGCCAGTGTATCAGTAGGATATACTACCAGCGGTACTTTCAATGGTGGAAATATTTTTACAGCGCAGCTATCGGATGCTTCGGGATCATTCGCGGCGGCTACATCTATAGGCACGATCACGGCTACGTCTGGTGGCACCATCTCTGCTACTCTTCCGCACACTACCCCTGCCGGTACAGGATACCGTATCAGAGTGATATCATCCAATCCGGCCCTGCTCGGTAGCGACAACGGATCGAACCTGACAGTCGATCAGTTCAATAACTCTATCGCACCTACGACCATGCAAATGATAGCTATCAATACAGCTGGTACGGCTGTAGCTGTTACGGCTTCGCAAACCAGCACACAGGTCTGGGAGTATTCTACTACAAGTGGCTCAGGCTATACACAGTTCGCTCCTGCAGAAACCGGCAGCAGCTATACACCGCAGTTCGCCCTGCCAGGCACATACTATGTAGTGGCTAAATCTATCAATCAATACAACGATACTGCACTAAGCGGCGAAGTCATGATTATGGTCTCTAATGGTACGACACTCACGACATCTGCTGTAGCTGGCTCACCATTCCTCACTTCGCCTAAAGCAAACGTACAGGTGACAGTGAACTACACATCCAATGTAGTTTACAGCAATGGCAACGTATTCACTGCACAGATATCTGATGCTACGGGAGATTTCACCAATGCAGTGAACATAGGACAAGTAACAGCTACTACAGTGACTCCTATATCTGCTCAAATACCTAATACTTCGGTAGCGGGAACGGGCTACAGGATCAGGGTCATATCATCAAGTCCCGCGCTGACAGGCACTGACAATGGTACAAATCTGGAGGTTATCCCTTTTCAGATATCCATATCGTCACTAGCGACTCAAAATATATATACACATATCGATGGCGCTCCTGTGACCATCACGGCTACACATCCTGCGATCTACGAATGGAAATATAATGGCGTATTAAGCACTACCAACTTCCACTCTTTCACTCCGAAAGATACTGACAATGTATATGTGCCACACTTCGACGTTCCTGCGGTATACTATGTAAACTGTACAGCAGTGAATAGCTGGATGGACTCCATCACCACAGTGTACTTTGTGATCAATGTCACAGACACTACTGTAGGCATCCATGAGCTCTCTCAGTCGGGTGCAAAGCTATACTGGATGGGAAGCAACCTGATCACTGACATGACACAGGCAGATATCACCGGCGCCACGCTCGAACTAATGAACCTGAGTGGCCAGGCCATACTGAGCACACCGCTCCGCGAAAAAGACATGAACATAACTCAAGCCGATCTTTCCGCCGGAGTATACATATTCCGCATAGTCAGCGCACAAGGTGCCATGACCGGAAAGATCATCAAACAGTAAAACCGATATTTGGTTAGTTGATAAGCCCTGATAGTTCCACCGCTATCGGGGCTTTTTATTTTTTCAGAGAATTCTCCACGCTCTTGAGATTTTGTGCGCGGAGGCGACGGCATAGTGTTTTGATGATGCCCCTGGCCACTTCTATCCTGTTTTCCATCAGCTCATAGAATGGCTCCTGATCCATACGCAGGAGAAACACGCCGGTGTTAGCCGTAGCATTAGCAGAGCGCGTCTCTGTGTCGAGTAGCGAGAGCTCGCCAAAGATGTCATTCTCCTTGAGCACGGCGAGCGTGTGGCCGTCCTTATCTATCCTGATCTCACCTTTGTAGATGACATACATACAGTTGGCAATATCATCTACGCGAAAAACAGGAGTACCCTTCTCGATCTGTACCTCCTCGAGTATCTCGGCGACCTCCGTAAGGACAGTCTCGGGCGTCGCCTCAAAAATGTCAATGGATTTCAGAAGGAGCACCTTCTCGATGAGAAGCAGATGTTGATCGGATTTGTGATGTTGGCTCATGCTGGGGTGGCTGTTTTTTTTAATATTTCTTCGCTGGTCTCCCTGAGCAGCAGCTCCGGCGAGGAGAGGAAAGGCCGCACATAGGAGGTACTCTTTGCTATGTCCTCCCGGGTCATGCTGTACATGACCACCGCTTTGGTCCATGGGTTATATATATATTCTGATCCTGAAAGCACCTCTTTCGCAAGTGCATCAAAATCTGCCGGTTGATCCTGCTCCGTAGCCTTCAGCAGGGCGAGCCTTTCCGGTACCGGCGCCTGCTCAAAAATAGTATTGAATCGCGAGGCTATTTCCCTGTATACGACCATGTCGATGATCTCATGTGCATTGGCGATGCTTTCCTTTTTGTTTAGCTGGAAACCATTTTTTGCCCGCATGATCTTTTCCTCTTCATATGTGAATGAAAAAAGCCAGAGCAATCTTGTTTTCGCCTGATCGAATTCGAGCATAAGGGCGCTCTCTATTGATTGGTTTTCATGGTTCCGTTGTATCCAGGCTATCTGCGATAGCAGGTGCGCAGAAAAGGACATATCCTTTTCGATCAGGTCATCAAATTTCTCCTTATTGCTTTCCTGTACCCTAAACCTGCACAAGTGCAGCGCGGCATATATCTCAGCGCGGCACTCAGGATATTTGTCTATACAAAGCTCCAACACATTTTGAGCATGAGCGCCACCTGTTTTTGCTATAAGGTGAAAAAGTTTTAATCGCAGGTCCTTATTAATATTAGCATCCATTATGAATGCGCTAATGGTCTTTACTGCTGCTTGCCCTGACTCCAGTAGCGCATCGAGTATGGCACGTTCGAGTTTTTTAGTTTGCAGCTTTTCGACAAAAACCTTCACCAGTTTTTCACTCTGCAGCCGGCCGGATGCCTCTATGGCTGCCATCATTACCTTCTCGCTTTTATCCCCGAGCAGAGTGAGTAGCGACGGATAAAACGATTTGACCCGCAGCGCACCTACGACCTCGGCTGCGATAGCCCGCTCATCTTCACCTGCTGAGTCCCTGAGTTGTTGCAGTTTCTGTCCGGCCGATACTACTGCATTGATGCTGCCGTTTTTGAGCAGTCCTATAACGGAGGCCTTGACTACATTAAGGTCCTTATTGTCAAGATAAGGAGAGAAGTCTTCGACATCTTCTTCATGCTTGATAGTACATACTGCCTGTATACCCTGCGCCAGTATCTGACGTGAGGGATGCGAGGATATGAGTATCTGCAGCTCCGGCAACAGGGATTGCAGCTTATTCGCTTCTACTATTTTGATCGCTTCCAGTTGTACTTTTTCATCGGTATGCGCCAATCCCTTTCTCAGCAGGTCATCTTTGTGGGAGTCGGGAAGCTTGGCGGCAAGTTGTAACAGGTAGATAGCCTCACCTGCCTTGGCAGTCGGTATTTTTTCAGAAAGTATCTTTCTGGTTTCCTCTTTGGTAAGGTCTATATCACGGCCATTTACATACCGGTTGCTTAAGCCTTCTACCAGCGAGGTGAGGTAGTTTTGATCTACTATAAAGATGAGGGCTACCCATACTGCTATCAACCCAATAAGTAAATAGCCGATAGCATGCATATTGACACCATTGCCCGTCACGCCCATCACCACAAATATGATAATACTGCCAAAGGCCAGGGCAAAAGGGTCCATCACACCTTTCACGATGGTATGTCCCCTGAGCCTGAGGCTGGTGCGCAGGGGCTGCATGACGGCGATAAATACGGGGTCCTGAATAGAGGCCTTCAGCGTCTCGCTGAGCACGGCCATGATACCAAATACATAAAGTATGATGGTAGAATCTTCGCTCAGGGACGGAGACAGGGTGACTGCAAAAATGGCAATCAGCAGTACTAAGGGCGTAATGAGCAGTGAACCTTTGATACCGAGCGCATCAGCGAGTTTGCCGGTGAGGAGCAATTTGACAAAGACAGCCACGAGCCTGCCGACAGACAGGAATAAACCGATAAAGGCGGCCAGGTTTGCATTGCTGTGTTCGTGCATGCGCTCTTTAACCTCTGCATAAAACGTAAAGTTTATGATCGTAGAGGCGGTAACCACAACAAATGACAGCGCTGCTACGGAAAGTATAAGATTGCTGCCAAAGAACCCCTGTATTAATTTAGTGACAGAGATATCTGCGGTAGGTGGCTCATGTGCAGCGACATGATGGTGATTGACATGGATGTCCAGCTTGCCGGCGCGCATCAGGCGATACCAGAAAAACAAAGACAGCCCGATAGAGACCATCGATATATACAGTGTATCCACGCTACCTATAAACGGAATGACCAGATAGGCGGAGAAGTAGCCGATGAACTTCGCAGGGATATCTCCGGCGCTTATGATGCCAAAGAGACGCTTGCTCTGCCGTATATCAAAGAGCAGCGCCGAGAGGCCCCAGAATTCCAGGTTGCTGAGGAGGTACAAAATATAGTACCAGGCAGCCATAAGATACAGGGACCAATCCGGCAACCCGACGAAAATACCTAAACGGAACAAACCAACGCTCACAGCCATGAATATGATCACCGCTCCTATCAGTTTTTTGACAGGAAGTGCATGTTCAAGTTTTGAATAGATAAATCCGGCTATGAGCAGCATCCCTGCTGCAAGCATATATACCTTTGGCAACTGGTGTATCTCATGCTTTTCGAGAAAAAGGGCATTGGCTACCGTGAAAAACAGCGCTACACCGGCACCCTGAAAAAACTGCAGGAAGAAAAGCTGGCTGACGAGCCACGACTCATCCCGCCGTATATTAAGGAGCTTTAAAATCTGATTAGAGTTATTCACTACCTGACGAATATAAGGAGCAGAATATTCAGAATGAAAAGAATATTAAGAATAACGGCCAATGCGATAACACAGGCAAAACAACGCGTACTTTATTCAAAAATCTCACTCACCACCTTACCCTGCCAGCAGTCGGGTACTTTGGCATTAAACATTTTGGCGATAGTGACCGGGAGGTCATAGTTATTGACGAAAGAGGTAATATGATGGTCTTGTTTGATACCTGCTCCGGATATGATGAATGGCACATTGACCTCTGCCGGTGATGGACCGCCATGGCCGTGGCCGACACCGCCGTGATCGGCGATGATGACAAAGACCGTGCTCTCCAGCATATGCGCCTTTTTGACAGCCTTGATGATCTTGCCGATAGATTTGTCCACACGTGCTACTGCGTCATAATATTTCTGTGTACCATGCCCATCCTTGTGACCCGTCTCATCTACGTTATTGAAGTGTATGAAGAGGAACTTCGGTTTCCTGACACTGATCACCGTCGGCACCCGCGTATCGGTCACACCCTCGAGGATCGTACGCTGGCGGATGGAGCAGACACCATCCTCTACCAGCCTGCGGAAGCTCCACCACTCCATCATACAGGCTATCTGCGCATGTTTGTCATTCTCGCGAAGCACGCGGAAAATAGTCGGGAATACATGGCCCTTTTTGCCCCCGCAGTAGGAAATGCCTTTGATCTGCTCGCGCTGCCAGTCATTGCTCCATATACCGTGTACGGATGGAGGTACACCATCGATGATAGAGGCCCAGTTGGTAGAGCTGCTGGTCGGCATCTGTGCCTTGGCCTCCCAGGTCCAGCTGCCATGCGCCACGAGGCTGTCAATATTGGGTGTGGGCGCTTTAATAATACCATCAGGACTGCATCCGTCTATACCAAAGACGATAACATGTTTGATCTTCTGGCTATATGCGAAACTGAATGAGATTAGAAGCAGCGAAAGAAGGGCTAGTTTTTTCATGCGGGCAAAAGTAGACAATTGCGGAAGCAACTAAATACACGGGCAGACTGATGACTGTGATAAAAGGGGGTTATATTGATTTGAGATTTATCAGAATGGATGAATAACATTATCGTTCTTTTCTTTAGTCCCTTCTTTTCCCATAGCTGCACTTTTCTTTTTATCAAAAGTAAATGCAATGCCTGCACTGAATCCTATGCTGGAGAAAGGAACTGAATACTTCAGGTCCTGATGGGGCTGTGAGGCAGGCTGTGCGGCAGTATGGTCCAGCTGTTTTACGTAGACACCGTGCAAATCAACAGGAGCTAAAACACTCATCAGGTCCTGACCATTTACTGACAGGGAGGTTCTGTCCCACTGGGTAGGGCTATAGGACCCCACACTGCAATTGACCGCGAGCAGGATCTTTACGGCCTTTGATACTTTAAACTGTAACCCCATAGAAGAATAAAAACCTAATAAGGCACCACCATGACTATTGATTGTGGACGCTTCGACATCTCCGGAGAAATAGTTTGCAGTATAGTCTTCATTGACATGTGTGATGCCTATAAGCATCCCCATCTCGATGACCGGGGTCACAACTTTGAAATCGTGCTTGAAGCAGATATGCGGTATGAACTGAAAAGAGAATGGCCTGTCCCTGAAATTATAGGTCGCATTATTCCCATTCAGGTAAGTGACATCGATGGTGTAAGAAAAGGGCGCCGAGAAAAGCACATTGGCGCGCAGGCCGCAGCCGATATCTTTTTTGGAGAACCAGTTGAAGTTTAATGCCACATTGCCGCCCTGCCCGTATGAAGTGGACTTCACCGTCTGAGTAGTAGAATAAAAGTGGGGATAAGTAGCGGTTTGAAATTCCTTGTCGCTAACAGTACTAAACGCAGATGCGATCGGGGCGCAATAGCCTCCGCTGATGTCAAAGCTGACAGACTGTGAGAAAAGTGCACCACCAAAGCAGAACAATATTGATAGAATAGTAAAAATTTGTTTCATAACGCGGTTTCTTAGTATTTAGAGATATTTAAAATACTGCGCTCCGGGTTGTAGAAGCCAATATAAAAGTGGGTGCCGAAATTGAACTGACAAACGTTCTTATGAGGATCTCCATATAAGCGTCCGTAATAATCATCAATAAATTTACTATATAATTCGCCTGTTTTACTTCTTTCTGTCTTTTTTAATAAGGGCATACTAAGTGCGCTCCAAAAATAATAGTGCCTTTTGACAGATGATTCAATATCTCCATCATCCCCGGCGCTACTACCCGTCGGCATCATCATGGGTACACCGCCACCCATGCCTCCGCCACTCATTATCATTACACCCCCGCCACCACCTGTGGATATTTTCTCCAGACCACCCGCGTATAGTTCTATACTGCCATCAGGCATTTCATTCATCGCTATGGATAATAGCGAAGTACCATAGATCTTGTTCAGGAATTTTTCCTTTTTAGGAATAGAAGTGATGTCCCCGGTAACCATGTTGGCATTTTGCAATGGAGAAGAAACCAGAGAATCCCATGAGGAAGAACATGAGCACCACTCCGCAAGATAGCGGCTGCTATCCAGATCATAAATACCGACGCTCATCCCGCGGGGATAAATAAATGCTGTAGCCAGATGATGGCCGGCAAGAAAGGAATTGCCATCTACGCCGTCGCCTGCTTGCGATTTGTTTTGTGCAAAGGGCACTATGTCATTTTTGTAACTGCCACTTTTTAAGTTGAGCCTTATGACCTGCGTAGTTATACTTCTGACATCAAGAGTGAGGGAGAGTTCGCTCTCCGTGTAGTACATCTTGCAAAGATATGGAGCGCTCAGATCCGACTGATAGGCGCCGGGCTGGATATGTTTCAGCAAATGATCCGAGAAGACATCATAAAGTGTAGTCTTCTGAAAGGTCATAAAATTCTCTTTGCTGAGATCGAACACTTGTTTGGTCCGGATACCAGAGGAATCCAAGATCAGCAGGGAAAGAATGGATGACTTCTTTTTGACAGCTAATACAGCCAGATAACCATTTTGCGCGATCCAATTCAGGTACATATGATCATCCATATCAAAATTGATCCCCGGCCTGAAATGGCCATCAGTCTGATAAATAAGTGTTGAAAAATGATTCTGTTTTTTATCGCTTAGCAAGAAAGTGACGATGCTTCCCGTCTGAGCAGCTCCCACCAGCACATCACTATTGAGCACGTCATCCAGATCGCGGGCCACCTTTTCCTGCAGTTTGAATGCCGTATCGTAGTGCAATAAGATCACTGAAGATTTTTCCTTTATCGCTACATAGTTGGCAGACGGACCGGAAAACGGAAAGATCTTTGATTTTGCTGATTTGATGGAAACGGCGTCAGAAGCGATGATCTGCTGACCATAGGCTACGGGGCGGGCCAGCAGCAAAATACCCGGCAAAAAGAAATACAGAATAAATGTTTTCATAGTATGAGGCTGCAAGGATAGTGGAAATTAGTAAAAGGTCAATCGGGCAACTATAATTATAACCGGAGCTTTCTTCAAAATTATTTGCCGGCATCAAAATAATATCACTGAAACTCCGTTTCTTAGCGCAAAATAGAAGGATTGAAGAAGATCTCTGTCTTATTTATCATCGTAATACTCGTATCGGGTGCTCAGGCACAGGTGGGGGGCACGACGGTATTTAACTTCCTCCGCAATGCGCAGTCATGGCGCACGACGGCACTGGGAGAGATCAATATAACGACGATAGATTACGATCCTACCACACAGCTCTCCAATCCCGCTTCCCTCAATCCACTCATGCACCGCCAGGTGTCATTCAGCACGGTGGTATATCCTGCCGGTATCAACTATGGTAATGCCTGCTATGTGCATGATTTTGGCAAGAAAGGGACGTATGGATTTGGTATACGGTATATGACATATGGTACGATACCAGAGACGGATGTGAGTGGCAATATCGTTAACCCAAAGGTCAACGCCAATGACATGAGTATCTATGGGGGTGGCAGCTACAGATTTGGTAAAATATTTTCCGTGGGAGTAAATGCCAAGTTTATCGGATCATTCTATGGGGATTATCATTCCTACGGTGTGGCTGCCGATCTGGGCGCATCGGTCAATGACACGGCCCATGGTATCATAGCGAGTATCGTGGCCAAAAATATCGGTGTGCAGTTGACGCCTTATTCCTTTGGCAGCGGGCATCGTGAGCCATTGCCATTTGACCTGCAGGCCGGGTTTTCGGTGAAGTTCAAAGGATTTCCTATGAGGTTTCACCTCACCTTCCACGACCTGCAGCGCTGGAACCTTCGCTACAACAATCCCGCAGACCAGCAGACGAGCCTATTCACAGATACGACACAGACCAAGAAAAGCAGCGGAGCAGCAGATGAATTTTTCCGCCACTTCATCGTAGGTATAGAACTCGACATCAAGAAGATCGTCTATCTGGATGTGTCATACAATCACGAACGCCGCCAGGAGATCATGCAGTCTACGCGCAGGAGCATCGCAGGTTTTGCTATCGGGATCGGAGTGCATGTGAAACAGATCACCGTCGGCGTGGCCCTCTCTCCTATGCCGCTTCACGCCACACAGGCACAGTTTACGCTCACGGTAAATACGGGCGGATTTATCAGCAAGAAGAGTAAGCCCATCGGATAAGTCGATCCGCAGATCGGAATACAGGAAATCAGGAATACAAAACTTCAACATACTTCGTCGGACGGTTCTACTGATCCACTGATTTCCTGATTCCCGGTATACAAAATAAGAACGGCCACCCTTCCGAGCAGCCGTCCCTTTTCAACCCAATCCCGACTAGGCGTCGGGACCTAAACCCAATTTATGAAAAAACCCATTATGACACTTTAATCTCAATCGGTCCCTTAGTTTTGGCTTCTTCTACCTTAGGTAGTACCACATAAAGGATGCCATCTTTGTATTCTGCGCCTATTTTTTCTGCGTTCACAGTTTTTGGCAATGTGAAACTTCTTTTAAAAGAGGCGAAGTGAAACTCCTTACGAGTCCATTTTTCGTTTTCGTCGGTCTTATTTTCTGTTTTCTCGGTACTGATGGTCAATGTGTTGTCATTCACCTCTAGTTTGAAAGCGTCTTTGGCATAACCCGGCGCTGCAATCTCTATAGTGTAGTTGTCTTTAGACTCCCTGGTATTGACGAGGACCGGAGTGCGTACGCCCTCAAAAAATTCATTTGTAAATTCATGGTCCACAAAGGTGTCAAACCAGTTTGTGAATCTCGGGAAGCTTACCCTCCCTGCTTGTGGTTTTACTGATACGAGTGTCATATACTTCTAATTTTTTTTGGTTTAAGTAATATGATGGCTACAACTCAAACCCTGTACCAAGGCAATTTTTACGACAATAAGTCCGATTTTGATGATTTCAATAAGACAAAATGGCAATTAAAGAACATTTTTGTCGCAATTATGCCTCAAAGGGGTTAAATCTCTATTGCGATTTATAGATATTGGTCGATTAAGAGGAAGGAACCTTACAGGGTATAATGCAAATGCCCCATCCAATGGATGAGGCATTTTATTATTTTGATTGCGATAGGTAGTTACTCTGCCTTCTTCTTTTTCTTAGGCTCCTTGCCGGTCCATGGATTGATATTCTTATTGCCAAACTGGAAGACACGCGAGATGGTAAACCCTAATCGGAATTCACCTTTGGCCCATGTGGCATTGTTAAATGGCAGGAAGTCATTCTCCTTGAGTCCCTGTGTATTGGTCAGGGTGACCGTAAACACGTGGCCTCCTGTCTCCACCTCATATCCGATATTGAGGCAAGGGTAATAGCCTGAGTGCGTATTGCCCTTCAGCATAGGAAAGTATTCACGATAAGTAGCCCCGCCACGCGTGATAGGCAGGAAATATTCAAATACCAGGGCCTGGCGCTTGGTGAGTTTGGCGCGTGCGGATAGGCCGAGAAAGAATATACCATTGCGGTCCTGCCCGGCACCGATAGCGCCCGGACCTACATAGTTCCTCCAGAGGAAGGTCGGAGATAGCTGTAGCGACAGCCAGTCGGTAGCCTTGCATCCGATGAGCGCCTGCAGCAGGTATGAAAACCTGTGTGCCACACTGCCGTGAGTAGTAGTGATGTGCGTCACCGTGTCTGTGGTTGTATATCTCCATTTCTGGAAGGTGAAAGGGTCCAGCTTCATCCCTGACACAGTGGCGTTGCCATAGAGCGAGATAGATACCGGTATATGAAAATCGGTGGTCTGCTTCAGTACGCGGTATTTGAGATGGACATTATACAGCTCCTGTACAGGGCCGGCACCTTTGGAGAACTCTGTGCCGACGCTCAGGTCGTCGGTAATACCATAATCAAAAGAAAAAAGCACATCGGAGATAGCATAGAACCCCGCGAGTGTATGGCCTGCATTCTTGTCAGCGATATTGCCGAAGCGATGCACCACGCGAAAGTCAAGCGCATTCTTCTTAGTCATCTCGATCGACTCGCCGCATATGATATGCGTACCCTTGAATGTATATGCCGTATTCTGGTGTTTGGGTTTCTCCGCGTTGATTATGTCATCTACCACAGAATCCTGGGCCCTGACGAAACCCGTAAAAATTAAACACGCAAACAGAAAGTAGATCTTCTTCATTTCCTCTTTTGATTTTTGATAAAACCGGACTTAATTATTTCTTTTCGTATTTCTCAAAGTTAAAATTCACATCGACAGCTTCGGACTCGGCGATATTAGAACCCAGTAGTGACGGTATTTTGATCTTATGGTCCGCAAGCTTCACATCAAACTTTGCCGTGGCATTGACGGGTACGCCTCCTTTCATGGTGAGCTTGCCTTTTATGTCCTTGTCTGCTTTGACGCCGTGTATTTCTATTGTCCCTTTGATCGTGACATCGTATACTCCGTCTTTGTTAAAATCGATATTCTCCTGTATCACGCCATTGAGCACCGCGTATGGGAATTTATCGCTCTCCATATAGTTCTCATTGAAGTGCTCCTGCATCAGTTTGTCTTTGAAAACAAAACCTGTGATTGGGATCTTTGCGACCACTTTTTTTGACCCGGTATTCATAGCGCAAACTGCGGTATGTGAGGTAGCTTCTATGTTTTCGATAGTAGCAGCAGAGAAAAAGTGCACTGTTCCTTTTTTGTCTACGAACTCCTGTGCGGACAGTGATAGGCTCAGAAAGAGGATGGCTATGACGCTTAAGTTTTTCATGATCGGAAATTTAGTTAATGCATAAAGTCAAATAACAGGCCACGCACACAGGTATTAACGCTTATTGGCAATCATAATAACCTCCGGCTTTCCAGTTGACAAATATAGCTTTGGTCGCGCTATCGAGCGGCGGTAATCCCTGAGGCATCCGTGCTCCGCAAAAAGTAGTTCCGGGAGCTTGTATCCGGCACAGGATATTATCTCCGTCAGCCTTGGCTACAGAATAAATGGCAAAATTGAGCTGCGGCGTGCCCGGATCGTGACAATCTGAACCGAGGCAAGTGGTATTGATAATAGGCAACACGTCCTTTGTAAAATTCACTTTGGTCGAATCACAACTGCCCGTGTTTTTAGCGACGGCGGGCGCATGGTCTTTGGTACAGGAATACCAACTGGTGATCATAAAGACGATACTAAACAAGAGCAGGGTTTTCTTCATTAGACTTTAGATGTTTAGACAGATAAAGGTAAATAATGCGTATTAATAAGATGCTAAAACCCTCAGTTCGAGTGGCATCAAACAATTTTATGACAATCCTGTGACAATATTAGGAATCAGCTGATCAAAGTTTAATGATTTTGATCACCCTCGAGGAGGTACCCGATTGTATCCTGACGAAATAAGCTCCTGCTGCGATATCGCCGAGCTCAAACGAGCGACTGAATTTACCAGACGAGGCTTCTCCATCATAAAGCTCCCTCACCGTAACACCCTCCATAGATATTAACGCAATAGCGACCGGAGCAGATTGTGATATGGTGAAATCAGTATGCAGGCTGTTTGAAAATGGCATAGGATAAGCGCTGGCGGCGGCGATCACTGATGAGACATCAGATATACCTGTGGCAAAAGGACCGGCTGTAATGGTCACAGAACTGGCATATACCGAGTCGCCCGGTGTGTATTCAAATCCATCACCATTGGCTATGTTGCCAGCATAGTAGAATGTCACCCTGCCTGACTGAGGGGCCCTCCAACGGAAAGACCAGGCCTTGGTCGTATGGTCGGCACTTTTGTGGCCTACATATTTCCTGCCTGTGCCATTGTTAGATAGCTGAGATGTTTTTGTTGTGTTGGTCAGCGTGAAAGTACCTGCGCGGTTATTGGCTGAGTCAAGCGCTGTCAGCTGGAATCCGTATAAGGTATTGGGGCCATTGCTGCCGTTGAGCTCTATAGATACCCACTGGAGTGAGTCTGGTATGTACTCTGTCGAAGAAGTCACAATACTGCCTGGCAGCGCGAGTCCTGCAGAATCCGGGGAAAGCCTGATGGTAAACTTCGTATCGTCAAAGCGTGTGCTGCCCAGATGGCAGTTATTGCAGGTAGTCTGGCCGGGATCTCCTGCGAGGCCCGTTTGCGGCGGTTGCGCACTATTGGATGTCAGCTTTAGGCTGGACATCTGAAAAAGGGTAAAAATAAAAAGCGCCGATACGCCGATGACCAGATTTCTCTTCATGACTGATTTTTCTTTTGCGATAAAAATAGTGATTTGCCGCTATTCCGCTGTTAATATTTGGGCAGTAGCATTGGCACTATCTACCTTCTCGATGATTTTCTCTATGAAACCCTTCTCATCGATCAGGAAAGTGGTGCGGACGATACCCATAAACTCCCTGCCCATAAATTTTTTGAGGTGCCAGACGTCGTATGCATCTATGACTTTTTTGTCCTCATCGGCTATGAGCGTGAAGGGAAGGTCATATTTTTTGATAAACTTCTGGTGCTTCTTTGGCGGATCCATGCTGACACCGAGTATGACATAGCCTTTCTTTTTGAGCATGGCGAAGTTGTCGCGATAGTTGCATGCCTCTTTGGTACAGGTCGGTGTGTCATCTGCCGGATAGAAATAGAGTATGACCTTTTTGCCTTTGAACTGAGCGAGTGTGATCTTTTCTCCGTTTTGATCTACGGAATTTATAGCGGGGGCTTTGGTGCCGACTTTGAGTTTGGTCATTGTACGATTTGAGCATCTAAAGTAATCGGGAAATCGGGAATACAGGAGATCAGGAATAAAAAAGCCATATCCTTTGGAATTCAATTTTAGCTACATGAATAGGCCAATCTTCACCCGGTAGGGTCTTCCCTCTCCTTGGGCATACGCGTCAACTTAAGCAGACAAAATGCGATATACTTGTTTGATAGTTAGTATAAAGGTAGGATTATAAAAAGAGGGACTGATTGTTTTGTAAATTTCAAATGTTGGCGCAAATGAAAGCAAA
>JAOQAO010000018.1 GCA_025963485.1 Bacteroidota bacterium | reverse complement strand
CAGCTTGGGTTTTATTTCCAGAGAAAAAGGAACAGCAGAAGTGGGTTGTGCAATGCAGCCTGATTATTGGAGTTATGGCTATATGAATGAAGCAGCAGAGGCTGTGATGAAGTATGCATTCGGGGTAATGAAATTGAAAGCTATCTGTGCCTATACACACAAGGATAATCCAGGCTCCGCTAAGCTTTTAAAGAAGTATGGTTTTATATTAGATGAAGTCGTTAAACTCGATGGGCAGCCGGATGAGTTGTATTATGTGTTGCACAATGAAATCTATTAAGTTCTACGTGGCACTGGATTTTACTATGTTTAGGTTTGATTATGGTCACTACTAGTTTTTCACCCTTTCCATATCTGGAGACTGAGCGTTTGTCCCTGTGGCAGATGGAGAAAGCCGATGCAGCTGATATTCTGGCCCTGCGTTCGGACGAAAGGGTCAATCAATATATAGACCGTAAGAAGATGTTATCTATCTCTGAAGCTGAAACCTTTATTCATAAAATAAATGATGGGATAGATAAAGGTATATGGATATTCTGGGCAGTAGCTGACAGGCAGACAAATAGATTTCTAGGCACCGTATGCCTCTGGAATATAGTGAAGGAAGAAGCTAAAGGTGAGCTTGGTTATGAGCTGCTATATGATGCCCAGGGCCATGGATACATGATGGAAGCTGTGGCCAAAGTAATCGAATTTGGCTTTCAAAGGATGAACCTGAAAGTACTCGAAGCAGTAATAAAAGAAGGCAACGAGAGATCCATAAAGCTGGCAGAAAATAACGGTTTTACCTTTTTAAAGAAAGATGGAGCAAATTTGATCTACATCTTGGAGCCCGCTATTAACTAAGCAACTTCTCTATCTCTTGCGGATAATGTTCATGTTCCAGCTTCTGCACTTTTGCAGCTAGTGCTTCCACATTATCTCCAGGTTCTACGTGGCACCCGATTTGAGTGATATAGGCACCTTCATCGTAGTGTTCATTTACATAGTGTATAGTGATACCGGTCTCGGCGTCTTTATTTGATAAGACTGCCTCATGCACGTGTTTACCATACATCCCCTTGCCACCATGTTTAGGCAGCAGCGCCGGATGTATATTGATGATTTTATCAGGATAGGCCTGGATCAGGAAGGCTGGTATCAATAGAAGGAACCCAGCCAGCACGATCAGGTCTATCTCATACACATCTAGCATATCGAGCATTTCCTCATCCTTCAGCTCTTTAGGGGAGACGATGTCAAAGGGAATGCGATTCTCCTTCGCTATCTGTATCACGCCCGCTGTTTTATTATTAGTCACGATCAGCGCGACTTTGATACTCTCATTTCCTTTGAAGTAGTCGATAATAGCCTGCGCATTAGATCCTTTACCAGAGGCAAAGATTGCTATGTGCTTTTGATGGTCTTGTTTCATGGATTTTTTATGAGTACCCCTATACCATAGTTATCCTGCATCTCTGATTTGAACCGGAGGTAGTTTGCTTCGCTGTCCGGTTGCTCATGATAGGCGTCCAGCCTGTCTTCGAAAGCATCTATCTCATCATCAGAGATCGCTTCATCCATCTCATAGGCCTCTATGGGCCCTTCAAATGGAGTATTATGCAGTGCCTTCATGACCCTCGCTGAGTCCAGTTCACTTTGCAGGTATATGGTTATTGTCTTCATGTATATATTGATTGCGCCAAAAGTAGGAAAAGGAAATAGTAAAATGCTGCATGTTCTTCGTGGAACGAAAATAAGGAGTACTAGTTATAATATACTATGTCTCGCAGACATATATTCATGAGGCTATCATCGCGATACTGCTTCATATATATCCAATTGCCTTTGGCGTCATATTTATATTCATATCGCTCTTTATAAGATACCTCTCCCTCTCCTGGGCAATATGCATCAACTGCCGTCCTGTTGCCCAGCGTATCATATAGATATGTCATCTTAGACGAGATTGTATCATCGACGATGACGGATTCGTCTTTTATATATCCCTTGCTATCATAGGTGAATATGGTCTTTGATATGATTTGCGAGTCATTATTGTTGGCCACGAGGCGTTCTATGTTGTTGCCTTTGTTATCGTATTTATAGGTTGTTTTGGAGTTTGATCTCTCTCCTGGCATATTGTATAAGGCCTCCTCTATCTTGTTGTGCCTGACGTCATATTTATATTTGACTTTTAAAACCATATTACCAGATTCGTTATAATCTGCCATTTCTATGGGATCAGCATCATCATATTTTATCGTGCAGCGGGAAAACCATGCCCAATCGTCGGGAAGTTGTGTGGAGGAAATAATCCTGCCTTCCGAATCCTCTATGGTAGTATATACCATATGCAGGGAATCGTCGCAAGTGTGCTTAACTCTTTTAGTGATATAGCCCTGTCTGTTGAAGTCGAATCTCCAACTCAGAGTATTGAAGCTGGACTTACAGGGATTAAGCGTGTCAGAAGAAGAGCGACATGATTCTGTAATTGATTTTACCGGGCCCCTCAGGTTTCCCGTCGTCAGATCATTATCATTATGGATGCGGGGGTGAGAGCAGGAGACGAGTGCAGACAGGCCACACAAAAGGATAGCAATAATGTAATGATCATAATTGAAGTTAGCTTTCCATGTCCTCATTACCGAATTTAAGATTTTCGCATGTTCTCCGTGGCACAAAATCCACCCATTTGTGGACGAAATGTAGATAACATTAGGAAATACGGAAAAGTAGTCCTATATTTGCGCCGCAATAGTAATACTACTGCCCAATTTCCTACCGCTTATACGCATCGACGTACATCACTACAGGAAGTCAGGCAGCCAAATTGCCGACTTAATTTTATTAACGAGTCACACCCGGAATCAAGCAACCAAAACACAGCTGTCACAGCTATGTCCTGCTCGTATCCTGTGGTGGCTGAAAAACAAACAATGGAAAAATTTAAAGTCCTCGGACTTAGCGACAATGTGCTTGAAGCATTGGCAAAAAAAGGATGGGAAACCCCGTCAGAAATTCAGGAAAAGACAATACCGCTATTGCTCAAAGGCGAGCGCGATATCGTAGGCCAGGCTGCTACAGGCACCGGCAAGACAGCCGCATTCGGCCTTCCGCTGATAGAGCAGCTGGATGACACATCCAAGGCTGTACAAGCTATCATCCTCTGCCCTACACGCGAGCTCGCGGTGCAGGTAGCAGAAGAGGTTATGTCTTTCAAAGGAAACAAGAAACTGTATGTGCAGGCCATCTACGGAGGCCAGTCATATACCACGCAGATCGCTGCACTCCGCAAGGGTGTACAGATCGTAGTTGGTACTCCGGGTCGCGTACGTGACCATATAGAGAAGGGTACACTCAAGCTCAATAGCGTCACTCACGTCGTTCTCGATGAGGCAGATGAGATGCTTAATATGGGCTTCGAAGAAGAAGTAAGAGAGATCCTGAAGTCGGTACCTGAGAAAAGGCGTATGCTTTTGTTTTCGGCTACGATGCCTGCTCAGATATTAAAGCTGGCTAAGACCTTCATGAAGGAATATGACCTCGTAGAAGTAGAAAAGAAAGTAACAGGAACAGATAGCAATATCGACCAGTCATACTTTGAGGTGCAGAACAGCGAGCGTTTTGTGACGCTCTGCAGGGTGATAGACACAGAACCTGAGTTCTATGGTATCGTATTCTGCCGTACCAAGATGGAGACCGATGAGATCGCAAGCAAACTGCTCGAAATGGGCTATGATGCAGAGGCTATCCACGGTGACATCACACAGTCTCAGCGTGAGCTGATCCTCAAGAAATTTAAGATGAAGAAGATCAATATCCTCGTAGCTACTGACGTGGCAGCGCGTGGTATCGATGTGAATGACCTCACACACGTCATCAACTTCAATCTGCCACAGGATCCTGAATCATACGTTCACCGCATAGGCCGTACAGGCCGTGCAGGCAAGCATGGTACAGCGATCACTATCGTGACATCACGTGAGAAGCGTGATATCGCTCACCTGGAGCGCCTGACCAAGGCTACTATCCGCAGGGAGACAGTGCCGTCTATCGCAGATGTGGTAGGTACGAAGACCATGAAGCTGAAAACAGAAATGCAGAGCCTGATAGAAAAGGGTCAGCATGAAGTATATCTCGATCTAGCTAAGGAACTACTCGAAGAAAGCGGTGGCGCAGAACATGTGATCGCAGCTATCCTCAAGTACTCTCTCAAAGATACACTCGCAGAGGGTAGCTATCGTGAGATAGGTGGTGCTGGTGCTTCAAATCAAACCATGGACGGCAAGTCAAGGTTGTTTGTAGCCCGTGGACACGAAGACAATATGAATGCAGGACAGATCGCACAGTTCCTCGCAGATCAGACTGGTATCGATCCGAGAAGTGTAGAAGACATCCGTGTATTTGACAAGTTTACTTTCATCACTACGCCTCCGGCTGTAGCTGAGCAGATACTGGGATTCTATGCAAACGGTCGCGGCAAACCGCTGGTGACACGTGCTAAGGAAAAGCCAACAGGCGGATTCGGTGGTGGATACGGCGGCGGCGGTGGCGGAAGCCGTGGCGGTGGCGGATTCGAGCGCAGAGGCGGTGGTGGCGACTTCGGTGGCCGTCCACGCAATGATCGCAGCGAAGGCGGCGGATTCCGCAAGCGCGAAGGCGACAGGTCAGAGCGTCCTGCACGCAGAGAGTTCAATAACGATGCACCGCGTCCTGAGCGTCCGGCTCGCAGGGAGTTCACTCCTAGCGAGGGAAGGCCAGAGCGTCCTGCCCGTAAAGAATTCGTAGCAGGCGACAAGACTGAGAAGCCAGCTTATGTAAAGAAGGATCAACAGAAGGGTGTGAGCGATTTCATCCCTGTCAAGCCTAAGCGTGCCAATAAGATGACGGACTATCTGGACAAAACAGAAACTCCAGCTTCATCTCCCAAGAAGCACGAAGGACCAAAGAAAGATACATTCAAGATCGAGTTTAAAGACGATGATCTGAACTGGTAAATAACTGCGCAATATTGGTTAGATCCGAGAAGCGCAACGGAACTAAAAAGGAGCAGAATTTTCTGCTCCTTTTTTATTTAGTAGATGTTCCACAGGGAACATTGCTGTTCAACTCCGGATAACCTTACTGTTTATAGAAAGTGGAAGATGAAAGATAGCTCCGTAGGAGCATCCTGTTTGTAAAAAATAAAAGGGAAGAATGATAGCTCCATCGGAGCGACCTGCTTTTATCACTGCGAAAAATACTTCCTGATCTCACCTGCCACTAGCTCCACAGATACCTTATCCAATGGATGAGGCGTATCTTTCAGCTCCAGGTATTTGGCATTCGGTATCAAAAACTCTACGTGATTCGTTTCTTCTTTTGTCACCATGTTATCCATATCTCCAAGCCCCAACAGCACTTGTGATTTTATCTCTTTAAAATCGTCATCGGTTAGATGGTGCTTACCGAGATCATGCAACAGGTTAGCGGTGCGGTGCAATACGGAGTGCCATTCATGCTCACCGTGACGATCCTGAAGCTCCTGTGCATACGCGGGCACCTTTGCTGCCAGCTTCTCAGCGTTCAGTACCTTTGCCGCGCTTTCAGCGATAGCCTCATTCCACTCCAGCTTGGTACCCAGGGTAAATATCTTTCCCACTCGATCCGGATAGAACCTCGCCAGCCACAGCGCCACATAGCCGCCCATGCTGTGTCCGAAGATGTCGATCTTGATGCGTTGTTTATCATTGAGCCAGTTGAGCACTTCATGCGCGCAGTTCTGTATGGTGAACGCATGTTGCAGTGATGGCGCTCTGCCATGCCCGGAGAAGCTCAATGTATCTATCGTGAAATCATTGCTCAAGGCATCTTTGATATCATCAAATTGCTCCTGGCTGCCCAACGCACCGTGTAGTAATAGTAGATGTCCCATTCCGTGAAAATACCAAATATTCCACGTAGAACATTAGTTGCTCGTGATAGCAATGGTCACGGGATTTAGCTGACGCCTGTCTCCTGCGGGTCCGCGTGCCACGATTTCTTCAAACGTCACGGTCGTGCCCTTCTTGATCTTGCCTTTTGATAACATGTCCGAGAATTTTGGATCATATTGAGCTTGTGTACATGGTATCTTCTGGACACCATCCGGAGTCATCACCACGATCATGTAGGAGAGGATGCTGAATTTTGTTTCAAAGACAAAGTCATTCAGTTTGGGTACTACGCCTGATGTTGTCTTAAATTTCTGTGCATTCATATTACCGCTGGAGTATATGCCGTCTATCATAGGTGTTGGATCGGGGACCCGCTTGACCCTGAATTTCATCTCGCCCATGGACAGCATATTACCGTCGACCTTTGCAGATATCTTTACCTTGTATTCCCCGCGACCGGAAGGTTTCACCGAATATGACCCGTCGGCTTTGCGATCCAGTAATCCTGGCCCGTCAAATATCGCATTCACGTCCTTTTGAGCTACACCGGGTACGGAGACACTGAGTGGGTTATCAAGACCTTCATACAGCACGTTCATGGCCGTAGGAGACACAACAGCGGTTTTTGCAGCCACCTGGTACTCTCCTTCGAATGGATAAAATTTATATCCTGTCCCGCTTGGGTCTTTCACGCGGATCACTCCGGTGTATCTGCTTTCTCCCACATTGTTTCCCTGCATTTGTATAGTGCCGAGGCCGTTTGATACATCCACTTTCTGCGGATTGCTGAGCGGTGGTGTTTCAGATGACGATACGATCTCGTCGTAGTTGCCATTTGCATTTTTCTTCACCTGTCCGGTGAAATTTCCTATAAAAACATCAGGGTTCTGCGTGGAACTATAAGCCGTCAGCATGATATTAGCCTTGTATGACAGGCCCTGCATGATATAGCTCGATGGTGAACTGACAAGGGCCGTGAGCCTATCCACTTTCACAGACTTCGCATCTATCTTTTTGTAGAAATATTCTACGAGCTGATTTTCGGAAGCCAGTACATCATTTTGATATTTGGAGAGCAGAGTGACGGCGGCTACTGTAGGCACCTGATTAAATTTGTGAAACTCCCAAGGAAATTGATCTTTAGAAGCTTCTATCGTAAGGGGAATGCTTGATGCCACAGTACCACGATCTTCTTCCGGCGATAGGGCCAGCAACTGCTCACGGGTCCTTTGTATATCCTCCCTAAGCTTCCTGCCGTTGTCCTGCTCGACGAAAAGGCGCGTTGCGATATCGATATCATCGTTATGCACGAGCTGGCCGGTCTTGGGGTCGTAACCACCGGCTTCTTTGATGATCTGCTGTTTGTATTGCTCCAGCCGGTCATAGAGGGCAGTGCTTACTTTCTGCGCCTCATCTGCTTTGAGCTTGAAGGGCTCAGCCTTCTTTTTATCCAGGTCCATCTGGATATTAAACTCATTGAAAAGCCCCGCGGTCTTGACCTGTAGGGAGTGGTTGGACTGCCCGATGCCATCGTCGACAGTCTTGAAGGCGTTGAGTACTTCACTTGTCACATTGAGCGCGAGGATAGCAGTCAGCACGAGATACATCATGTTGATCATCTTCTGCCGCGGTGGTAATTTTGCGTTTGCCATAGTGTTGGGATTGTTTGGGTGAAACGATATAGAACTGTAACGCTGCAAGACGCGAGAAGTAACATCTGAAATAAATAAAGGCTGAC
>JAOQAO010000277.1 GCA_025963485.1 Bacteroidota bacterium | reverse complement strand
CAGATGCACTACCGGTCCACAGGTATGTATACGGAGGCCTTCCTCCCGTAGCAGAGACCCTTGCCACACCATTACTTTGGCCAAAGCACTTCACAGAATCAGTGGAGGCGATAGTGGCTACCACCTGTGTAGGCTGTCCCAGGTAAGCAGTGTCTTTTGCCACACAGTTGGCTGCGTCCGTTACGGTCACGATATACATGCCCGGGCTGAGCCCAGTCAGCGGATCAGCTCCCGCAGACCAATTCACCGTGTATCCCGGAGTACCGCCTGATGGGGTCGCATCGAGTGCGCCGTTATTGGCGCCGAAGCAGGTGATCGGCGTGGAGTCTATGGCTATATCTATAGGCGTAGGTGATACGATGACGATCGTATTGGATACAGTTATCCCGTTAGAGTCGGTCACTGTCAGGGTATACGAACCTGCACAAATATTCAGGATCGTATCATTATTGCTGACCGGGGTAGTGCTCCATGCGTAGGTATAAGGCTGCACGCCGCCGGTGGCCACTGCACTCGCAGATCCGTCGCAAACTCCAAAACAACTTACATTGCCCAGCGTGAAGACCACATTGATCGGAGGTGGTACGGTGATGATGGCTGTATCCTGTACACAGCATCCTTTGCTATCACATACTCTTATGATGTATGTGCCGGCAGAGAGGCAGCATGCCGTATCGACATTGCCTACTACCGGAGGTGTCCAGGTATAGGTGTATGGGCCTGTACCGCCTGTCTGATGTACTTTGACGGTACCGTCATTGGTACCGGCTCCTGTTAGGTTAGTTTTGATCGCATATGAGGTCAGCACCGGAGGTTGATTCACTATGATCTGGCCGGTGATGGTACACCCGCTCGTGTCCGTCACAGTGAGCCTGTAGGTCCCTGCGAGCAGTCCTGTCAGGGTATTGGTATTAGATTGAGCCGGGCTCCAGGTATACCTGTATGGCGCCCTGCCGCCAGTCACTATCGCCGTGACCGTACCCGTCGCCGCGCCGAAGCAGGCCACATCTGTAGAGTCCAGCGTCAGCGCCAGTGGCACAGGAGCTATCAGGGTAGTGGTATCATGGCCTGAGCAGCCTATGTTGTCCACTACAGTGAGGTAGTAAGTATTGGGGCCGAGATTTGAGATCGTGCTTGGATTGCCTGCTACTGCCGGGCTCCATGTATAGGTATACGGCGATGTACCGGCATTCATATTGATGATGATCCGTCCGTCATTCCCGGCACAGGTGATGGAGTCCACCACCTTATTGACCGGGATATTATTGCCTATTGTCACCCTTGCGGTATCAGAGAGGATACATCCCAGCCCGCCACCGGTTATGACACAGGTGTATAGTGTAGTTACGGTCGGGGTCACAATGGGATTTGCACGTATTAGCCCTTTTCCGCTTATCGGTGCAGTACCCGGAGGATTTGAGGTCCAGGTATATGTAAGCGAATCCGGATTGGTATTTCCTGTAGCTTTCGCATGGAGCTGCACCGGAGATATACTGCATATAAATGTATCCGGATCCAGTTTGAATCGATTGCTAGTATCTACATATACTGTCACATAGTCGGTGCTCGTACATCCGTTTGTATCCGTCAGTGTCACATGATAGGTCGTTTGATCCAGCGGCGAACCGATAGGAGTGGCACTGCCACTAGGCGGCACTGGTGCTATGCCCGTAGATGAGGTCCACACCAGATGCGGACTGTCTACAGGTGTCGTGCAGAACGTAAATCTGAAATTCGGCCTTTGGAAAAGGCTCGCATACGTAGTAGCGATACCTTGCTGAGATCCAGTGAATCCGCACTGGCCCGCAGGTGCATTGCCATAGGTACACCATACTGACTTGAATGGAGTCACCGTGTACTTCATTTTATTGTTAATGTTATTGCTTGGCGTATTATGGAAGCAGACGTCTACTACCAGATTAGATACGCCATCCCAGTTATATGGCGTCTGGAGTACGTGATTGTTCCAGCCGGCTACCGGGGTATAGTCAAATACATACACCGTGCTCAGGTAGGTGTCATTGACATATCCATCCAGGCTGTCTATGGTAGTCGGCACACAGCCCATCCGTATCGTAAAATTGGTCAGCGTTGAGCCTTGATTCAGCGTGCCTATATACAGTGCGATCTGTGATATTTGTCCCCCCGATCCCAGCATACTCGATATCTCATTCGCATGAAAAAGATACTGGTGCCTGGCACTTTTGTAGTAGTTGCCATATGGGGATGGATACAGAGACTGGCTACCGCCTTGATTGGTATTGCCCGTGCCTACGATTATCGGGGTGCTGTTGCCCGTGCATGGTATAGTGGCCAGGCCGCAATCGGGATTGGCGGTCACCCGTAGCTGGGTTTGTTGCCCCGGGCAAATGGATGTAGGGTCGGCCGAGGCCTGCAGCGCCGGCGCATGGCCGTTTACCACTACTTTGACAGTATCAGTCCTCACACAGCCAGTGTTGGCCGTGAATTGCACCGTATACGTAGTCGTCACTGATGGCGAGGCTATCGGATTGAGTATGGAATCAGTTTGAGCATGGGAGACGGGATCTGTCAGGTCGGCAGAAGGAGTCCATAGTATCTGATATGGCGCATATAGGTTATCTACGGAGGCATTGAGTTGCAGTGCGCCGTTCTGGCAGATACTGCCGCCCGGTCCTGCATCCATCGTAAACGGAGGGTTAAAAATAATAAGCGAGGTATCCGTTCCGCAGTCACTGGTGAAGGTGTACCTCGTCGTCACTGATGGTGCCGCCAGCGGGGTAAATAATCCGGTAGGGAAAGTAAGCCCTGTCGTGGGAGCCCAGGTGGAGTTAGTACCCCCCGTAGCAGCCAGCTGTATCGGTGTACCGCAATAGATAGCTTCATGCGGAGATACCGTGACTTTGTTGTATACGCATACTCTGTATGACTTGGTGAAATTACCTTCTACCGGGCAGTCCTGGGTATTGGTAGTGAGCTGGTAGTAGTGACAGCCTGTGTCACTGATCTGTGGCGTCCATGTGATATGCGCAGTTTTGAGTGAGGGAGTAGTGGTCACTGTGGTGAGCGTAGCTCCGGGCAGGGGCGACGGGTTACCGAGCAGGTTACTCAGGATCACTATCGCAGCGCCGTTTGCAGAGGCCATCTGTATATCCCACGAGGCAGTGGTGCCCGGGCACAGCTGGAGGCTCACTGTGTCCAGTGGATTGGCATTATTTGTATTTGATATAGGGAACTGGATCGCCGCAGGTACGTTGCAGTTGAGTATTTTGACCTGTACGTCACGGATCACCGAGCCCACCAGTACACCGTTCCTGTACTCGAGTACCCTGATCGCCAGTACGTCCACATCGGTCTGGCCCGGAGTGAAGTCGATCTGACCGCTCGCCACGTCAAAGGCAAACAGGTTATTCCTGACGATGATCGGCCTGTTTTGGGTGTATCCAAAATTGAAGCTCAGAGGGTTATTATGCCCCTGTAGCGGAGTGATCAGCTGAAATACCAGCGAGTCGCCGTTGGCATCCACAGCGCCATTATTGTAAGATATAGGGAAAGTATCGCACACAAAAGGCACCGGGTCATAGCCGAAAGTAACAGAGCTATTGACATATGGCAAACTTGTCGTAGGGTCGATAGTGTTATTGATGAGTGACTCGATGTATAGGTTTCCGGTAGTAGCCAGATTACTGGAGGGGTTTCTTGCAGAGATAGTTATAGAAAGCAGCCATTGGTTGCACAGGTTGGCAGCCGTGCCGTTGCCCGGCAGGGTGATGGTCGTGCGGTATACGTATTTCTGCACACCCGGAAAGGTACCTCCGCTGCAGGTACTCTGAGAGAGATCCGCAGGGCAGAGCTGTGATACCTCGCATCCACTGCCGGATGTCGACACCCCGCCATAGGGGCAGGGCAGGCCATTTATCATCGGCATATTGAAGTTCGTACTGTAGCTGCCGCCGGCGCATCCGGTATTGGTGACATTCAGCGTCATGCTGGCGTCTGCCGGTATACCCGTGCAATCCCTGTACTCCGTAGCAGTGACCTCATAGGTAGACTGGCCTGTACCCGGATTATAGCTGATAAACCGGTACGTGAGGTCGGCTCCCTGCGCGTGAGACGCACGGACATCACTGACCCATCCGAAGCAGCAGATAATAGCAATAACAGCAGTGTAGATTTTTTTCATTCTATTCTAAATAAGGGTTGCATGATTTTAGGTGACTCCGTATACAAGAGGCTAAATTTACGTAATAGGTTGTATATATTCAAAACAAAATAATCGCATCTACAGGGCCCAGAAATGAATGCTACAGGGCTTAAAACCGGTCTTCAGAGGTTTTTATTATTCCGGGCTCAAAATGAATGTGTTTTAGGCTGGAATTATGGCTGTTTCCGCTCCCTGATGCCGGGATCAGGCTCTCCAGTATCCGCGGCAGAGAATATTTGTACTCGCATCAACATATTTTTTAGCTTTATTCCACAAATTATAACGTGAAATTCAAAAAAATATTGATCCGGCTGTTGATATTGGCAGGGGTTGTCGTCCTGACCTGTGGAGTACTCTATGCTATATATGTCCGGCCTTTTATCCGGGAGATGATGGTGATGAAAACCATTCATTATGACAATCAGCTCACTATAGTGACCGGTGGTGGAGGCAATAGCGGTATATTGGCATCCGATAGCCTCGTACTGGTCGTGGATACCAAAATGGACGAAGGCGCCACGGCATTTTATGACACGGTCAGGCAGATCGCCGGTATCAAGCCCGTGATCGTGGTCAATACGCATATCCATGGCGATCACTCCAAAGGAAATAAGCTCTATAAGAACAGCACGATCATAGCTGGCGCTAAATACGACAAGGCCCAATGGCTGTCCGAAAACGGAGAAGGTACCCTTCCCACACAGTGGGTGACCGATAGCCTGGTACTTAAAGTCGGCGATGAGACCGTGACCATCCTTAATCTTGGATTCAGTGCCCATACACAAAGCGATGTGTTGGTCTATTTGCAAAACAGACAGGTTTTATTCACCGGAGATGTAGTGCTTAATAAGGCCGCTCCTGCCATGTTCAAAAGGTATCTCTCTTCGTCCAAAGGTTATCTGGCTGCTTTTGATACGATGGAGCATAGGTTTAATGTCAAAACGGTTGTCCCCGGCCATGGAGCCGTGGGTGGGAGAGAATTGATAGATGATTACCGCACTTTCTTTGAAGATATGTATGTCGCATCTGTAGATGGTGATAAAAAGCCACAGCTCCTCACCAAATACAATACCTGGAAACAAATACCATTTATGATGTCGCCTGACGCGACGGTCAGTTATATTAAACGAGAAAAGAAGAAATGAAAAAAGGGATCAAATACTACCTGCTGGCATATAATGGCATCGCATTTCTGGCATGGGCAGCTTTTGCCTTAGCTTTTTTAGCCAAAATGGGGAGCATCAGTCTATTGCTGCTCAATATTGCTCAGGGCCTCGCAGTCCTGGAGATCATTCATGCAGTACTGGGTTGGGTTCGCTCACCCCTTGGGTCCACAGCGGCGCAAGTAGCCTCGCGTATCCTCGTCCTCATTTTGCTCAATCTGTTCATAGGGGATGAAGAGCTGCGTTATGCATTTTATGGCCTGCTGATGGTCAGTTTTGCATGGACCCTCACAGAACTTATCCGCTACTCTTTTTACTTCCTTGGTCTTTTGGGCAGACAGCCCCGCTGGCTGCTATGGATGCGTTATTCATTTTTCATTTTCCTCTATCCTTTTGGCGTCACCGGCGAGTGGCTGGTCATTCTCTCGCCCATTATCGCCTTTGGTTTCAAAGCGCAAGTTCCTGTCGCTTTTGGGGGATGCCATAGCTTCGATCTCAACCTCACTTATTACAGCATCTTTGCCGCATTCCTCGCTATCTCTTACATCTACTACTTCCCCGTCCTCTACGGCTATATGTGGAAGCAGCGCAAAGCAAAACTATAAGTAAAATATCTGCTGTAATAGCCAACATAAACGCATTTCGTATTGATCGCTTTGCAATGTATTAAGGCCTCCTTTAGGAGGTTTGGAGGGTCAATGCAGCAGCACAAACAGAATAAATTCAGATATTGAGATGCCAGCCCGGTATAATTCATTTTTCATGACAAGTAGTCACCTGATTAGAGACCAAACCGTTGCCTTTTATCGACAGCTATCCCACTCAAATAGCTCTGATCTGGCAGGTCAAAGCGAAAGAATGCTAACCGAGTAAGGTTCTCCAAATCAACATAATAGCTGTATAAATAAATTGCCTTCAGGTGAATCTTTTGGTACGCGTTTTCGTCTAACCAAGTATAGAGGCACAAGCCCTTAATACTAAAATTGAGGCTAAAGTCGTTTATAAATCATAGCCGCAGGTATTATTTCACAAGGATAAAAATTACGGTATGATGAATAATTCAACTTTTGTTTCACGCACGCAAAACAGAATTATTTATGAGAAATCACCTGCTTACCATCCTTGCCCTTTTCCTTTGCTCTATGGCGCAGGCTCAGTTCCTCACAGGACTGGAGGGTAGCGCCTACGGAGGTGTTTCCGCCGTGACCTTCAATCCCGCTATCGCCAATAGTCCCTTCGTAGCCGACATCAATCTCGTGGGCGTCAGCGCCTCGGTCAATAACAACTACATCGGCATCGACCGCAAATATCTCCTGCATCCGACTTCCACATCCAATTTTCAAAATGACTTTCTCCACGAGCGCCTCAATGGCAATAACAAGAACGCCTATTTCGGTATGCAGCTCCAGGGGCCGCTATCCTTCATGTTTTCTTTTGGCAATAAGAAAAAGCCAAACAAGAACGCCATCGCGATCACCTACCACACCAATTTTATTTTTAATGCCGATAATGTCAGTGAGACACTGGCCCGCTCTGCATATTATGGCATGGGTAGCCAGGCCGACGCGGTCACGCACTTCGTGGGAAAGAGTCTGAGTAATGCTAACCTCGGTATCAAGACACTCGCCTGGAATGATTTCGGTATCACCTACTCGCGCGTGGTATACGAGAAAGACCTCACCACGATCAAGGTCGGAGGTACATTAAAGATACTCCAGCCGCTTATAGGCGGCTATGTCTATTCGAGCAATCTCAACTACAAATGGCCGGAACTAAATTCCCTCAGCATCAACAGGACCAATATCAGCTATGCCTACTCACAGGGCCTGATCACATCCAGGCAATATGCCCCGCAGGATATAGCGAAGTCACTCCCCTCATATGCCAAGGACGTGCTGAACTACAAATATGCTACACCGACCGCCGCTGTCGATATGGGCGTGGTCTATGAGCTCAGGCCGGATAAGGACGATCGCGGGGAGCAGATGAACTGTGGCGGATCATGGTCCGGGTATATCCCTAAGCCATATAAACTTGCTGTAGGTGTTTCCGTGATAGATTTTGGTGCCATCCGTTTCAAACGCGGCGAGTACAGCGGCAACTTCAATGCCGATGTTCAAAACTGGGATGTAAGCCATGTCAAATTTCCTAACGGCGTCCAGAGCGTCGATGATACTATTCGTTCGCGCTTCAGGTTACTACAGGACAATAAGGGCTACTTCACTATGTGGTTGCCCACCCGCTTCAACCTCTTCGTTGATTACAATATATGGCATGGACTCGGCGTGATGGGTACCGCGATCATTTCACCCAATATGTCGCCCAATGGCAACATGGTGCATCAGGTTTCGGTGTTCACTGGTACAGCCAAGTATGAGAATAAATGGTTCGGTGCCTACATACCTGTATCAGTAGACGTATATGGCAATATGGGCCTGGGTATGACGCTGCGCGCAGGCCCGCTGGTCATCGGTACGCAGGATATACTCTGCCTTTTCGCAAAAAAATATGTCTATAACGCAGAAGTGCATGCTTCCGTCAAAATCACCATTCCTTACTTCAAGACCTATCACAAATACGACGTCAGGTTCGCAAAGAAGACAGGACGCGGCATGTGATCATAGCGGTTCCGTCAGTGCCTGGGCTTTCTCGATTTGCAAAATTTAAGTGTATTTGTTTGACATAGCGTCTAAACAACACTAACTTAGTGGAGAATAGGATCGCTTTGGAAACGGTATGTTTCTGTAAGCACTAACTTTCTAGCCTTAAACCACGCGGATGATAATAGTAGCAGACAGCGGCTCTACCAAATGTGACTGGATACTTTTCGATAGAGACACAAAGCAGATCATAGAGACCAACACCATTGGTTTCAACCCCTTCTTTCACGACGAATGGTTTATCCTCAACGAAGTTTTCGCCAATAATCTACTCCGCGAATACGGCCCTAAAGCGACCCACGTGTATTTCTATTGTGCAGGAGGCTCGAGCAAAGAACTCCAGATGAAAGTAGCTCGCGGTTTGTACATCAATTTTAAGAACGCCGATATCAAAGTGGATCATGATCTCGATGCCGCCGCCTTCTCTACCTGCGATGGTAAACCCGGCATCGCCTGTATACTCGGCACCGGCTCCAACTCCTGCTATTTTGACGGTGCCAAAATATACCAGGAAGTACCTTCTCTGGCATATATACTGGGAGATGAGGGCAGTGGCAGTTATTATGGCAAGCGCTTGCTCCGCGATTATTTCTACAAACACATGCCGGATGATATCCGCAGGGAGTTTGAATCATGGTTCAAACCAGACAAGAATCAGATACTCGAACGCATTTACATGATGCCACACGCCAATGTGTACCTGGCGTCATTCATGCGCTTCTGCTCAGAGCATCGCACCGATCAGTACATCCAGGACATGGTCGATGAGGGCATGTACGAGTTCCTCAATCTTCACGTCTGCTGTTACAAAAACTACAAGAGTGTGCCTACCCATTTCGTTGGCTCTATTGCTTTCTATTTTGAGGAGGTACTTCGCAGGCACTGCACCAATCTCGGCATCCATGTCGGCACCATCACCAATAAGCCGGTAGAAGGCCTGCTGCACTATCATTTAGCCAAATTAGGCATCACACTTTAATCTCCTGAAAGCACCGGTAATGACATCAAAAGCCAGTATCCTTTTTTTAGCGTTCTGCACTCTGTTTTATTCTATCACTGCATCTGCACAAACTACCTTCCCCGCAGTTCACGCCATCTCGGATATTATCGAACCCATCACGCTGAAAGCAGATATCACGCACCTGAAGCTTACAGATTATTTCAAACAGCCGAAACAGATCGATTCCATTACTTTTTCCAAAGGCATCAAATACCTCTGGAATAAAAAGGATAACATCATCACAGTCACAGCTCAGGAGGAACTCAAACCAGTCGCCGAGATGCGGCTCTGGGTCAAGGGTACAGCCTACTGTGTTGTGTTGAAGAAAGCTCTCAAAACAGACAAACCCGATCCCGGCCGTCCTGTCATCAATACCTCCCGCCTCGGCCGTGGCAGCTTCACTATCTCAGTGAATTACTCCCGCTCTCCATTTTCCATCGCCTGCTACTGGCAAAATTTAAAACTAGGCAAAGGCTTCATCAAACGCGTCAACGAGGAGATGATGATCACCATCCCCGATGAAGCGCAAAAAATGAAACGCACCTATATCCGCATTTATGCCAATGACGATGTGTCACGCTCCAATGATATTTTGATTCCGCTGGAATATGGCGAAGTGGTGAATGACCCTAAACAAATAGGTCCTATGTATACTCAGCGGTATATGGATAGCGTCAGGCTGAAAGAGCATATACCTGCTAATATAGATGCCTGTGAAGCGCTATTTGGAGACAAGAATTTTGACACTATAGCGCTCTGGCTTCGCCAGTCTGCGGATCGCTATGGTTCGCACTACAGTGCTACAAATATTAAATTTGGGACAGATCGCAGTTTCATGTTTTCAGATCCCGGTGATCATAGCATCTGGCTGCATGAGGCCAGCGATGACCGGTTGCTTATGCTTATGGCGCTTGCTGCGGCCATACCGGGTACAGGACTGGATAGCCTGGCCTTAAAAGGATTTAGCGCGCCGGCCGACAAGCGTTATGAAGTTGCTTTATCCCAACTCATGAAACTCCGCACCGACTACATCGCGCTATCATACGGCGAAACTGACGTCGCCGCCAAAGGCGACATCATGATGATCAAGCGCAGCTATTTTAGCCAGACTGTTTTATTTGTTTTCAATAAGTCAAAAGAAAAGCAATCTATAGAAACGGGATTGGAACTCGCAAATTTCAGGTCTGTCTTTGGTCATATCACTAGCGGCGGCAAGGTCGAGCTTCCCCCTCTTTCCTTTGAGGTCTTGATCAAATAGATCGATTTTATCTCTCTCTTATATATGTTGGTACGCCATTTGAGTGAAGTATTCATTAAATTGGCACAATGAGAAACTGGAGTTGGAGGGTTATTACGGCATTTTCTTTGTCGGCCGTAGGTTTTGTCCTTATCACTTTTTTTGGTCTTACGAGTAGCTTCCACAATGCAAAAGGCGTCTTTGACCCCTTGCTCGCCAGTGAGTTTGGCAGTTTCATCGGCGGCTTAGTCGGCCCGATGTTTTACCTGGCCGGTTTCTTTCTGCTTTACGAGACCATCATCGTACAGAATAAATCATTTGAAAAGCAGCAGTTTGAGACCAAGTTCTTTGAACTGCTCCGCTTTCATCGGCAGAATGTCACCGAGATGGAATACCGCCTGCCATACGAGGAGCATAAATACATCAATGGCCCCCTCGTTTTTCGCGAGATCAAAAGCCAGTTTACCAAGCTATACAAGATCGTTTCTCCTTTTATAGAAGCTTCTCCGGCCATCCCCGCTGATCGCAAAAAGATAGAAACGATCGATATCACCTATCTGCTGCTGTTTTTTGGAGTTTCACAGAGTACGCTGCCCATCCTGGAGCATATCCTTGAGAAAAGGTACGATCGGCAGCTCACCACCGATATTATTCTCGAGGTACGCAAAGAAAGAACAGCCTACAATCCTGATAGTATGTATTTCGGTGGGCATCAGTTGCGTCTGGCCCATTACTATAGGCACTTGTTCCAGATCGTCAATTACGTGGATTCTACAGATTTCATCACGGACATTCAAAAATATGACTATGTCAAAATCCTCCGCGCCCAGCTTTCTCAGCATGAGGTAGCCATTTTCTTCCTCAACTCTCTCTCCATCGGTCAGCCCTGGGAGAAAAACGGTTATATCACTAAATACAAATTCATCAAAAACCTCCCGCCAAATTTCGTAGACAACGTCGATCCCAAAGAGTACTACCCCGGGTTCGAATACGAGTGGGAGGAATAAATCACTAATTGATTTTTTTCTATTCTCCATTCATTATTCGCTATTCTCTATTTTAACTAGCTTTACCGCGTGAACGTTATTCTCAAGATCTTCTTCCAGAGCCTGCGCCTTTCCTTTGAGGAATTAAGGTCATCTAAGCTGCGTTCATTCCTCTCGCTGACCGGTATTACGATCGGCATTCTTTGTGTCATATCCGTGCGCACGGCGGTCAACTCTCTGGAGAGGAATATCAAAGATAGTTTCGACACATTCGGCGGCGACATACTATATGTACAGAAGTGGCCGCTCATTTTCACAGATGATTATCCGTGGTGGAGATTTTACAACCGGCCCCAAGTCAATCAAGGGGAGATGGCTCAGGTGCGCGACAGGCTCAAACTGGCCGAGGCTACAGCGCTTGTTTCGTTCAACGGGGGCAAGACCGTGAAGTATGAAGACAAGACCGCTGAGAAGATCACCCTCACTGGCGCTACCTATGAATATAATCATATCAAGGATATGGATTTTACTCAGGGGCGTTATTTTACGCAGACCGAAGCAGACAATCCTACTTACGTTTGTATAATCGGTTCTGCTATTGCAGAAAGTTTGTTTGAAGGAAGGACAAATGTCGAAGGCGAGGAGATACGTGTCGAGGGCATCAGGCTGAAGATAGTCGGCGTATTCAAAAAAGAGGGCGATAACATGATCGGCTGGACCCTTGATAATATGGTCATGGTGCCTTACTCTATCCTCAATGTTTTTGTCAATACCAATGGGGGAGGTGGGGAGGACCCGCTCATGGCCATACGGCCAAAGGCTGGCGTACCGGTCGAGGAGCTGAGCTATGAGGTGAAAGGCGCTATGCGCTCTATACGCAGGGTGCCACCATCTCAGGATGACAATTTTGCCATCAACCAGATGAGCATGATCACTGACAAGATATCATCACTCTTTATTTTTGTAAATCTGGCTGGCTTCATCATCGGCGGCTTTTCTATCCTCGTTGGAGGCTTTGGCATTGCCAATATCATGTTCGTATCGGTCAAAGAGAGAACCAACATCATCGGCATCAAAAAGGCACTTGGCGCAAAGCAGATATATATACTTCTCGAATTTTTGCTCGAAGCGATCATGCTCTGTTTGGTAGGAGGTTTTATGGGACTCTTCATGGTATTCAGCCTCGCCTCACTGGCTAATTTCCTGCTGAAACAAGCAGAGTCAACCTTCGTGTTTCACATCACCGCACAGAATGTCACTATCGGTCTTTCTATTTCTATCATCATCGGCATCTTCGCCGGCTTCATACCCGCATGGCAGGCATCTCGTATGCGTCCTGTAGATGCGATCAGAAGCAATTAGAGACGAACAAGGAAAAGCGCGTCATTCCGAAGTTTTTCAAAATATAGAATAGACGTGATAAAACTGAAGGAATCCCAAACCTCAAAAGTGACCTAACATTTAGTCCTTTTATTAATCCTCCTTCGGAGGCTGAACATCAAACATCGCCGCATAATTCCTGATCTTAACGATCATCGCGCTCAATCCATTGGATCGCTGTGAAGACAAATGCGATCGCAAACTTGTCCTATCGATGAAATCAAGTTTGGCATTGACGATATCGCCGGGTTTTTGCCCGGACAAGACGCGCCACAGCAATGCAGCTATACCCTTTGTGATCGCAGTATTGGAATCCACCTGTATCCTCATCACATTACCTTCCATATATGCCCTGAGCCACACTTTAGACTGGCACCCCTTGACCATAAAGTCATCCGTCTTATATTCCTCCGGTAGAGCAGGCAGCAGCCTGCCCTGCTCAATGATATACTCATACTTGTCCATCTGATCCTCGTACTGGTCAAACTCCTCGACTATCTCATCTTCTATTTCCTGAATGGTCTGCGGCATATCGCCTAAAAATAAAAAACTCCTGCGTAGTGCAGGAGTTTTAATGTTGTCTTTAACTTGTATTGTCTAATGTCTCAAATCTAACGTCTCATGTCTGGTATTAGTCCACATTGTCGTGGAGGAACGAATTGTCTTTCTTCACCTCAGGACGGTTATTCATATTGTCCTGGCCGATAGAGAAGCGCGACAGCTCGGTAGTGTTTGAGTGCATCGTGTTTTGTACCTCTACGCCTTTTCTCAGGTATGCCGGAGTTGTTTCCAGTTCATTCATGTTGCCCTTATTGAGCGAACGGTAGCTGAGCTGAGACAAGATACGCTTGCGGTCATTGAGCTGGCGATCAAGGGACTCCTTTGATACCACTTCGTTGGCATTGGCCTCGTAGCTCTTCACATTGAATACGACGAAGTTCTCTTCCTCTTTTTCCTCACCTACTGTAGTCTCGATCTCAGGTGCAGCGGTTTCAACTATTTCTTCTGTGACTTCTGCGACAGCTTCCACGTGGAATGTTTCCTCCTGTACTATTACCTCCTCGATGATCACTTCTTCTTCCACGGTCAGTTCTTCCTGTACCAGTTCCTCTGTCAACTCTTCTGACGTCGTTTCAAATTCGAAAACAACCACATTCTCACTTGCCACTTCTTCCTCAGCTTTGCTGTCCATCATAGAGAACAGCGTATAAGGCTCTTCCTCTTCGAGGTTCATGATCGTTTTTTCTTCCTCTACGACTGGTGTAGGGATAGAAGCTACAACTGGCGTTTCCTTTACCGGAGCGGCTTTCTGCACTATTGGCTCGTCATCCAGGTTGAGCAGGTTGAGTTGTGGTTTTTCTTTTGCTATCGGTTGCTTTACTTCAGGTGCTTTTGTTTCCTCATTCAGGTCGCGTACGATCTTATTGACCGGGGTGAGGAAGGCTGGTTTGTATGTAGCTTCAAATCCTGTCGCAATGATCGTCACTGAGATTTTGCTGCCCATGCTCGCATCGTCGCAGGTACCAAATATAATGTCGGTATCCTTGGCTACTTCCTGTATGTATTCGTTGATCTCAGTGATCTCGTCTATAGTTACTTGCTCATCGAGACCGGAAGAGATATTCACCAATATCTTCTTAGCGCCCCTGATGTCATTGTCATTCAGCAGTGGTGAGTTGAGTGCACCTTGTACAGCTTTCAGAGCTCTTCTATCGCCTTCTGCTGATGCAGAGCCCATGATCGCAGCACCGCCTGCCATCATTACATATTTCACATCCGCGAAATCCACGTTGATATAACCCGGTACAGTGATGATCTCCGAAATGCTCTTGGCAGCCATAGTCAGGATATTATTCGCATGGTTGAAAGCATCCGACTGCCTTGCGTTGCCATACATCTCACGGATCTTGTCGTTAGATATCACGAGGATCGTATCGACCTGCTCTTTCAGCCTTTCGATACCTTGCAGCGCCTGGTTGTATTTCCTCTTTCCTTCAAAGGAGAAAGGTGTCGTCACGATACCCACCGTCAGGATACCCATCTCGCGTGCTATGCGCGCTACTACAGGAGCGCCACCGGTACCAGTACCACCGCCCATACCTGCAGTGACAAATACCATCTTGGTATTCTTACTCAGTATTTCTTTTATCTCTTCGATGGATTCCTCCGTTGCCTGCATACCGCACTCAGGATTGGATCCTGCGCCGAGGCCTTGCGTGAGCTTAGGTCCGAGTTGTATTTTGTTAGGCACGCGGCTCGTGTCCAGCGCCTGTGAGTCGGTATTGCCGATCACAAAGTTGACACCGATGATGCCTTGCTCAAACATATGATTGACAGCATTGCTGCCGCCACCGCCGATACCTACCACCTTGATGATAGACGACTGGTCTTTTGGGAGATCAAACTGTAAATTGGTCATATCTGTTGATTTATTATTAGGGTAATTGTTGTTTTGTTTTTATTCGAAATCTTTATTCACGCTCTCATCTTCAAACCAGTCTTTCACATTCGTCAGTAGCCCTTTGACCCATGAGTCTTTCTTGGCTTTCTTAGCTGCCGGCGTCTCCGGCTTCATCTCAAAGTGAATAGGCGGAGCAGGTTCTTCCATTGTTTCTACAGTCGCAGTAGTAGCTTCTACTGCCGCTGCTGCCTGAGCCATTTCCTTTTCTTTCGCGATAGATTCCGCTTTGCGTTTGTTGAGGCCACGCTGCTGGTCTTCGAGTTCTTTGATACCCTCGATGATCAGGCCGATAGCCGTAGAGTACATTGGATTCTTGAGTTCATCCTTTGTGTCCTTTGCCAGGTATTCTGTAGGCAGACCGACTCTTGCGCTGAGGCCGGTGTGGTATTCTACCAGTTGCTTCAGGTGCTTCAGTTGCGAACCACCTCCCGTGATCACTACACCACCGATCAGCTTATTAGCATATCCGCTGCTGCGTATCTCGAAGTATACTTGCTGAACGATCTCCTCCATACGGGCGTTGATGATCTTTGCCAGCATCTGCATAGAGATCTCCTTGCGCTCACGGCCGTTGATGCCGGGAATGGAGATGATCTCGTTGTCATGATTTTCCTGTGGCAATGCACTACCGAAACGCACCTTCAGTTTCTCAGCTTGTTTCTTCAGCACCATGCAGCCGGTCTTGATATCTTCCGTGATGATATTTCCCGCGAAAGGGATCACCGCAGTATGGCGGATGATATTATCCTGGAATATCGCGATGTCCGTGGTACCGCCACCGATATCCACGAGGCAAACGCCCGCTTCCATTTCCTCCTCGCTCAGCACAGATGCCGATGAAGCCAATGGCTCCAGGATCAGACCGATCATTTGCAGGCCAGCACGTTCTACACACTTCTTGATGTTCTGCGCAGCTGCCACCTTGCCGGTGATGATGTGGAAGTTCGCCTCCAGCCTGCTACCGCACATACCGATAGGCGTCTTAGCCACCGGATTGCCATCGATGAAAAACTCCTGAGGCAACACATGTATGATACGCTCACCTGGCTCCAATGCGAGGCGGTGCATATTCTGGATCATCGCCTTGATGTCCAGATCGGAAACTTCTGTATCGGAATCCGCGAGCGTGTAGATATCACGGTTTTGTTTGCTGGAGATATGCTCGCCTGCTATGCCCACGTAGACCACCTTGATCTCTACGCCAGATTGCTGCTCGGCTTGTGCTACAGCATCCTTGATCGCGCTCACCGTCATCTCGATATTCACGACCTCGCCGCGTGCTACGCCCTGAGAGTCGGCACGGCCTATACCGAGTACTTTTATTTTGCCATACTGGTCTTGCTGGCCCACTATGGCAGCGATCTTGGTCGTACCTATATCGAGGCCTACTACGATTGGATTTTCTTTGACGGTTTGCATACTACTTGCGATTTATGGTTGATTAGTTAGAGTATCTTTTGGGTTGTCTTGTTTATCTTCTTTTTTCTTTGTCTTTACTACTGCTTCTGCTGTCTTCCTTTCACACACTATCTGGTCCTTGTACTTGAGGTTGATCACGCTGTATTTATCCCATCCTACTTTCGTCAGCCCCTCGCGGTAAAATGTCTTCAGCTTCTCAAACTTCTCTACCATCCCATCACCGGCCCTGCCAAATTTGATCGTATGATAGCCGAACTTCGTATACAGCTCCAGGTCACCGCTCTCCAGCACATAGATGTGATCTATCATCGCGCCCATCAGTGAATCTTGCTGCATGTATTTAGCCATGCCATAGATCTCAGAGAGGATGATGCTGTCACCATAAAGGTCCTCGCGGGTTTCCACCACTCCGATAGCCACAGGTACATGTGCTGTAAATTTACCGCAGAGGGGTATCTTATCGGCCTTATCAGACAGATAGTAACCCACACCGTCGTTGTTGATTATGCGTATAAGGGGCTGCTTC
>JAOQAO010000212.1 GCA_025963485.1 Bacteroidota bacterium | reverse complement strand
TATTAGAAGTTCTTGACTACGACTGTGATCTCCATTCTCAGGCTCTGGGTATTGCCTGCCTGCTCCTTGAAGAACACATCAAATCCCGTAGGATTTAAATTGCCTACCACAAAAAACACATCATTATCATTGTTCCATTGGCTGCTTTGACTGGTGAGTGTTCCAGGATTTCTGCTGACGAGCGTGACGGTCGGCGTATAGCTGGCTACACTGGTATTGAAGGTGACATGATATGAAGCATCCGCAGCATTACTATTGTTCACAGTACCCGACTGGATGATACCTGCAGGGTTGGTAGTCACCATCGTGCCTCCGATATCGCCGACATCTATGCCTCCCCAGAGTGTGGTCACCGCATTATTGGTTGCAGAAATAACCAGTTTGCCTGTCGCATCCGCCATCACATTGCGCACACCTGTACCGGCAAGTGCATCTACTGTCACGTTGTTATTGACCTGCAGATTGTCCCATATGAAGAGATTTGCTGTGTTCGGCATATCCAGTGTAGTATAAGTTGGATCCAATGTGGCGCCATGGTATCCCGGTATCACGCTCAGGGTTTGAGAGCCATTTGATACTGCCAGTTTGACGTTAGTATTGACTGAGTTTGTACCGATAGCTACAGCGCCGGATGGCAGGATGGCCATTGCATTGGCAGAGGCATTCTGGAAGAAGAGCGGTCCATTCGTCCGGTTGTCAAAGTAAGCACCGCCGTTGGTACTGTAGTTTCCGAGGCCGGTAAAGCCATCATCTACACCGATATAGACATCGCGGAATCCGCCATTCGCTCCATCCGTTTGGATATTGATATCAGCGCGGCTGCCCGCAGTTGTATTCACGTTACGGAAGAAGTTTCTCGCCAGTGTATTGAGGTTGCCTGCTACATCGAGCGGGCCGCCGGGATTCAGTGTGCCGAGGCCTACGAAACCACTGTAGGTGATACGCATGCGCTCACGTGCATTCGTAGCGAGTACGAAGTCTCTCGCATCAGTTGTACCGATGTAATTATTGTTTGCCACGTTTCCGATAGATGACGTGGACGGGCTGGTACCAGTATTGCCTCTAAGCTTCCAGAATATAGAATCCGTATTGGCCGGCGCCCAGCTCGTACCATTAAATTGAAGTATATTACTATTAAGCGGGGTAGCCGGGCTTATAGGCACTGTCTGAAGACCTACTACCACCGGATTTGGATAGGTACCGCTCAGGTCACCACCTGCAGGGCCTAGTGGGCCGGTCGGCCCCGTGACACCTGCTGCACCTGTAGCTCCTGCCGCGCCTGCGGGACCTGTTGCTCCCGCAGCTCCTGCTGCGCCTGTGGGACCCGCAGTACCTGCCGGGCCTGTAGCACCAGCTGCGCCAGCCGGGCCGGTAGCTCCTGCAGTACCAGCTGCACCTGTAGGACCTGCAGCTCCCGCCGCACCCGTAGGACCCGCAGTTCCTGCCGGACCGGTAGCACCTGCTGTACCTGCCGGGCCTGTTGCACCTGCTGCGCCAGCGGCTCCCGTAGGACCGGCTGCACCTGCAGGGCCGGTAGCGCCCGCTGTACCTGCCGGACCAGTGGCGCCTGCTGCGCCAGCGGCACCTGTAGGACCCGTAGCACCTGCACCTGTAGGACCTGCCGGGCCCATAGCACCAGCTGTACCCGCAGGGCCAGTCGGACCTGCCGGACCAGTTGCTCCGGCACCTGTTGGGCCTGCCGGGCCAGTAGTACCGTTAGTACCATTTGTACCAGCTGGGCCAGTTGCGCCCACCGCACCTGCCGGACCAGTAGCACCTGCGCCAGTCGGGCCTGCCGGGCCTGTAGCGCCCACTGTACCCGCCGGACCTGTTGGGCCTGCCGGACCGGTCGCACCTGCACCCGTTGGACCCGCCGGACCAGTAGCACCGACTGTACCTGACGGGCCTTGCGGACCAGTAGCACCAGCTCCTGTAGGACCAGCCGGGCCGGTATTACCTATACTACCCGTAGATCCTGTCGCACCTGTTACTCCTTGCGGGCCTGTAGCTCCTGCGCCTGTAGGACCTGCCGGGCCTGTAGCACCTACGCTACCCGTTATACCTTGCGGACCTGTGGCTCCAGCGCCAGTCGGGCCTGCCGGACCAGTCGGGCCGTCATTGCCTGTCACACCTTGCGGGCCGGTAGCGCCTGCGCCGGTAGGACCAGCGGGGCCAGTATTACCTATCGGTCCCAGAGAACCAGTCGGACCTGTCGGGCCGGTAGCACCTGCACCCGTCGGACCTGTAGCACCTGTATTACCATCGATCCCATTTATTCCATTCGTGCCATTTATTCCATTGGATCCTGCCGGTCCTTGCAGGCCATTCAGACCATCTATACCATTTGTCCCATTGAGTCCGGTCGGGCCAGTGAATCCAGCCGTGCCGGCAGGTCCGGTCGGGCCAGTTGGACCGGTAGGGCCGGTATTGCCGACCGCACCTGCAGACCCTGTAGGTCCTGCGGGGCCAGTTGTTCCGCTTGATACGCTCAGCGACTGCCAGTGTGCACCATCCCAATAATAAAAGCCTAAACCAGTACCACCAGTGATCGCCACATTGGTATTATACACCAGCAAGCTCACAGTCGGAGCAGATATAGTAGCTACATCTGTCACTGAGATCAGCGACACCCGGGGCACGAGGAGCCCCTTATTGTTTGCCGTCAGATCGAGAACTGCGCTATTGTCTGGAGTGAGGGTTCCTATGCCCACATTACTCTGGGCATGCACTTGTATGGTCAGTAAACTAAAGAAGAGACATGCCGAATAAGCATATATTTTTCTCATATATTTTATTTAGGGGTTGGACTAATTGTAAGAAGATCTTTTTATTTCTTCTATACATAGTATAAATATACAGAAAAGCTATGCGAAACACCAAGTGGTTCACAAACTTAAGTTATCCCTAATATCGGAAGTCTAAATGCTCTTACATCAATGTTTGAAGTGCCTTACGCCGGTCATGACCATCGCCTGCCCATTGGCATTAGCAGCATTGATTGAGTCCTGGTCCTTGATACTACCGCCCGGCTGTGAGATGGCGGTGATGCCTGCTTCGTGAGATATATTGACACAATCAGGGAATGGGAAAAATGCCTCCGAAGCCATCACCGAACCTTTGGTATCAAAGCCAAAGGCCTTAGCCTTCTTCAGTGCTGATTCGAGCGAATCCACACGCGAGGTTTGCCCGCAACCCATACCTATGAGTTGCTTGTCCTTGACGATAGCGATGCCGTTACTTTTCAGATGCTTGACAGCTACGATGGCAAACTCCAGGTCAGACAATTCTTTCTCAGTCGGACTCTTCTCTGTAGCTACTTTGAAACTTTCCTTCTTGTCGCTTATCGTATCTACATCCTGCTCCAATACACCATTGAGCAGTGACTTAAACATTTTGGCTGGCTTATTATCTTTCTTCAATTTTAGCAATATCCTGTTCTTCTTTTGCATCAGTATCTGCAGCGCTTCAGGCTCATAGTCCGGAGCGGTCAGCACCTCAAAGAACAAGTTGTTTACTTCTTTCGCAGTAGCCACGTCGATAGTCCTATTGGCTGCGAGCACCCCGCCGAATGCAGATGTCGGGTCGCAGGCCAGCGCAGCTGCGTAGGCTTCTGAGATGGCAGGCCTTGATGCCAGGCCACAGCTATTCGTATGCTTCATGATGGCAAAGGTCGGCTCGGTAAACTCCGCTGCCAGATTGATTGAAGCCTCCACATCTACGAGGTTATTATATGATAGTTCCTTCCCAGCCAATATCTCAAATACCTCGCTCAGGTCGCCGTAGAAAGTCCCCTTTTGGTGAGGATTTTCACCATAGCGCAGCGTTTTTGCGTCGAGTATGCTTTGTTTGAAAACAGGTAGTGCCAGCTCCTTATTAAAGTAATTAAAGATCAATGTATCATAATGCGATGACGTCATGAAAGCCTTGGCAGCAAATACTTTGCGGTCTTCCAGATCAGAGCCGCCATTCTTCGTTTGGAGCAATGCAAGCAGCTCTTCATATTGATTTCTCGAAGCGACGATGAGCGTGTCTTTGAAATTCTTCGCCGTAGCCCGGATCAGCGCGATACCTCCTATGTCTATCTTCTCTATGATCTCTTGCTCGTTTTGTGTCGACTTCACCGTTTCTTCAAACGGGTATAGGTCTACTATCACCAGGTCTATCTCAGGGATATCATGTTGTTTGAGCTGTTCTACATCAGATGGATTGTCCCTGCGCGCCAGTATCCCGCCGAAAACCTTAGGATGCAGTGTTTTCACTCGTCCGCCCAGTATCTCAGGAAATCCCGTCAGCGCATCCACTGCCACCACCGGCACTCCGAGCGACTCGATAAACTGCAACGTACCTCCTGTAGAGTAGATGGTCACGTTGTTCTTATGGAGTTCGCGGACGATGAGGTCCAGCTTGTCTTTGTAGTATACGGAGATGAGTGCGGAGCGGATTGGCTTGGACATGTGGGGGTGTTTTGCGCGCAAAAATACTGCGATTGAACAGTCAAAAGGGATTAGTTAGTCACAGTTTTTCCACGAGGCTTTCGGGGAATAAAACAGTGATTGTTTTTCCACTGTAAAGGGTTGTTAAACTATTTAACATTATAGATATATAAATATTTACATCACAAGAGTCTATTCAGAGCCCAGCTGTTACTTTTTTGCTGTTTCTGTATTATATAAAGGTACCAACCATCACACTCTTAGAAAAATACCCCCATGCCACTAAAAACTATCCTTTTCGCGGCAGCCGCCTTTCTCTTGCTCGCAGCGACCAATCCAAAGACAGGAAAAATCAAAACTATTTATAGCTCGCGATATGGTGACACGCTCACATATAAATATGATGCCTCCGGTCGCATCTCAGAGGTGGCCTCAGATCGCGGGTATCTGTCTACCTATATTTATAAGGCCAATATCATAATAGAAAAAATAAAAGGCGGCAGCACAGTTACCATGTTCCTCAATAGCCGGGGCTTTGTAGATAGCCTGGTCGATATTGACTCAAGCAGGATCACTACGCTCATACCCGACCCCAATGGTCCGCCTGGTGTCACGCGCAGATTAGGCATCAAAAGGATATTCCCATACGCAGGGGACCATTTGTTGTCGCTTGGTGATATTGGTATCAATCCCCAAAGCATTGTTGGAGTATCTAAGAAGTTCATCTACGATGATCAGGGTTATCTCACACAGGAGAGGTCATATCTCGCGGGCAAACTCGAGGTGACTGCTGACCATGTCATTGAGAATGGCAATATCGCCTCCTACATCATAAAGTACTTTTTTGCCGACACTGTGGTAGCGGTTAATCCGGTCACAAACGAGAAGGATATTAAAATAGTAAAAAATGATAATATGTTTTGCAAACTGAAATATGTTCCGGGCAAAACAAATTCTCTGGCGACATCAGCTCTCTTCGGCAAAGCATCAAAAGGTCTTGCTTCTCAAATGGTCGAATATGATGCTGAAAGGGCGTTGCAGATCAGCGATAGCACTGTTACTACTTTTCGGTATACTTTTGACGATCGCCAGCGCGTATCCTCATTGATCAAAACAGTCAGCTCGACACCGGGCCCATGGAATTCCGACGCTCAGGAAGCCGACACCTGCCACTTCAGATATTATTGATCATGCTCATCACATAGATCATAGAAATCATAGTTCAGACAGATTACCTCATCACCTGCACCTTACCGGTCTTCACCATCTGCCCATCCGAGGTCAAACGATAGAAGTATAGCCCCTGAGGCAGAGACGACACATTAGCGATTATATTAGTAGCGCCCTTGACACTTAGGTCCTGCACCATCCTTCCGCTGAGGTCGGTCAGCATCAGTCCGCCACTTTCTACCTGCTGGCCGAATACGAAGTTGACTTCATTGGACGCCGGCTGAGGATATACGGAAACTGTCTGCACATTTGCGCTCACATCTGCCACACCATTCAGCACCTGCACCACATGCCTGCCAGAGTCCACTACTGCGATATTGCCATCTCCTGTGGCGACGTGTGCAGTACAATTGCCTCCGGTGAAACTGATAGATGTCACATGCATATCTGACAGGCCATCTGCGCCTGTGATACGGGTGAATGTCGGATTATTGAACACCGCCACGCCAGAGTCCCTCATACCTATCCATATCACGCCATTACAGCCCACTCCGATAGTGGTCACATCATTCTGAGGCAGGCCATTGGCGGTGGTGAAGTTTTGGCAAGGCACACCCTCCGGGCACATAGAGAATCCTCCTTTAGTTCCGACCAGGTACCGGTTACACTGGTTCTCCTTATAAATTGTATTGACCCGGTTATCTACCAGCCTGAAGTTTGGACCCGAGGTGTCTATGGTCACAAAATTAACGTAGTCCTTTGTATAGTAGACGCCGCTGTTGGGCGTGCCTACAGCTATCCCCGCGCAGTTCTGTCCGCCCCTCTGTGAGGTGCTGAGATGGTCACTGGGGATGCTGGAGTCTACAGTGGTCAGGGCAAAGATCACCTGCCCCGCCGTATCAATGGCTACGACGCCACTATCACTGGACACCCACAGAGTATCGCTATTTACGAGAGACACCCCTGACACCCTGCGCGTATATGGCAGTGGGATCGTATCCACTACACCTGCCTTGATATCTACGAGGCCGCTCGTAGTACCGATATAGGCGTGCTGCACACCATTCACTAGTCCAAATGTCAACGACGTCACCGAGTCACTGAGTATCTTTGATGAGTTGCCTGTATTGAAATAGGTCCATACTTGTGTCGTACCGTTATAGAAACCGACCCCTTGCGATTTAGATCCTGCCCAGATATCACCATTATTGCCCATCTCTATGATGGTGATGGTGCCGATACCTATATTCTCTATGCCGCGCGACTGCCCACAAAGCTGTGAAACAGATAATAAAGAAAATGCTATAAGCATTAAATGGAGCCGTTTCATGTATTTGATGTTTTGGGTAAATATAATCGCTGCATGTATGACGACAAAATCAATATTTTTCCTTCTGTGTTACTTAACGAAGTACATTTTTAGCTTGCCCTTGTTCTTGGCCTCTATCTCTCCTCTGTAGATACAGTCAAACGTATCTTTTACCAGGATATAGGTAGATTCGGAGATATTGATCCTGTGGGGCTCTCCATTTGATTGCATACGCGAGGCAGTATTGACCGTATCCCCCCATATGTCGTAGGCAAATTTTTTGATCCCCACCACTCCGGCTACCACCGGTCCGGAGCTTATCCCCACACGGAAATCAAATGCATATTCACCCCGGCCCTCTCTTTTCTCCTTTAGCTGCGTCACAGCGGCGATCATATCCTTTGCTACCAGTATCATTTTCTCTGCATGGTCCGGAGCGGCTACCGGCACTCCGCTCACACACAGGTAGGCATCACCTATGGTCTTGATCTTCTCTACCCCGTGCCGTTCCATGATCAGGTCAAACATTTCAAAGTATTCATCTATACTACTGACTATCTCCTCTGCCGAAAATCGCTGGCTGATCATCGTGAATCCTTTGATATCGGCGAACAAAACGGTGACCATGTCATAGCTCCTGGCCCTGGTCTTTCCAGACTCCTTTAGCTCATAGCTGACCTCTGCCGGCAGGATATTGAGCAGCAGGTTCTCTGAGCGTTTTTGTTCCTCTTCCAGCAGGTCAAAGGCCTTCTGCAGTTCTGTATTTTTCACCCGTTCCATTTCCGCCGCCTGCTCTTTTTGCTCGATCTCATAGCGGAGAGTTATCTGTGACATTTGGGTTTTTACCTCACTGCTCGATATCTCCCTGTCTAGTTTAGAGAAAAGCAATTTATACTGATAGGCCTGCTCAAATTGCCTCCTGTGCGCATATATCAGCGAAATGTATTCATAGGCCTGCCTCAACTGTAGTTTGAGACCTGTTTCTGAAGCGAGCTTCATAGCCGCCTCCAGGTACCTTTGGGCCTTTTCGTATTCCTTCAGCCCATAATATAGCTCTCCGAGATTATTATATGATTGCAGTAGTCCTCGCTTATCATTGATGGAGTCATATAGGACCAGTGCTTTCTCATAGTAGTCTTTGGCCACATCGTTGTCGCCCAGCTTTTTATAGGTGTTGCCCAGGTTGCTCTGCGAGTTAGCGGTGCGCTTGCTGTCACCCTGTCTTAGTATGAGAGCGCTATTGTGTGCATCCAGCGCCTCAGTATATAGTTCCTGCTCCTGGTATACTATTCCTATATTATCGAGCAGGTCACTCGTTGCCATTGTGTCTTCTGCATCACGCCTTATTTCCAGCGCGCGGTTATAGACATTCATCGCCTCTTCATAGTTTTGCTGCTCTGTATAGATCAGGCCCATATTGGCAAGGGATGCGGCTATCCTGCCCGTTTCATTATACGTCTCGTAGGTTTTCAGTGCCAGCAGGTGGTGCTTCAGCGCCATGGTATAGTTTCCCTTCAGACCTTGTATCAGCGCAGTATTGGCATAGAGATCAGCTCTGGCCATATCATTTTGCGTTCCATCCAGTTGTTTGATAGCACGTGCATAGTAGTCGAGCGCATCAGCATATTTATCTGCGCGAAGTTCTGTATTGCCCATCTTCGTGAGCACCACAGCGATGCCGACCATATCTCCCGCTTCCTCCTTGATCCGCATGGCCCGCTGATAGAGTATGATGGCTTCATCATATTGATTTCTCCTCACCGCCGATGTAGCAGCATGTATCAGTGCCTGAGATTCACCCTCTGCATAGCGTATAGCATACGCATCCCTGATCGTGCGCTGCGCATTTTCAAATGCCGCAGGCAGGTCTGTATCCAGTAAGGAAAGCGTAAGTGTATTGAGGTCATCTATCACATCCGTCGTGATCTGTGGGGCAGATGCTATCCTCTCGCGTAGGGCTGTGATATCGGTACTCATGTACTGCCAAATATAATAAAGTTCAACTTTGAGAAAGACTCTAATTTGCTTCCACCAGCTTGTTATACGCCCGGATAAATATGGCCCCCAGGTTCTTATGAGGCGGGATATAATCCTGAAACTTGCCATAATCCGTCGTACCCTTTAGCCTTGCATCGACTTTCATCCATAGCTGCTGCCAGTTGATATCTTTACCGCTACGCACATTATCTGCCAGCTCTTTCAGGATCGGATTGTTGACAGCGTATACTCCGATCTGTTTCGATGAGATGATACTCACCTCCGGAGATTTGTCTATGATGTTGGATAGATTGTGATAGCCTCCGCAGGAGCCGAGTACAAATATCCTGGTCCCCGGCTTTGTCTTCTCTATCGTCTTATAGGCATAGTAGCTATGCCCGCGATGTATCAGCACATCGGGCGTGATATTCAGGCTATCAAAATAATGCTCGAGATAGGCCTGCCCGTTATACTCCTCCTTCGGCCGGTTGGCAAATATTTCCACAGCTTTGCCTCCTTTCGAGCTGATCTTTACGAAGAGCTTGTTCCGCTCATCTATAGTCCAGTTCGCATCACGGAAGATATCGAGAAAGGCCTTGAACGAAACACCGCCATCCTCATCATCATAGAAGTACATGTGCCAGATACAGGACTTATTTGATTCAAAGAGTTTGGCCGATGGCATGATATCTATCGGCGGCAGTTTATACTTGTCAGATATATTCTCATACCAGTTTTCTTTGAATAGCGTACTCTTGACAAATAGGTTTGAAAGCAGCCCGTATATTGCCATTCCCTTTTTGTCTTTCTCGCCTGTCACACGCTCCAGCTCCATTGCTATGGTCCGCTGCAGGATCGATTGTATCGCAGTGTCCCTTATACTCGTGTAGGCATCCGCCACTTCCACCGCCTGTGAGATATCATTGCCATCCCGGTCCAGGCCTGCTGCAAATTTGATGAGGAGTATATTCCGCTTTTCCGGTGACATCGTCCGCAGGAAAGCATCAAGATTGCCATAGGCTGCGCATTGCTTGATAAACACCCGGAATTTATTCTCACCCATCGATTGGATAAATTCAAATCCATCTCTTTTGCCGAGTTTGGCGGTAAAGCGTTTATAGATGCCATTGAAGGTGGACGTAAATATCTCCTCCTCGCTATATACGATCAGCGTGTAGAGCTGGTCCACAGAGAATCTATCCACAGACTGAAACCTCACTGCATCATTTTCATTATGCAGGTCGTTCACTTTTCTCACAAATTTTAATGCCTGCACCTCCAGCTCCTTCTCCAGCGAATATTCTGCCAGCGGGCTTTTCTGCTTCCTGATATTCATCAGCTCCGTGAGCAGGGCAGCGTTATTCACTCCGATGGAGTCAGCTTGTTTGATGGTCAGCTTGCCTTTGGCTATATCATCGAGCAGCACATAGCTGTTTGATTTTTTGCCTATGTCGTCTGTGATCTTCAGGATGATCTTCACCGCTGTATCATCACTTTGCCTGAGCAGATTCAGCACCGGGTCATTATTGAGGAAGTATTTCTTAGCCATATGCGGCGCATATTTCGCCGTATACTCGATCACGTGCTGGGCATATGGTTGGTTGCCAAATTCTTCCACATTAGCAAATATCCAATCCGGGTACAACTTCGCAGCATAGCATAGAAAAGAGTCTGCAGGACCTGCCTCATTGCGATATAGCCCCACGGTTTGCACGGAGAGCGGCACATTCTCTACCAGCACCTCATACAGCCTTTTCTCTTTTATACCTTTTAGCTCCTTATAGATGTGTGCGAATAGCCCGTCAAAGAACTGCGCCCTATAGTAATTCCGGCCATAGACCCTGCGCAGTGAGCGGAAGAGGTAGTCCCTGTATATCTTCTTATCAGCTTCGCCGAAATTTGATTTCTTGATATAGTTATCTATGCTGTCCGGCCATACGAAGAATGCATGATGCGCGATCGCGTTCCTTGCAGAATCATTCGTTTCTACTTTGCGGTCTTCCTTCCCATCCAGCTTATCTATGCGCTGTATATCCGCCTGTATGAAATCCATGCGGCTCTCTGTATGCAGCTGCGCAGACGTCGCATATCCCACCAGGATAAACAGGAGCACAGCGATATGTCGGGCTATTATTCTCATCCTCCCATTATTTCATAATACGCTTTGACGAAAAGAGACTCCAGATTCTTATGTGGTGGCACATAGTCGTAAAATAAACCATTACTGCCGAGCTTTACTTTCATCTCATCCCAGAATGTCTTCCAATTGATATCCTTACCCTGCCTCACATATTCATTGAAGCTATAGATGATCGGATCGTTGATCTCCTTGACCCCTATCTGGCGGGTGGAGATGATCTGTGCATCCGGCGCTTTTCGCAGCGCGATATTGATCTTGTAGAAACCACCACAGGATCCCACCATTATAAACCGCGTAGTCGATGGCACCCGATTGAGCGTAGCTTCTGTATGGAAGCTGTGCCCTCTATGTACGATACATTTCACTGCATAGTTATTATCTGCGATGATCTTGGATATTTCACGGTCACCGCCTTCCTCCAGGTCAGCTTTATTGGCATAGATCTCGATCCTGGCTCCTATCAGCGATGTGACCTTTACATAACTATAGTTCTGCTCTATCTTCCAGTTAGGCGATCCGGAAAATGTCCGCAGGAAATTCTGGTACGACTCTCTTCCGTCTTCATCATCATAGAAATACATCCTTTCGATAAACGGCTTCTGGTCCACCAGGCAGGAATTGGCCAGTGTAGTGAGCGCTCCCGTCTTATATTTTTTGGCGATCATGCTAAACCATCTTTTGTCTGTAGTTGCCTTGTCTTTGCACATCGCAGATAGTATCCCGTATATCGACATACCATTATAATCCTGCGCTGAGTCGAGTGATTGATAAGACGCCTTGATAATGCTTTGTAGCGTTTGCAGTATACCTGGTGTGGCTGTGTTCGCTACTGTTTCTGCTACCGTAGCTGCCTCTGAGAGTTCATCCTGCTCCTTATCCAGCCCCGACGCGAATGCTGTGAGCAATACCTTTTGATCTGCAGGAGTAAAAAGCGACAGGAATTTTTCCAGCTTGCCATAAGTAGCACACAACGCCACAAAAGCCCGGTAGTGAGGATAAGCCGTGAAATGCTCCGCACTCCATTCCTTAGATGAGGTGCACTTCTTTTCAAATTTGGCGAACATCCCATTAAATGTTGCATTGAAAACTTCTTCGCGCCCGTAAACCATCAGGTAGTACAGTTCATCGCAGTTCAGGTTGTCCACGCTGGCAAATCTCACATTGTCCGCCATACCGGTCTTATCATTGATCGCGCGTACGAAGTGCAAAGCGTAATAGTTCATTTCTTCCTCTACATTATACCGTCCCAGGTAGTTCTTTCGCGCCGCAATTAACATCAGCGCTTTAAATAGCTGTTTATCATCCTTGCTGATCACAGTGGCCGCTTTCAGGCTGAGGCTGTCATGTGCCATATCATCAAAAAGCAAAAATAGCTTCGACTGATACTCTGCCTCCCTGCTCATCTTCAGGAAGTTCCTCACTACCGGGTTAGTACTATAGTTGAGTATTACGGTCACAGGATGCGTACTATTGCTGAAATACCTCCTGGCATTGATAGGAGCATTCAGCGTAGCCTCTTCCAGCACATCCTTGCTCCAATACTTGCCTTTGAACATATCTATTTTCTTCATGACCTCATCCGGTTCCACCGCTGCGGCATATAGCAGCGCATCTTTAGCATATGGTTTTTGCAGAAACGACGGGATATCCTGCAGTGCCAGGTATATGTTCTTCTTCAGTCCAAGTATCGCACGTGATGAGTCGCTCAGCACTATATGTATCGGCTCTACCGGAGTTTCATCTACAGGTTCGGGCACTGGTTTCATATCAGGCCTGGGTTCTATTGACTTTACTACTGGCATTACCTTTTCCTCCTTTACGACGACCACTTCTTTCTCAAGTTCAGTGGACACAGATATCTGACATGCAGTCGAAATAACCCGCAATACCGGCTGCTCATCTTTCTTCTCATCAGTCGCGAGCAACCGGGTAAGCGCTATCCTGTCCTCGCTTTTGAATGAAGCCAAAAACGCGGTTAGCTTATCCTCCTTATCCAGTGCCTTTAAAAACGAAGGTAGCGGCCCCTTTGAGAGGTTTTTTATCAGCACACTGCTTACCGCAGTGAGATCGGACTTTCGCAGGATCGACAGGTATAGCTCCAGTGTACGGGGATTGCATTCCCTATACCCAAAAGCAATAATTGTCAGTTTCTCATTCGTATTAAATTTTGAGAACTGCGTCATGACCCCATCCTGATTCCATAGGGAGGATTGCCTGATCCACTCCACCGACTGAAATTCAATATCCCTCTGCAATGACCGGATAGCCAACGGACCCTCCTTGCCAAGGGCTTTCACCACCTGGTGTATCATGCCATTATTGTCTCCGGCTATCGAGTCTGCCTGCTTTGGAGTGATCTCTTTCTTCCATACCGCATCATACAGTGTATATGCTTTGGTCTTTGTACCATAGGAGTCAAACAGGCGATAAATATTTTTGACCACAGTATCCGGACTCGATGCCGTATAGTATGACACCATATTGTCACTATGGAAATATCGCTTCGCAAAATCAGGGTCCTTCAGCACGGCCTCCTCCACGATGCGCCGGTACAGATCATTATAGGCAAACTGATCCGCATTGACCAGTATCCTGTCTGCATCTTCATCAGCCGCCTTCTGTATAAATTTCACACCCGCACTATCCTCCGAATAAAAGGAAGCACACCGTAACGCAAATTTTGAGTAGTTGCATAGTTGATCATAGAGGATACCGTCCTTGCGCCAGTCCATCACCGAGAAACCAAACCGCATCATATCGGTGTATTTCCCTTCGCGCAGTATGTCCTTATCCGTGACACGAGCCAGGAAAGCATGTAGTCCTCTCAGATTTCCTATTTGCTGCTCCTCATTAAATTTTGCATCCACCGCATATCTGATGAGCGAATCCTCTACCGCGAGAAAAAGTGAGTCTTTGACATTGAGTTCCCTCTTTATGCGCGATTTTTCTATCCTGACAGAGTCGCGGTAGTGCGATACTGCAGAGCTGCTCCCTGCGGCATAGGATCCCAGGGAGACACATAGAAACACAAAAAGGAATAAAGGCCTGATCATCGCTTTGCGAAACAAGATAATTTTAATACGCCACGTCTCCCCGCTTTTGCACAAAGCAGACGGCCTACAGCCCGTATTTTGAATGATTTAACAGACACTGTGCCCATCACGCTTTGGCCTTGCGCAGCGTAAACGAAAAAGTAGTACCGAGGCCCACAGCGCTTTGTACAGATATGGTCTGTTTATGCGCTTCTACTATATGCTTGGCTATGGCCAGCCCGAGTCCGGTCCCCCCCTGCTCCCGCGCACGCGCCTTGTCCACGCGATAAAACCGTTCAAATAACCGCCCCAGGTGCTCTTGTGCGATGCCCGGGCCATCATCGGTGATCTCTATTAGTATCACCTCTCCCTGGTCTATAAAAGCCGCAGACACAAAGCATCCATCATTGCAATACTTGATCGCATTAGCAATGAGGTTATAAAACACCTGCCCTATCCTTATCTTATCCGCATGGACCATCACCGGCTTTGTGTCGCTCTCGCGAAATCGAAGATCGATGTGTTTTGCTTGTGCCTGTATCACAAAGGTCTCGAATATCTCCTTTACCTGTTCCACGACATCATAGTTGCCCATATGCAGCGCCAGCGCCCCGGATTCATACTGGGATATCAGCAGCAGGTCACTCACGATCTCGCTCAGCCGCTCTGCATTGCGCGAGGCACGGATGATAAAATCCCTTGCGATATTTTCATCGTCCAGCCCGCCGTCAAGCATGGTCTCCAGGTATCCTTGTATATTAAAGATCGGTGTCTTCAGCTCATGGGATACATTCCCCAGGAACTCCCGCCTGTATTGCTCCAGCTTTTTCAGCTGATCTATCTCCTTTGATTTCTGCAGGGAGAACTCCATCACCTTTTCCTGTACTGCGTCGAGGATGTTTTGTTTTTCCTTCTCAGTTTTGTCTGCGCGCAGGTCATCTATCAGCTGGTATATGATCTGTATCTTGCTGAAGATAAACTCCCTCATAGTGATATACATCATCAGATAGGAAAAGAAAAAGACCACCGGTGGGATGATGAAGAAAAGATTATTGTCAAAGGTAGCCCAATGCAATAACTGTATCAGGTACATGGCCAGTCCTGTAGATAGCGACACCATCATCGCCGTCAGCAGCGACACCCCAAATTGTAAGCTGTTCTTCATTGCAGGCTGTAAATTTCCGTAAAATCCAACGAATAATTGCCTCTGCCTGAGTTACTGTTTTATTATATTTATTGCCTTATCCCTTTCGACTCATGACAGACCTCCGTATAGCCACTATTCAGACAGCACTTCACTGGGAGAATGTTGACGCCAATCTCAAAATGTTTGACGGGCACCTCCGCAGTATTTCAGCCGTCGATCTGATAGTCCTGCCGGAGATGTTCAGCACCGGATTTAGCATGGACCCCATTCGCCTGTCAGAGGGCATGGACGGCAGTGCTGTGGCATGGATGAGAAAGGCTGCCAGAGAAAAGAACTATGTCATATCGGGCAGCCTCATGCTCTATGAGGGAGATGGAGAAGCCCGGAAATACTACAATCGCCTCATCTGGATGAGACCTGATGGCAGCTATGAGACTTATGACAAGAAACATCTCTTCTCGCTATCGCAAGAGCCCAAAATATATACCGCCGGCAACCGGAGGCTCATTGTCACACTGAATGGTTGGCGCATCTGCCCGATGATCTGCTATGACCTGCGCTTTCCTGTATGGTCGCGCAATGCGATCAATGCCAATCGCGAAGCGGACTATGACATCCTGACCTATTCCGCCAACTGGCCAGACAAAAGAGCACTGGCCTGGCGTACACTGCTTCAGGCCCGCGCCATAGAGAATCTCTCCTACGTCGTTGGCGTCAATCGCATAGGCGAAGATGGTACCGGATTCAACTATCTGGGGGAATCATCTGTCATCGACCCACTCGGCGCGATCCTCTATCGCAAAGAAAACGTAGAAGACATTACCACGATCACCCTCAGCTATGACGAACTCATCAAGATCCGCCGTCAGTTTACTTTCCTCAAGGATGCAGATGCCTTTGAATTAAAGTGATCTCTATAAAAACTTTAGGCTTAATCGCAATGTATTAAAGCCTCCTTTAGGGGGTTTGGGGGTTAATCAATAACTTCGGCAACTATGTATCACTTCTGCACGATCACTACAGCAGATCATTTATTCAAGACCCTCGCGCTCTTTGATTCTATCCGGGCGCTCAGGAGCGATGCGTTCCTGCACGTACTGTGCATCGATGATTTGCCCACTGGTTTACCCTCAGATCACATCGCCTTTTACAAACCACAGGACCTCGCCCATCTGCCTTCAGCAAAAACCATTATCGCTAAATACGCCTCATCAAAAGACAAACTCCGTTGGAGCCTGAAGCCCGTCTTCCTACACTATCTCCTCACGCAAAGTGCCGACAAGATCATCTACGTAGACAACGATATATACTTCTACGGCGATTATAGTTTTCTCTTCGCGTTACTGGGTACATATGACTTCCTGCTCACGCCGCATCACTACCCGCGCGATCCCGGTAAAGACCAGAACTGGCTTGAAGCAAATTTCCGGGTAGGGCTGTATAATGCAGGTTTCGTCGGTGTCAATAAGAATGCGATAAAAGATCTCGACTGGTGGGCCGCTTGCTGCGCCTATCGCTGTGAGAAGAATGCCCTGCGCGGCACCTTCGATGACCAGAAATACCTTGACCTGATCCCTGTAATAAATGAAAAGGCGCATATCATCCGGCACAAAGGCTGCAATGTAGCAGAATGGAACAGGGCCGTAATAAGCCGCTCCGAGGAAGATGGCAGGATCATTTTGGATAATGAATACCCGCTGATCTTTATTCACTTCAATGGCACTACTATCCGCGCTATAGTAAATGGCGAAGAACCCTTCCTTACAAACAGCTTCGATTCCTATATCGCAAACTTAAAGAGGTACAAACCTGCTGTACAAACAAGCCAGCTTTATAAAAACCCTGGAGCAATAGATCGATTGAAATACAGTATCTGGAAATTAGCTACAAATACGTCCATGTAGGGACGCAATTCTGGCATCTATTGTTTAAAAATCACGAAATTTCCAATGACCAGCGCATCCAATCCACTCGCATAGAAGGTCGCTACCGCCTGTTGCGGGGTGCAAACTATCGGCTCATATTTCAGGTTAAAGGAAGTGTTTAAACAAACGCCTATTCCTGTTTCCCTTTTAAGATGCACCAGCAGATCGTAGTAGAGCTTGTTCTGCTTTTGATTGACCGTCTGTATCCGGCATGAGCCATCTATATGGGTTACTCCCTCCAGTTGCTCTATTTTATCTTTCCTTGTCTGATAGGTCACAGTCATATATGGCGCGATGGCGAATTTCCCTTCAAAACACTCCCCGGCATCTTCTTCCAGCACACTGGCACCAAACGGCCTGAAACCCTCTCTGAACTTTATCTTTCTGTTGACTAACGACTGTATGTCTGAGGTAGCCGGATTCGCCAGGATGCTTCTATTGCCCAGAGCCCGCGGCCCAAACTCCATTCTCCCCTGAAACCACCCTATCACTTTATCCTGTGCCAACAATTCCGCAGCAACCTCCGCCGGATCACCGACCTTCTCATACTTTATCTGGCAAATGTCCAGTACACCTTTGATCTCGTCATTAGAAAATTCATTGCCAAGAAAAGCATCATTGGGAGCTACCGGCTTTATACCTGCCTCTGCAGATGCCAGCCATGCCGCACCCATAGAGATACCAGCGTCCGACGAAGCGGGCTGCACAAAGAAACCATCAACAGGTAGCTCATTCATCAGCCTTTGGTTCATCAGGCAGTTGAGCGCGACACCACCTGCAGTGCACAGGTTTTTTTGCCCTGCCTTTTGCAGATAGTACTTTGTCAGTTGTACTACTATATTCTCCAAATGATACTGGGCAGATGCCGCTATATCTTTATACGCTTGTGCGATCTGCTCATGTGGCAGCCTTCTGCTCAAACCCATCCTGCTGGCGAATAGATCATTAAATATCATCTCATCCCTGTGCAGGGACGGAGCCTTAGGCCCCACCGTATGTATATAGGAAGTGTCGAGTATCAACTCTTCCTTTTCAAAACTGATCAGCCAGGAGAAGTCGTACTTCGTCTTATCGCCATAGGCAGATAGGCCCATCAGTTTGTATTCATCACTGTCTTTGACAAAGCCGCAAAACTGGGTACAGAGTGAATAAAATAAACCCAGGCTGTTCGGCCGTTCAAAGCGCTTTATCACCTCTATATGCTGGCCTTTGCCTACAGCGATCTGTGTAGATATACCGTCACCAGAGTTGTCTATAGTGAGTATTAGTGCCTCATCAAATCCCGATGAATAAAAAGTCCCTGCTGCATGGCAGTTGTGATGATGGTATCTCCTGATCGCCGGACTATATCCGAAATGGCTCAGAAAATATTGCTTCACCCTGTCCTCTATCTCCGGCTCCCAGGTCGAACCGTGATATGCCACTATATCCACATCGTTTATGGAGGTACCTGCTATTTTCAGTACCTCCAGAACTGACAGATGAGGTAGTCTTCCGGCAGAATATTTTACTCTGCTGAGCCTTTCTTCCTCTATCGCAGCTATGACCACGCCATCTTTGATCAGGCATGCGCTCACATCCTGATACCCTTGCCTGAATCCGCCATTGATGCCGAGTACTATCATTGCTTGTGTCCTTTTTCCAAATCATCAAATTGGGTGCCCTTCCATTGTTGCGGTCTGATCACAACCTCCGCTATTTTCAGGTCACCGGCGAACTCATTGAATTCCCCTTGTGCAATAATGCCACTCCTGTCTACGGCCAGCGAACAGCCGATCATTTTCTTTCCTTCATAGGGACCGCCCACTATGTATCCCACACTCGTCACACTTACGAATGGTATGTCATATAGCTCGGCGATAGATTGCAATGGCTTTATCCATTTATCCCGGTATGGATCCATCTCCTCGGTGATAAAATGATCTACTGTCCATGAGGACGGAGAAAGTATTAGTTGCGCTCCCATTCGCGCCAGCATATGAGCATTGTGAATGGAGTGGATATAGTTATCCGCACAGATATTGATGCCGATATTGCCAAAAGGTGTTTCGACCACGCTCAGTAATCTGCCCGGCTCATAAAACGGAAACTCTACCTCCAGCAGGTTTATCTTGCGATATAGGTGGATGATCTCTCCTTTACCATTTATCAGTACTGCAGCATTATGCCGCTTGTCACCCTTCTTTTCTGTGAGGCCGAGGCAGAGCCATATATCCAGTTCTGCCGCCAATTGGCAGAAAAAATCAGAGAACCTCCCGGGAATAGGTTCAGACTCTGCGAGCGCTGACGGATGGGTCCATGCCAGGTCGAGTGTCTCGGGTAGCAGCACCAGGTCACAATTCTCCGCTTTGGCCTGGCGCACGAGTTTTGCCGCGCGTTCCAGGTTCCTGTCCGGTTCGCCTCCCTCCACCAGCAGTTGTGCCATCCCTATGCGCATGGTTTACCTGAATTTGATGCTGAAGTATTTGTCATAAACGACTTTGGTGAATATGCCCATTTTAGTCAAAATGAAAATAGGCAATTGCGCCAATTTCATCCATTTATAACTGTTTGGGTAGTCCCACCAGTTCTTTGGCGGAGATTTGATGATCGATTCAAACTCTTGCTCTGTGATACCAAGCCTCTTGATACAGAGGGAAATGATCTTCGGGTCTTCTATCTGATAGGGCTGCTTTGATTTTTCCAGCGCAGCTTCTCTGTTCAGTTGGCCGCTTCTGATCAGTGCCGAATATTCTATCAGGCGAAAGCTGATCTTAAACTTAGTACGGTGTATGTACGTGATCAATGCCCAATACAGGTCATCAAAATAGTGCGCACCGGGATAAACCCAGCTCAACTCCCGTTGCAATATCTCCCCGGCCTCTTCCCGTATGTATGGATAGTTGTATAGTGGAGAGTGTACCCTGATGCCGTTGAGCACGGTATAGAAAAACATCTCTTTGATACCAAGGTTAAAACCCGGTTCGTCAGCTTTCCATTTGCGCAGAGGCACTTTCCCAAATATTTTATGCACTGAACGAAGATGGTCTCCATCGAAGTAAGCCCAGGCTAACGGTCGTATGCCTTCCGTGCGAAAGCTTTGCCCAAACAGGATATGTTTAACGCCTTCTTTGTATGCCACGCCATACAGCGAAGCACCTATGCCTACATCCGTTCCATTATTGAGCAGAGGCGTCGATGCTTTCAGATCAGTTATCTTCAGGTCCTTGCACTCTCTGAAATCTGAGGTGATCGTTCGCAGCTCCACGCCCAGTTTCCTCACTGCGTTCAGCATATTTTCGCCCGCCACCGGATTGTCAAATCCGTCATTGAAGTGCACCGCCAGAGGGCGCAGCTTCCACTTCGTCACAGCGAGGTATAGCAGATAGATACTGTCCCTGCCGCCACTTATCCCTATGATACAGTCGTATTTTTTATGAGCGCCGTCTTTTCTGATCTTATCAAATTTCAATTGCAGTGCTGCGGCGCCTCTCTCATCATTTGGAAATGCCGCATCAAAGCCATCATGCATATCGCACAGGGAGCAGATGCCTTTGTTATTAAATTCTAATGCGGGTATAGTGTTATCGCAGATACACCTGGTGCATTGCTGATACGTTATATCTTTCTCAAACCCGCTGACGATGACCATAAATTATTAACTGTATTGCTTATCGAAAGCTATGATATTCTCTGATACAAAATCTATCTGACTTTCCGTCATCCCTATAAAAACTGGTAGGCTCAGGCAGGTTTGAGATAGCTCTTCTGTGACAGGAAACTGTCCTTTCTTAAATCCCAGATGTCCTAGTGCCGGTTGCAGATGGCAGGGAACCGGGTAGTGGATCAAAGTTTGAATCTCATTTTGCGTCAGGTATTGCTGTAGTGCATCCCTCTCCCTGAGCCTGATCACAAAAAGATGATATACATGTTCAGCACCATCTATCGCCTCCGGCAAAATAATAGAAGAACACTCTTTAAGATTATGAATATAGCGTGAAGCTATTTCCTTTCTTTCCTTATTCCACTCATTGAGGTAAGGCAACTTGCTGTTGAGAACGCCAGCCTGCATCGTATCCATTCTCGCATTGTATCCGACTACTTCGTGATGATATTTGGACCCACAACCCACATTTCTCAGCAGGCGGGCGCTGCGATCTAATGTTTCAGAATTAGTCGTGATCGCGCCGGCATCTCCCATAGCGCCGAGGTTTTTAGAGGGATAGAAACTTGTCGCGTTCATATGCCCGAAACTTCCTGTTCTCCTTCCTTTATACTCTGCACCCTGCGCCTGCGCATTATCCTCTATTACGAGTATTTTATTCTGCTCGGCCATTTCCATGATAGCATCCATATCACAGGGTTGTCCATACAGATGCACTGGCATGACCGCTTTGGTCCTGGGGGTTATAGCTGACTTGATATTCTCTGCTGTTATATTGTATGTTGTCTTATCCGGCTCTGCCAATACCGGCGTAGCGCCCGCATCCAGTATCGCAAAGATCGACGCGATATAAGTGTTAGCCGGCACGATCACCTCATCTCCCTTGCCTATTCCCGCCGCTTTGAGTGATATCTTTAGCGCATCCAATCCATTACTGATCCCTATGCAGTATTTAGTTTCTGAGACCTGTGCATATTCTTTTTCAAAGAGGTCCACCTCGGCGCCGAGTATAAAGTCACTCTTCTCTATCAGCGCACTCAGCTTTAGCTGTATCTCCTTTTGGAGTTTATCATGGACCGGCCTCAGTGAAACAAATGGAACCTGCATCGTTAAGCGTTATTGGTTTTCGGACTGCGCAATTTCTGGTCACGGTATTTCAGGAACCATTCCACTGTCTTATCCAGTCCTTCCTCTATAGTAGTAGTAGGCCTGAATCCTATAAACTCAAATAGCTTGCTGCAATCAGCAAAGGTGACCAGCATCTCTCCTTCATTCATCGGCGCGTTTTCTATGATGGCCTTTGCGTGTAGCTTGCTCTCCAGCACCTCCACATATTTGCGCAGGTGAATAGGTTTCCCTTCTCCTATATTGTAGATAGCATGAGATGGCTCCGTGGCATCTTTCTGCTCTAGCTTGCTTATGATCTTTGAGATCGATTCCACTATATCTCCCACGTAGGTGAAGTCGCGCTCCATATTCCCGTGATTGAAAAGTTTGATCGCTTTATCCGACATGATATTATCCATAAAGGTATAGGTCGCCATATCCGGCCTCGTCCAGGGTCCGTATACGGTAAAGAATCTCAGCCCAACTATCTGCATCTGATAGCTGGAGCTGTATTTCTCTGCTGCTATTTCATTTTCCCTTTTGGTGATCGCATAGTAGTTAAGCAGCTTATCGATTTGCTCATCTTCACGGAATGGTATATGTACACTGCCTCCATATACCGACGAACTCGACGCATAGATCACTTTCTTCACATCATGCATCCCGCAGCATTCCATAATATTCAGAAAACCGAGCACATTAGATCTCTCATATTCCTGCGGCTCAGTGATCGACTGGCGTACTCCGGTCATGGCGGCGAGATGCACCACGATATCAAACTCATATTGTGAGAAAAGCCTTTTGACCTGATCCATATCTGCTATATCGATATGGTAAAAACTATGATCTCTGCTGATCAGCTTCCCGTTACTATCCCAGGCGAGTCTGCTCCCCGTTATATCCTCTACTCTGTCTTGTTTGATCTGGTAGTTGGAGAAAGCAGAGAAACTATCCAAAGCCACCACTTCGTGATCGGCCGAGAGCCTCATGTATGCATTATATCCGATAAAACCTGCTGCACCAGTCAGCAATACCTTAGCCATATCCGTCTTTTAGTCGCACCACTTTTTATACCATTTCTCCATCACGATGAGCTTCCAGAGCTTCCAGTGCTCTTTATTGGCAAGCAGTTGAAGATAATATTCTTTCCTTATTACACCATCACTCACCAGTTTAGACTCATCCATGATCCCCTTGTACAGATCGAGGTCCATATAGTAGCTATCCGGCCCTACGAAGCCTTGCTTCTTCCTGTTCAGTATCTCTTCAGGCAGGTGATCTTTGATATTCTCATGCAATAAAAACTTTGTGACATCCGGCTTGAAGTAGGTTTCCTCATTCGCTTTGAGCACTGTCTCAAACAGCTCATGATCCAGAAACGGAACTCTCACTTCCAGTGAGTTGGCCATACTCGCGCGGTCTATCTTGGTCAGCACCAGCTCACCCATGAAGCATTTGATATCCATCTTCTGTATCGATTGCAACGGAGAAAGTGAAGCATCATAGTTTTTCCGGTAAAACCAATCCGTGTCCTGCGGCACATACTGCTGATAATCCTCTGTAAATAGCAGCGACAACTCCTTTGCATCAAACCTGCCCATGGCCATCGCCTCTGCATAGTAGTCCACAGTGGAGGGCTTATTTACCCGGAAGTAGTCCTTGATCTTTTGCAGCAGCGGTACATGAGTCCTTGCAAAGAACTCTTTCTGCCAGCTATATCCGCCCAGCAGTTCATCCGCCCCTTCTCCGCTCATGACCGCTTTCACCTTTTGCACGGCCAGATGGCTCACGAGCCACGTCGGTATGATCGATATATCGGCGATAGGTTCATCATACACCTGTGGCATGATATCCAGCAGGTCGAGTGATGACGCATTCGCTATAGTGCTGGAGAAAGGCACATTATACTTTTTAGCCACGATCTCTGCATACTTATGCTCACTATTCTCCCAGTGATCGAAGCCGATAGAGAAAGTCTCAGGTTTATACCCCGCATGCGCCAGATAGTAAACCACCGCAGAACTATCATAGCCTCCACTCAGAAACGACCCGACAGGCACATCGCTACGTGCATGTATACGCACCGACTCATCCAGTTTATCGCCAAAGGCATGCACCAACTCATCTTCCGACGCAGTACCCCGACCAAAAGGGATCGTCCAGTACTCCTTTGTCCTGAGCTGATTACTATCAATGTCATACTCCATATAGAAAGCAGGCGGCACCTTCGATATCCCCTTCCAGATAGTCTTAGGTGACGGGATATAGCGGTAGACAAAGTAATCTGCAAAAGAAGAGAAATCTATTTCCCGCTTTACCGTCCTGTCCTCGAGGATAGCTTTCAACTCCGAAGCAAAACTCAAACCTGTATCATCATGGCGGTAGTACAAAGGCTTAATACCAAACCGGTCCCGCACGAGATACACTTTACCTTTGACAGTATCCACCAGCCCAAAGGCAAACATACCTTTCAGCTTACTCACTACCTCTATACCCCACTGCTCATATCCATGCAGTATCACTTCGGTATCGCTATGTGTCTTGAATATGTGTCCTTCTTTCACCAGCATCTCGCGCAGTTCGATATAGTTGTATATCTCCCCGTTCAATACGATCCAGATCGTATCATCTTCATTGCTCATCGGCTGCCTGCCCGCGGCAGACAGATCGAGAAATGACAACCTCCTGTGGCCCAGCGCCACCTTATCATCCATCAGGAACAGGCTATCTGCATCATCAGGCCCCCGGTGTGCGAGGCTATCGCGCATCCGGTCAAAGACCACCCGGTCGACCTTGCCATGTACTTTGATATGTCCTGCTATGCCGCACATTAGTTGCCTCCTTTGCTCTTTATGCTTTGATCTTCTGGTTTCAAATATGCAGGATATTTAGCTTCCGTTTCCTTCTTCAGAAAGCTTGCGAATAGCGCATACCCCCTGGATGTATAGTGCATGTCCCTGCGCCATGAGTAGGTGGCATAGTTCGCCTCTGTGATCACCTTGCCAAAGTCATCAAACAGGTTCACCACGGCCACGCCTCTGTCCCTGAGCATTCCCTCCATAGCAGGTAGTTGGTCCTGCCGCTTCAGGTACCTGTCATATGGATCTATATATGGGTGTAGCACCACGAGGAATTTCACCTGATGCTCCGCACAAACCCTCCGTGTGGAATCCGCACAGTCCGTAAGCCTGTTCAACGCCTCTGCTACCCGGCCTTTGTGCGCCCATGGAGACAAGAGAGAGAAATCATACCTCAGCACAAAGTGTAGCAGCATCCTCGCCAGATGCGACCTTTTGTACAAAGGTTCAAACCACGGGCCTTTCGCAAATACCGTCGTACCATCAGGCCTGAATCGCTCCATGCCTCCACGGGTGATATAGTCGTTGATGTCAGAGTAGTTGATACTCATGATCACCACATCGGGTTTGAGCTTTAGCAGTTTGTCGCGCAGCAGGACATATTCAAAGAAAGGATCGCTCCCCGCAGCACCACAGTTATAGATGCGGTATCTGCCGGAGTCTGCCGTATTGAGCATGGTTTCAAACAATCCGGGCCAAGTGCTATCCTTCGGTGCACCCAGTCCCTGTACGAACGAATCCCCCAATACCAGCGCCTTCACCCCATGCCTGTTATTGACAGTGTCGAAGTCCGCATCCCGAAACCCATAGTTATTCGCCTTATCGCGATGGCTATATTCCGGTTTTGTTATTATCAGTGAGTCGTAGGGTTGCGCGCGCCAATACCAGGTCGGCATCTTCTGGTAGTAATAGCTCCTGTATATCCCATCCATTTTTTCCGTATAGGTATAGTACCACCCGCCTATACGCAGCACCACCTCCAGAAGTATGATCGTGATCACGGCTATACCGCTCGCAGCGGCCCATCGTCTTTCTGTTCTATGGTCTGTTGGTTTCATGGATGTACGGCAGATTGACCGGCTATCTTAGATGCGATCCATTGATAGGTTTTTTTCACGCCATTGCGCAGTGGATATTCCGGCGACCAGTTGAGTTTCTGTTTGATGAGGTTATTGTTGGAGGTTCTTATATCTACGCCCTTGGGACCATCGATATGGCGGACCGCGATCTGCTTTCCTGATATGCCGATGATCATCTCCGTCAGCGCCTGTATGGTCACCATCTCCGCAGACCCGATATTGACGGGCTCAGCCAGTGACGACACCATCAGCCGCTCCATCCCTTCGAGGCATTCATCTATATACAGGAACGAGCGTGTCTGCTGCCCGTCTCCCCATATTTCTATCTCATCGCCGTCTTTGGCCAGTATCACTTTGCGGCAGATAGCGGCGATAGCTTTCTCCCTGCCTCCATCCCAGGCGGCTTCGGGGCCATATACATTGTGCAGCCGTGCTATACGCACATTCAGGCCCGCATTGCGCGCATGAGCCAGGTAGAGCCGCTCGCTGAATAGCTTCTCCCATCCATACTCGCTATCGGGCTGTGCAGGATAGGCCGTTGACTCTTCATACACATCATCATGATATATGGCCGGTGCAGGGTAGATACAGGCAGAGGAAGAGTAGAATAGTAGCCCCGGCTGCAGCTCTGCAGTGCGATGCAGCACATTGAGGTTGATCTGGGCCGAGTTGGCCATGATGGCCGCGTCATGTGCCCCCGTGAATATATATCCTGCCCCGCCCATATCGGCAGCGAGCTGGTACACACGGTCATAGCGTCCGTCTATGGCTTTGTCGCAGACAACCCGCTCCCGCAGGTCACCTGTCACAAATTCATCCGCTACATTCTCCGAGAACTCCGGCTCATGGATATCCACGCCTCTGACATACCAGCCCTCCAGCTTCAGCTTTCGGGTCAGGTGGCTGCCTATGAAGCCCCCGGCTCCCAATACCAGCGCCTTTTTCATATGTATATATATGCCATTGTATATGCCAAATATATACTAAACCTCTGGCTTATACTCAATGCCTTTCTTACAACACCCCGCTTGTATTCCCAAACTTCAACCTTTTACAGCCGTACATTAAAGCATGATGGAAAATGTGAATGTGGGGTCACTGTAATTAGCTGGATGCTCGATAATGACCCTTGGAAATGCTAAAAGCTCTCTTGGGGGATGTGGAGAGGATAATGAAACTTAGGCGCTGCCTGGTGAAGCCTTCAAACGAACATTCTTACAAAATGTACATTGTAGTAGGAATGCGTACTTTATTGTTTATCACTTATTTAAATAAAATAAATTCACATGCTCATACACCGGATAGAAAATAATACTTGCAAAAAAACCAATTTGGATTTAATTGTATGTAAGGCAATACCTTTTTATGATGGCTTATCTTCTCTTTTGAAGGGGTGGATAGGCTGACTGATAACCTGTGTCATTTGGAGATCAAACTCACACATGTCGGTCAAATACAGATTTTTAGAGGTAAAGCACGGACTGTCAATTTTTTAGTGTACGACGCCTTTTTTAGTATACGGTGGAGGTGATATAGGGAAAATTAAATTTGTATTTCTGTACTGATAATCAATGAAATACAAAGATAATAAAAATTGGCTTGATTTTTAGTGTAATGAAAGACCATAGTTATACGTATTTTAAGGGTAAAAGTTACATTTTGAACTGTGGATAAACAGAATTAACTTAGTGGACCTGCCTGAAAACATTAGTGTTCCGTTGTTAAAAAATATTTTTATTTAATTAATTATATATATAATTTAATCTTATTTTAAAGCCCCTGTCCATGAAAAGATTTTCGACCCCACTTCAAGCCTTTAAACATTGTTGCTCCATAGTTATACTACTGGCGGTTTTACTTATGCCTCTTATTGACTTAAAAGCGCAATGCCTTGTTACCAGTCAAGGGGCCGCTACTTCTCCTGGTACAGCATGTGGGTCTGGTAGCTCGGTGTCAGGTGGAGCAGGTGCCTATTGGCAGGCTACTTTCACAAACGGAGTTTATTACACTTTTACCTTTAGTAATAATTCCAATGCACAGACAGGGGGATTTTATTGCATCAATGGCACCACATACAGTGCTGCTACTACTGTTTTAAATAACCTTTCCGGTTCTATCAATATCGGTTTTTATAGAAATACAACTACTTGGACGGCCACATCTGCCTCGCTAAGCTATGTGGTAACTACCCCAACTCTTGGCTCTCCTTCCAGCGTAGGTCCCATTGACTATTGCGATGCAACTGGCACTTTCGGCAGCGCCCTTACTGCTTCAGGCACTGCCAATGGCACAGTGACCTGGGACTGGGGCTCTAGTGATGGAACCTGGCATCCAGGGTGGACCACAGGTTCCTCAGGCACCTGCTGCTTTCCTAAAAAAGTAGCTGTCAGCGATGCTA
>JAOQAO010000184.1 GCA_025963485.1 Bacteroidota bacterium | reverse complement strand
ATCAGCTTATCAGTCACCACTCAGTGATATTTGAACCAGAGAAGGGACTGATGTGGGTATCGACACAGCCGTTTCAACTAGGAGAATATGTCTGTTATGACCTGAATAAGATCTTTGCGGAAGCGCCAACCTATAAGGTCAATAAAGAAATCTCGGAAGCGGCACTCACGATTCCGGCTGATAGATTCCTGATGAGTGAGGGATGGAAAAACTTCCTGATATTTAAGTCGGCTAAAGAAGCAGCAAAAGACCTCATCAAATCAAAAGCTAAAACCACTGACAACTCCGTCAGAGAAGCCTTACTACGTAGCAATCCTAATAGCTGGGAGAGTTACTTCTGGGCGGCAGAGCTCAGTAAGTCACAGGGAGATAAACGTGGAGCGGCCATATTTTATGACATGGCGCTGGCTCATGAGATCAATGACAGCAGTGAGGTGTACAAGATCAAAAAGCTAATAAAGGAGTGTAATAAGAAATGATTATTGGTATAGGAACAGATATCATAGAGGTCGAGCGGGTCGCCAGAGCTATCCTGAAGGAAGCTTTTAAGAAGAAGATATTTACGGAAAAGGAGATCGCATACTGTGAGTCGCAAAAGAAAGATGAAAGCTTTGCGGCGCGGTTTGCGGCGAAGGAAGCTTTCTTTAAAGCACTTGGAACGGGATGGCGGGATGGTATGGGCATCACAGAGGTAGAGATACTCAATGACGAATTAGGTAAGCCTAGCATTCATCTAACCGGTAAGGCTAAGGAAGTATTTGAACAAAAAGGAGGCACGCATGTGCACTTGTCTATGTCGCATATCAAGACTCAGGCGATGGCTTATGTGATCATAGAGAACAACACACCTCACCCAACCCTCTCCGAAGGAGAGGGCTAATACAAAATCATTGATGATACCGGATATTGAAAAGAAAGCGCTTAATGAGATAAGTATCTACCAGATGGAGAGGCTTAAAGAAGCTTTGCAATATCTTTCTCAAAACTCTCCTTTTTATAAAGAGCTTTTTGCAAATCATAATATCGCTCCAAACAGCATCAACTCACTCTCTGATCTACAGAAGCTACCGACTACATCTAAAGAAGATTTCAGCAAAAGAAATTTGCATTTCCTCTGCGTAAATAAAACAGAGATAGCTGACTACTGCACTACTTCTGGTACTACTGGCGATGCGGTGACCATTGCGCTCACAGCAAAAGACATCGAGCGCCTGGCTTACAATGAAGCGATCTCTTTTGCCTGTGCGGATGGGAAGGCTGGCGATGTATATCAGCTGATGCTGACACTGGACAGGCACTTCATGGCGGGGATGGCATATTATGCAGGAATACATAAGCTCGGCGCATCCACAGTGCGTGTTGGCCCCGGACCACCGCAGATGCAGATCGAGAATATCCTCAGATTTCAACCGACAACATTAGTAGCGATCCCTTCTTTTTTGCTCAAACTAATAGAGTATGCGGAAGCTAATGGCATCGATCTCAATTCATCTTCGGTCAAAAGTGCCGTCTGTATCGGAGAATCTATTAGGGATAGCAGCTTTGGTAATAATGCACTGTCCGAAAGGATCCAGGCTAAATGGAATATCAAACTATATTCCACCTACGCTTCTTCCGAGATGCAAACAGCGTTTACTGAATGCGTACATGGTAACGGAGGCCATCATCATCCTGAGCTGCTCATCGTGGAGATACTGGATGACGAAGGCACTCAACTTAAAGCAGGCGAATATGGTGAAGTGACTATCACAAGCCTTGGAGTAGAAGGTATGCCACTGTTGCGATATCGGACGGGGGATATTTGCGCATACTATGATGAGCCATGTGCCTGCGGCAGAAATACGATACGGTTATCCCCGGTATCTGGCCGGAAAAATCAAATGATCAAGTATAAAGGCACGACGATCTATCCACCGGCCATACAGGATGCGTTAAGCACCGTGCGTGAGATACAGGACTATATCATAGAGATTTCGCAAAGCGATATAGGAACGGATGAGATACTGATACACGTTTGCCAAAATGGTAATCATGATGCTACCGAGCAAAAGATCAAGGCTGCATTGCAATCTAAGATACGTGTGATCCCATCGCTCAATTTTGTATCTACTACGGTGATACAAGGTATGCGGCCAGCGAGTAGCCGGAAACCTTTGTCGGTTATCTTCAAATAATAGATTTTATAGCTGGATAGACTTTCCAGGTTTATGCAGCAGAATACGGACCGAATTGAACAGACAGTCTTTTCGAGGACAAAAACCTGGAAAGTCTTCTTTACTCTAGGTGTGTAATCCACCATTCACGTGGATCACCTCGCCGGTGATGTATGAGGCTTCTTTGGATGCGAGGAAGCCGACTATTGCCGCTACTTCTTCGGCTTCGCCGAAACGCTGCATGGGGATGATATTGCGGTATAGGGTTGGGTCGATGGCTTCGGTCATATCTGTTTTGATAAAGCCGGGTGCAACACAATTAACTGTCACTCCTCTCCTGCCGACCTCTTGTGCCAGGGCTTTGGAGGCACCTATCACACCTGCTTTGGATGCGGAGTAGTTGACCTGGCCGGGCAGACCTTTGATGCCTGAGAGGGACACTACATTTACTATACGGCCATATCTTTTAGCCACCATGTTTTGCAGAATCGCTTTGGTCACGTAGAAAAATGAATCCAGATTGGTGCGAAGCACAGTATCCCAATCCGTGTCGGGCATCATCATCATCAGGTTATCCTTGCGGATACCGGCGTTGTTGACTAGTACTTCTATGACCTTGTCTTTATTGGTTTCTACCCAGGCGCCGAGTATACTTTCTATTTCTGATTTTGAGCCTACATCAAATTTCATCAATTCGCCATCAGAGCCATTCTCCCGGATGAGGGCGAGCGTTTTGTTAGCTTCCTCTTCATTGCGTTGGAAATTGATGATCACGTAGTATCCCATCTGCGCGAGCTTTATACTTACTGCCCGGCCTATGCCCCTTGAACCTCCTGTCACTAGTGCGTACTTCATCCTTCTTATTTTGTCCTCACCCAACCCTCTCCCAAAGAGAGGGCTAATGCAAATTAATAATACTATGCCTCTATGTCTGTATCCTGTAGCAATGTTTTGATCTTTGCGAGATCGCTGTATTTAGGTTCGTCATTGCCGATCGGCTTGGCCACCTGCCTGAACTGATTATAAAAAGTCTCGATCTTCGGTGATAGTTTATCTGCTACTCCCAGCGTCTCTATGGCCTCCACCACAGCCATGCTGTGTATGGCAAGTACTTCAAACGTATTGTCTATCACCTTTGCGCAAAGCAGTGCCGCATTGCTGCCCATGCTTACCAGGTCCTGATTATCATTATTGCTCGGTATGCTGTGGATGTACATGGGATTTGACAGGGTCTGATTCTCAGCCACAGTGGATGTCGCGGTATATTGTATGCCTTGCAGGCCGAAGTTGAGCCCTATAGTGCCTCTATTGATAAACGGAGGCAGCTTGCC
>JAOQAO010000169.1 GCA_025963485.1 Bacteroidota bacterium | reverse complement strand
TATTGAAAGAGTCTTTTACCACAATAATACTTTCCGTTCTACTGGAAGAATTGGGATGGTAGGTTTTGGATTTAAATGTCCAGGTACCCCCAAAGTTATTGTTATTAGTGGTGGTAGTTGTTTTTTTTGCGCATCCAGTCAGGAGGGCCAGACCAAATACAACGAGGATCAGTACGTTTTTTTTCATAGAGGTATTTTATTGGATTAACGTCGCTCAGACCGGATATTCCTGATCTGATTTTTTGTGTAAATGAAAGTAATCAAAAAAATTATCCTCCTTCTGTCATCGCAAAGTCATTATTGCATACAAACAGTGTTTTTGACAGGACTATAAAGAGGTAATTTATTTTATCACTTTATGCCATTTATAATGACTTTGATAGTTTCCTGTTCTCATTTGAACGGGTAAGTAAATTTTAAATCGGTGGTAATAAGTTTTAGTGATGAATCATCTATTGATACCAACCGTACCAATTTACTGCATTTAAAGTAAATTCCTTAAATTAGTAACATGAAAAAGTCTAGCGATATATCGCTGAAAGTAAATATGGATTTTGGTGGGTTACTTGCTGTAATGTCAAAATCCAAAAATCCAGATAAGAAGGTTACGCCTAAAAAAGCTGTAAAATCAGTAAGTAAAAAGGCCGCTAAAAAATAACTATTTCATAAATAGTCGTTCCGTTTTCTCTCTCGCAGCTTTAACCCACATATTAGCTGAAAAGTATTGGTCAGGATTTACTTGTGCCATTTCTGCAATCTGCAAATAGTTATTGAGTAAGGATTCAATTATTGTTTCTTGGTCTTTACCGAATTTGGTAATTAGCACTTGCTTATTAATCTCTACTTTCTTTTGTGCCTTGTGACAAAGGCCAACTAATTCTGATTGTACGGATATTCTGCATTCCGCAGAAATATTCGTTTCTAAAACAACATTACTGATTGTAGCACATTGCATCAAAAGAATTCCAATGTCTTTAATGTCGGTTTGTGATGGTTGGTTAAGGTACTGTCCGAATGAAGTAAAGCTAACTGTGAGGAATAGCGCAAGCACAAGTGTTTTTAAACTTTTCATGTTACATTAATTTGTAACCATGATGTCCTGAATGGTCGGTTATTAAATAAATCTGCGTAGGACATCTAGTTATAGATAGGAGAGGTACTGGCATACCCGCAATCAAATAACCAAACGCCTACGCATTACCGCGTAGCATTTAACTATTCTCTGATTGCTTGATACTTGCCAGTTTTCTCCTATCAGATAGCTAACGCTATATATTTCTTATGTCTGTTTTTTCTTTTTTACATGGCTTAAAGCTAAATATTTTATGAAATTAATCGCGTCTACCGTAGCGCACAACGGAAAAATAAATGGTATAATTGTAGGAGTTAGTGAAGAAGAATATGCCAACTATATGAGAGATCCTGACATAATTAACGAAAACACTGTCTCGCTTACTTTTCTAAAAGAGTATTTAAGTACTAGAGGATATGATTCTAAAATTGCGGAAGATTCCGCTTTCAATGCTCCTGCGGGAAGATTTGGTTGGTGGAATTTTGCACGTGTAGTTAGTGTGCATGACCTCAAAGAAGTGTTACATAGCATTGATGAAAACCTGAATTTTCACCAATTTATAGATGCTTATTGTGAGCATTTAAAATCGCTCTAATTATTTCGTGAGCTTACTATAGCTTAATTGCTTGTCACTTTTTAATATCTTATTGAATTTCTTTTGCCCTTTCATTTCACGGGTATTGTATTTGTACTCCGCTTCATTTACGTATAGGTTCATGTGCTTGCGGCTAACGTTATGATGTATTCCTAATATCCCGCGTTTAAATAAACTCCAAAACCCCTCTATCGTATTTGTATGGGCTTCACCCACTACATACTGACCTCGATTGTGATGTACTTTCTTATGAGTGTAATCGAAATGCAGATCACTATAAACGCGGTATTCATCTGTCATAACTTTACTGCCTTTCTTTATGTGCTTTTTGATAATTGGCTCTAACGTTTTCTTCTTTGTATTAGGTACTTTAAACGCTCTTACTTTACCATCGCGTTCTAACATTCCAAATACGGGAGTTTTATCTTTGAATGACCTGCCCTGTGAATGAGGGACTTTCTTATCCCAATGACGATTGCGGTTCTTTCCACCAACATAGGTTTCATCGCATTCTACTATTCCTTCTAATTTATCTTCTAGTCCGTTATCTACTAATGTATGCCGGATTCGATGAAGCATAAACCATGCGGTGCGTTGTGTAACTTCTATATCCTTTGCAAGTTGATGGGAACTGATTGGCTTACTATGATGAGTAACAAAGTACATTGCGATAAACCACTTCTTTAAAGGAATCTTTGAATCCTCAAATGGAGTACCTACTCTGACGCTAAACAACTTTCTGCATTTTGCACATTTGTAACGCTCTTTTGTAGTATAGCATTTATCATGTTCGCAATAAGGACAACTCACAGTATCGCCCCATCTGTTGAATGCTAGTTGTTTTTTACAATCAGCCTCGCTCAAATTCATTACATCTAATAGCGTAAATCTGCGCTTTTTCTCCTGTTTCATACTTATAAATTAATCATAATTTACCGTATATCCAATAAACTAACTTATTGACTATCAATAGTAATTGTGGCTAATTTATAATGAAAATCCCTACAAAACCAAACTGGCGCGTATCTACCGCGCCCACGCCGAAAAGCCCTAAAAAATTTGGGTAGCAAATAAGGTAATACAAACAACTACCAGTTAATTACCTTTGGTATCAATAAATACATCAACACCTAAGTTTTTATAACGCCCGTTCTTCGCATTGTAATTTATTGCTAATCCAAAAAACACACGATTATGAAAGATTTAATGAAAATGGCAATGATCATTGCCGCGATCACCATCACTATGGCGGCCTGCAAAAAGGAAGTACACACCTCTGGTCCTACAGGTACTCCTGCGAGCAAAGCGGAGTTTTTCTCTACTGGGGCTCCCGCTGTTCAGCGCTTTACGATCACTGCGGGCAGATACTCCAGCATCACAGGTGCCAAAGGCACAAGAGTCCAATTCGATTACAGCAGCCTGCTGAATAGCGCCGGTGCTCCTGTCACTTCAGGTTCTGTGACTGTCGAGCTGCAGGAGATGCTCACTGGTCCACAGATGATACTGGCCGGCAAAACCACGACCTCAGGTGGCCACCTGCTCATATCCGGTGGACAGGTATACCTGCATGTCACACAAAACGGCAGCGAGCTGTTTGTCAATCCTGCCGACAAACCTATACTCACCATCCCTACATCCAGCCAAAGCCAGCGTATGCAGCTATTCGTCGGCAGCATGGTCGTGCCACCATCCGGCACGGATTCTGTGATCGACTGGGCCCCTGCGGATACATCCGTCACTGTCAATCCTACCTATGATAGCGTATCGCACAGCAATGCATATAGCCTGCCGATCACAGATTTCAGGTATATCAACTGTGACTATTTCTACAGCTACAATCAGCCTCTGACAGACGTCCATATCACTTTGCCGTCACAGAACAGAGATACCAACTCCCGCGTGTATCTGTATTTCCCTTCTATCAATTCTGTGACTGAGCTGACTGGGTACAGTTCCGGGACCAATACCTTTGACCTGACGTCAAATTATTTTATCCCGATAGGCATCCAGGCCAATGTGGTTGTTGTGTCGTGGGTAGGTACGCAATACTATTATCAGATACTCCCCATCACAGTCACCAGCAATATGCAGGTGACCGCAGCACCGGTAGCTGAGACATTAAGTAATATACAAGCTGCCATAGCAGCTATGTAGATACGCTGTAAGGGCTTGCAGCGTTTGCGTCCATTCATAGGGGTATGAGTGGACGCTTTTTTATTTGTGCAAACAAATTGCACTTATCGCCTCACGGCAATCATAAACCATAAATCAAAAATAATCCTACCTGATGCCCTTCAGTCCTCTCGGGCAGGGCTGCCTGGTATCCGATGCCCCGTAGACATGCATTATGCAGTCGCAGTTTTTCTGGTCATCCCGCATTTGGCGCAGGGTGTTATATTCTTCTTTGGAAACCTCAATGCGGTACGTGCTTGTGCTTTCTTTCACCAGGCCGATAGCCGGGTATACTTTCTGCTGCATAAACACTTGTATGCCATAAGAGGCCATAATGCCGATAAATACGACTGAGAGGAGAGTGGACTTATTCATATTGGGTGATTTATTAGTGAGTGATTAGGATGCTCCGAGTTTTTTGAGTTCTTCTGTAGCGCGGGGATTGTTGGGCCTGATCTTTAGCGCACGTTTGTAGCATTTGATCGCTTCTTCTTTTTGCCCTTTGTCGCGGTAGAGGTCGCCCAGGTCATTTTGGGCGACGACTATATGGGGGAATGCCTTCGTATAATACAGATACAGCGCCATCGCTTCATCCGTTTTCTTGTCATCGACCAGCGCCCTGCCTGCGCCGAGCAGCACCTCGTCATTTTCTATTTCGATGCCCGCCTTCTTCAGGTTTGCTTCAAAGTTGACCGGACCTGAGGCCACCAGTAGGTCATAGATCTTCTCCGACTTTGGGTTCTCAAATTTCTGATCAACCATTGCATCCTGCATGATCTTGCCGTAGAAATAAAGCTGCGTCACATTGGGCCCTACCTTGTGAGTAGGCACGGATTGCTCATTGGTGACCATATAGAATATCACTCCCTCCTCAGGCAGCCTCAGCAGCCGAGCGAAATAAATATTGTTGCTGCCGCCGTTGTCTATCACTTTGGTATTCCTGCGGCTTTTCTCCACATTGCATCCATATCCGAAGTAGAATCTTCCGTCGGTACCATCTTCGACTATAGCAGCCTCAAACATTTTATCAACGGAGGATTTTTTCAGGATCGTATGATCGGTCAGAGCTTTCGTCCACAGGTACATATCATTCAGCGATACTTCGAGGCCGCCGTTTGCTTTGAGGTTCCAGTATGGTCCACCACCCGCTGCTTTGAAGTGCGACAGGTGCGTACCCCAGTCTTTACCACTCTCATATCCGTGTGCTATCACCACACCTGTATCAGGAGGGTACTGATAGCCGAGATGCCAGATGCCCGCCGGTTCAAATAATTCCTTTTTCAAAAACTGCTCATAGTCCATGCCGCTGACCTGCTCGATGATGATACCAAGGATGCTCATGCTCACATTAGAGTATATGGCTTTGGTGCCGGGCTCAAAGGAGAGGGGCTCGGCAAAGGCCTTTTTCATGTATGCCTCCTTTTCGATTTTTTGATAGTCGCCGCCATCATCCTCTGTGAACTCATGAAAGCCCGATGAGTGTGTGAGCAGCTGGTGGATGGTGACATTTCGTTTATCAGCTGGCGCTTCAGGGAAGAATTTCAACAGACTGTCCGTGAGCGATAGTTTGCCCTGCTCGTATAGTTTCATGATGGCTGCAGCGGTGAAGGCTTTCGTGATGCTGCCCATAGAGCCAAGTGTCGATGAGTTGAATGGTATTTTATTTGCCTGGTCTGCATAGCCATACCCTTTGCTGAATATTTTTTTACCGTCCTTGGTGATCAGCAGTGCGCCTGAGAAGCCTTTCTCCTGAGCGATCTTCGTGAGGTACCGGTCTATCATCGCGCTGGTATCGCCGATGATAATGGGGTCAGCGTTTACAGCTGCATCCATTGCTGGCTTATTGTGACAGGACGACAATACTCCTGCACACATAGCGATAAGGGACATAATGTAAATGGCTTTTCTCATACCGGCGGTTTATGATTCGCAATTATCAATAATGGTTTGCAATGTATTCTTCATACTGGTTATGGTCTTCTGGTCTATACCGTTGAGCGCGGTCGCGCGGTTTTTGAGCACTGTCTTCTGTACATCTGCTATCACTTTCTTTCCTTCTTTGGTCACTTCGAGATTTGCGCGCCGGCGGTCCGTGGAGTGCATAGTGCGCCTGAGGTATTGTGCCTTGACCAGCAGATCTATGATGCGCGTCACAGATGCATTATCCTTGAATGTCATCTCTGCCAGCTCCTGCTGTGGTATGCCCGGGTTCTCCAGGATGCTTTTGATAATCAGCCACTGGTCTATAGTGATAGTGAAGCCAGCCTTCTTCAGCTGCTTCTGTGCATACTGGCGATAGGTTCGGATGGCCTTGTCCATCGTGTAGAATATGATCCCGTCGAGTTTTTCCATGGAGAGTGGAGCGTATTTGTCCATAAATATAGCTTGATTCATCAATAGTTGATATATCAAATACTTTTTTAACAAAATAATCTCTTTTAGACTTTCCAGGTCTTTTGGCTATTAATAGATCGTTGAAGTCTAAAAGGTCACGTTGTGGCTAAAAGACCTGGAAAGTCTCTACTTCGCTTATATCATGCTTGCGTGCTATGTGGTTAAATTGTATTTTGTCTTTTATTCCGAAATCCGAAATCAAAAATCCGAAATCAAAGAATGCTATCATACATCCAGGACATCATCACTCGCTTTGGCGGGCGTTATTTTGGCAGCGAGCAGGAGCACAAGGCCCAGTTGTATACCGCTGATATATTAAAGAAGTATTGCAACAAGGTCGATGTCGAGGAGTTCATGTCTCCCCTTGAGGCCCATTTTCATTCGCTCAAAGGTTTCTGCATCACCTATATCATAGTGCTCATACTGCTCCGGATAGATGTGCGTTTCGCAGCAGTCGTAGGTGTGGTCAATTCAGTTCTCTTCCTCGGCCACTTCGTCACCTATCGGCATTGGCTTGATTTTCTTTATAAAAAGAAGCCATCGTGGAATGTCATCGGCGATATAGAGCCCACAGGGGAAGCAAAGACCACACTCATCGTAGCAGGCCATATAGATAGTGTCAAAGAATTCAAATGGTGGTACAAGTTCAAACAGAATGGTGCGGTCATGACCATCGTCGCTAGTTTTATCATCATATTGATAGGTGTGTATGCTGGCCTGAGCGCTGTGATCACAGCGGCATGGTGGAGCTATATCTGGTGGTTCTTTGCAGTCATCTCACCATTGCTGATCGTGCTGTTCGATATGCATGGCGATGAGGTCGTGCATGGAGCCTCTGACAATCTCACAGGCGTCGCCGTCGCCGTCGAGATGGCCAAAGTATTCTCAGAAGAAAAACTCAAGCACACACGCCTGCGCGTCATCAGCTTCGGCTCCGAGGAGGCATGCCTGCGCGGCGCATGGGCTTACGCCAAAGAGCACAAACAGCAGTTGCTCGATGAGAAAGCCTTCCTATTCAACATGGACACTATCAAAGACACCGAACATCTCACCATAGGCACCCTCGAGGCCAATACACTCGTATTCTACAAGAAAGAAAATATCAAGCTGGTCGAGGATGCTTTCAAAGCAGAAAAGATCCCCGTCAAAATACTTCCGCTCATGGTCGGCGCATCGGATGCATCCGCCTTTCACATACAGGGACTGCCTGCGATATGTGTCATCGGCATGGACTCAGAGAAACTGGACCCCAGCTACCACACCCGCCTCGATACCATCGAGTATATCAATCCGGAGGCGCTGGAGTCGATGAAGAAGGTGCTGGTGAGATTTATCAAAACATGGGACCAGAAAAACTAGTGCATGTCCACCTGGATCACACATCCCATATCCCTCACCGGCGAAGTAGTATCACTGCTTCCTATGGAGCGTGAGCATTTCCCTGCACTGATCGCTCTTGCACAGGACGAGCGCATCTGGGAGCATTACATATTTGACGGCACTGATCCCGTCAGGATGCAGGAGGTACTGGAGGATGCATTGGCACAAAGAGAGAAAGGGACGCAGTATCCATTCGTCATTTTTCATAAGGAACATAACAAGGTCATCGGCAGCACGCGCCTGCTCGATATACAGGCGAAGCACAAGAAACTGGAAGTAGGCTCCACCTGGCTGCATCCCGACTATTGGGCCACTGCAGCCAATATCGATAGTAAGTTGCTGTTATTGGATTATTGTTTTGAAAAATTGCAGACGGTCAGAGTGCAGCTCAAGACAGATGAAAAGAATATCCGCTCACGCAAAGCCATCGAAAAGGTCGGTGGCAAATATGAAGGCATCCTTCGCCACGATATGATCCGTGACAATGGCACAAACAGGAATTCCGCCTATTACAGTATAATAAATGAGGAATGGCCGGAGACAAAGAGATACCTGACCGATCTGTTTATGCGGACTAAGGCACAGAAATAAAATTATCTGCCCAATCCTCTTAAAGTCATAGATAAGCCCACCTACCTGCTGATGATAAATTTCGTTTGTGCGGTTTTGCCACCAAACTCAGTTTGCAAAATATACACGCCGACTGATAAGGCTGCGATATCGATACCCGTCCTCGCTCCGTTATTGATCTCGGGGTCTGTGAGGCTGAGTTTCCTTCCGGTCATATCATAGATGCTATGCGTGACTCTGCCGGTGAAATTGTCAGGCATTATGGCATAAAGTTTTTCCTGCTCTATGTACCATTGCAGGCTGATTTTGTCTGCTTTGTGCTCAGCTATGCCCACACACTCCTGGCTGATAAAAAATCCTGAATCAGCGACAAGCACGATATTATAGTATTGACTATTGTAATTTGAGCATAGTTTCGAATTGTGTAACCTGCAGGTAGCATTAGATCCATAGTACGGCTGCGTGATATACCGGACGTCGAATGAGTCATAGGCACCCGGGTAATAGGAGCGGTCAAAATAGCAAACCCCGGAGTCGTTAGTACCTACATACCTGTATTCACCTGCCTCGCAGATGCCCATGTTGATCGCATAATACAGTGTATCATCCATTAGCCGTTGATTGGACTTATTATAAAACTGATAAGTACCATTAGTTTTCAGCATCACCAGTCCGTTTCCTTTGGTCGTGACCCAGATATTGTTATTTATCCCGCTGCTATTGATATCCGGGGGCAATATACTAGTGACGTAGAAGCTGCTCGTGCCGATAGATGAGGAGTCGAAAATTTGCCACTGGCCATTGGAATATATACCGAAGCCTTTATCTGTGCCTACGTAGAGGACCACCACAGTACCGGTCGCTTGCTGATAGACAGATGCGGAAGTGATAAAAGTTATTTTATTTGAGGGCAGGGGGGAATTGCTCGTATCAATGGTATTGTAGAATACCTGGTTGTAAACACACAGGCCCTTGTCTGTGCCGATATAATCAGAGCCGTCCAGGCTGTAGATAAAATTGATGTTGCTGTCCGGGAGCAAGGCATTGTTCACAGAGGTGGCTCCTAAGGCGTATACACCGTGATGGGTGCCGTACAATGCATAATAGTTGGAGTAATAATTATTACTATAGCCGTCCACTTCAAAACACGTAATGTCCTCTATGTATTTATGCACAGACGTGTCGTAGAAACCCGTCGGTGCCAATGAACCACTATTGCCCTGGTAGGTGAATAGCCCATCTGGAGTGGCTATCTGCAGCGGGCTGATGGCCTTTACATTCTGGTAAGGCATATTCCCGATATAGTAATTTTCGGTTACGCCGGCCAGATTGCCGTATAATGAGTCGCCGGCTATGTAGTAGAACTTCCCCGTATGCCTGTCACAGGTCAGGAATAGCGGAGGGCGGTAATTGAAAATGTCAAAGCGCGACCATGTCGAATCATTCAATAGGTAGAGGTTTAGTCCTGACAGTGCCATCTTTCCGCCATTGCCGCCTGATATACCAGAGAGCTTGTCATAATACTGTAGCGGGATAGCGCTTGTATCATAGGTGACGACCGTGCCAGTGATATCTGCTTTGAAGACTTTATTGTATGCGAGCATGCAGGCATTGCCTGCGGAGTCCAGGTCCCATACCAGAGAATACGAGTGGGTGACAGGGATACTATAGATCGAGTCCATGGTACTATTGACATAGCTCCATATCGTTCTTCCGTTGCTGAAGTATGCGGAGTTGTCGCCTACGGGTAGCATAAAATAATAATAAGTACTGAAGGAAGAGGTAGGAGGCAGTGTGATTGTTTGCCAAGAGGTGCCGTCATAGGTTTTCAGGGTACTGTGGTTGTAGAGCACCCATATTTTGTGGTCAGAGGCTCCTATGTCTGTGACATCATATACGGTAGCCAGTTCGGCAGCTGTCTCAGTTGACGGGTCATACAGCCTTATTTTAGTGTTGTAGCCCAGGAGCAATTTCCCATGGCCATCCGGCACTATCATCGTGATACCATATATACCTTTAAATTTATACTTGATCTGTCCCGTGCGCAGGTCATATGACTGCAATCCTCCATACCTCACGCAATAAAAGACAGAATCGCTGATGCAGGACACCTTGTAGTTGGACGGACTGCTGCCTCCGGATGGTGTGACTATATTTCGCGTGAACGAGAAACCGGGATACTGCGCAGCGCAGGAGAGCGATACTACTATTGATAAAAAGAGGAGTATACGTTTTTTCATATGGGTATTTTTATGAAAGGTAACGGGTTCTCCATGTACTATTGTCATAGAACTGTCATAAGTGATTTGTATTTTTTTCTTCCGATAGCCGCTCGTTTATTTAGTAATCAGTTTATATCAATACCAGCATGCTGGGGAAATTCTTCCTCTGGCATGATTTATGGGATATGGATACTGTAAAACATCATCTCATATGAAAAAGCTAATTTTCACTTTTGCCATTGCTGCCATCACAGCGTTTGCATTTGGCCAGACCACTCCTGCACAAAAGGTAGTCAAAACTGAAACCAAGGTTGACAGTGCCAAGGCACGTCTGGAAGCTGCCCAAAAAGAACAACAGGCTGCGAGCGATGCATTTATAAAAGATGCTAAGCGCCAGATAGATGCCAACGACAAGGAAATAGCACGCCTCAGGTCCACTATGGTCAAGCCTCGTTCATCACCACAAAATGACGCCATCAAAAAGAAAATAGATCAACTCGAAGACCGCAACGACGATCTCCGCAGTAAATTGCCATAAATTTTTATTGTCATTCGTTTATCCCTGCATCTCACCTCTTCAGGTGAAAATTGATAGTGACCTTTTGTATTGATCCGTGCTGATCTGTTTGTATTTCAAATAATATCCGTGTCGTCCGTGTGCCTTGCCGTGCATTTCACATTGCCCCTGGGGGTTAACATGCATTTAACCTATCTCGCTATATTTGCTTCATATGAAGCAAGCTGCTCTACTCATTTTCATCTCTATCTCATTATTCGCCTTTGGCAAAGATCCGCGCAAGCATGCGAAGGACAAAGGCGCTGCAGCCTATCACAGCTTCTATGATGATAGTACCATGCTCGTGCATGCTGGTCCGATCCTCATGCCTTACAACAGGTATATCGATCCGGTAGGGACCACCATCCGTTTCGGCAACGCCGAAAAAGAAAGTCACGCCCTCGATTGCATCTTATTGCCTGACGGCAAAACGCTCGCTGTAGAGGAGCGCTTTGGCGTAGCCTTCATCGATGTGCAAACGAAACAACTGACCTCATACCTTGAGTTTGCCGCAGAGAAAACATACAAGCGCTTGCGCAGCACCTACTCAGGTATCAAGGCGATGAGTTATGACGGCAAGATCCATATCTATTGGAGCGCTGCTGACGGAGATGCCGCTCGTTCCCTCGTGATAGATGCCATCTGGGATGGCACCAAAGCGCGTATCGTTGATACGATCAGTTTCGCCCCGATAGCTCCGGCACCGCTGGCACTGCCCAATGACATAGCCATCAATAATGAAACAGGAGAGAACTATCTCTATGTCGTCCTTAATGGCAATAACCAGCTTATCAAGGTACGCCTCAAAGATAAGCATGTCATGTGGACACTACCTGTAGGAGCAGCGCCCTATGGTATAGCTATCAGAACTGGCAAAGCCTACGTCACCAACTGGGCAGGTTCGGTACCTAATGACACCATGAGGGAGACTGCCGGCATTCCCTATGGCAAAGTATATATCGATCACCGTACAGGTGGTACACTACCGGGTACGGTATCTGTCATCGATATTGCGAAAGGCACTGTCCTTAAAGATATCCCTGCCGGCCTCCATCCCAATGCCGTTATTTCATCTCCCGATGGCAATAGCATCTATGTCGCCAATGGCAATAGCGACAATGTCTCCGTGATCGATACGAGGACAGAGGAGGTGATACGTACGATCTCCATCCGCCTCAACGAGCCACTCAACCCCTATGTCGGCGATGCACCCAATGCACTCGCAATCGACCGGACCGGCACCACACTCTATGTCGCCAACGGCATGGACAATGCGATCGCGGTGGTGACGCTGACAGGCACACCTGCGGTGAAAGGCTTCATACCTACAGAGGCATATCCTGCTGGTCTGGCACTCACAGCTGACCGGCTCTACGTCTGCAATCTCGAAGGCGAAGGCTCACGTCTCAAAGGTACTGACGGCTACACCGCCCACCATGAAGCGGCCACAGTCTCTATCATCGATCTGCCAAAACAAAATGAATTACCTGCACTTACGAAGCGTGTAGAGAACGCCAATATGCAGTTCCGTACCAAACTCGCGCAGCTGCTGCCTCGTCCCAACGTCGCACCAAAGCCGGTACCCGATAGGA
>JAOQAO010000164.1 GCA_025963485.1 Bacteroidota bacterium | reverse complement strand
GTTGGCCCAGCTGGATTCGAACCAACATACACAGAACCAAAATCTGTAGTCCTGCCATTAGACGATGGGCCAAACTTTCCCTCGAAAGGGAGTGCAAATATAATCAGCTAATCTTTTCCTGCAAATAACTATCTAAAATATATCCGGGATAGCACTTTATAGTGAGTGTCGGAGCCCTCCTGGCCCAGGATAGCAGGAGGGGAACGTTCACTTATGGGCAAAAAAAATGGCCTCCTTATGAAGAGAGGCCAAACCCTATTTATGAAACCTTGATATGAAGACGCTTTAATACAGTTTCAAAGAGAGTGAAAAAAAAGCCTCCTTACGGGGAGGCCAAACCCTATTTATGAAACCTTGATATGAAGACTACTTTTCACGTACAGCGAGCTGTACGGGGGGGAACGTCTTAGTCGTTCCGTCTTTTGCGATCGTTTTGACTCTGTATGAGCTTTCTGTTTGAGCAGGAAGCGGAAACTTGTCAGCACTGACTATATAATCGCTGGTCAATTTCATTTTAGATACATCTATCACTTTGCATGCTGCATAGCCACCGCTGGCTTCGCCCATGCGCTCGATGATGATCTGGTCGTATGTGTTCAAGAACGCTGATTGGATATAAAGAGCTATTTCTCCTGACTTCCTTTCTACCTCAAAGTTAACTTCCCTGTCTGAGCTTTTAAACTCATGTTTTTCAGATAAAGATGTGGTTGCGTATATGTTTGTGGACAGTCCCATGCTGAGGGCCACTGCCAGTGTGATGTAAATTATCTTTTTCATATCGAATGCTTATGCCTATTAATACGGCACACCGATATGCAAAGTTTCACCCTATTCGCAAAAATATCGCAGATGTATGACCAGCATTGACATTGCGTATTATTTCCTGTTGTTAATAACCGTGAAATGGATATGCCATAAGGCGTTTGGGGCCACGAAAAAACAAGATTCTGCGAAAGCAGGCGTTGAGAACAATTATTTTAAGGTCACGATGGACCGACCCACTGAGAATGAGCATTATCAAGGCAAAGGGCCTATTAACTAATTTTTTCTTGTAAATAATTCTATTTCCATATTTTAGCACCCACTCAAAAAATAAAGAATGCAGTCTTATAAGAAGATCAATAACATCGCCGGTTGGCTCGTTTTCCTTTTTGCAGCGGTAGTTTATACCATGACACTCGAGTCTAGCGGTAGCTTCTGGGATTGTGGAGAGTTCGTTCCTTGCTGTTTCAAACTCCAGGTGCCCCACTCGCCCGGTGCGCCGTTCTTTGTTCTTGTAGGCAGGTTGTTTACTTTTCTCGCCATGGGCGATGTGACCAAGGTGGCCTTTATGGTCAATTTTATGTCAGGTATCAGCACCGCATTCTCCATACTCTTTTGCTATTGGAGCGTCACTATGCTGGCGAGCAAGTTCTTCTTCAAAAATAAGGAGACCGACTACACTACGGCTAATATCGTATCAGTAGTAGGTGCCGGTGTGATAGCGGCTACCTGTGCGACCTTCCTTGATTCACTTTGGTTCTCTGCAGTAGAGGGTGAGGTGTATGCCCTTAGCCAGTTCTTCCTCGGCTTTATCGTTTGGGCCATTTTGAAATGGGACGCTTCTGACGACAAATATTCTGACCGCTGGCTGGTATTGATCGCCTATATGGTTGGTCTTTCGATAGGTGTCCACCTGCTCAGCCTCCTCGCTATACCATTTATTTCATTGGTGTACTATTACAAGCGTTCGCAGAAGCCAAACTTCATTGGATTCATTATCGCCTCGGCTATAGGCTTTTTGATACTTGGCTTTGCCATGAAGTTTGTGATCTCATACACCCAGGCCTTTATGGCCGGTTTTGATAAACTGTTTGTCAATTCTTTCGGGATGCCTTTTTGGTCGGGAGCATTTGTATTCCTCCTGATCCTCGCCGGGATATTGATCGCGGGTATATATGTGACACAGTATGTCAGCAAGTCCAGGATGGCAAACGTCGCCCTGCTCAGTGCGGCCTTCATGTATATAGGCTATATGTCGTATGCGCTCATTCCTATCCGCGCGGTGGTCAATACTCCTATCGATATGGGCAGGCCTACAGATCCTTTCGCTATCAAGGCCTATGTAGACCGTGAGCAGTATGGTGACAGGCCACTGGTCTGGGGACCTGACTATACAGCGTCCGGTATGGACATTATTAGGGTAGATACTACCGGCTGGAGGTTTTTTAAACAAGGCAGGGAGTACAAAAGTGGCGGTCCTAAGATCGACTACAAATTCAGGGATGAGGCATGTATGCTGTTCCCTCGTTTGGGATTCTGGCAGGAAGAGGGACCTAAGAAGACAGGATACCGTGTATGGCTGAGCCCCGGTACCAAACTGATAGACAGGAAATCGGACCAGGTCGTACAGGTGTTTGAGGCTGGCCAGCAGGAAGCTGCAGACAGGGCCCTCAAACAAAGCAATACCAATGAGCCCGGCAGGTATATGCTAAAGGACGAGATCGGACAGGGAGACAACTGGTTATTCTTTTTCAAATATCAGCTGGGCTATATGTACCTGAGGTATTTCATGTGGAATTTCTCCGGGCGCGAAGATGATATTCAAGGCACTTTTGGCAATGACAATGGCCGCTGGATATCGGGCATCCCGTTCATCGACAATATGGGAGGCAAATTCTTTACACCGCAGTATCCTCAGGACAATCTGTCCAAGATAGTGGCTTCAAACAAAGGGCGCAATAAGTTTTATATGATACCTTTTATATTGGGCCTGGTAGGCCTCATATATACATTGTATAAGAATGAGAAAGTGTTTCTCATTATCCTGGTGCTCTTTGCGGTCACCGGAGTATTCCAGATAGTATACCAGAATGAGCCGCCTATAGAACCCCGGGAGCGGGACTATGCCCTGGCGGGGTCCTTCTGGGCCTATTGTTTCTGGATCGGTTTTGGGGTACTGGCCATCATAGACCTGCTGCGAACCAGGCTGAAAGCATCTAACCTGGGTATGATCGCCGGTGTGCTGGTAGTATGTGCATCTGCGCCGTACCTCATGGGCTCGCAGGGCTGGAATGATCATAGCCGCCATGAGCGTTATACTTCACGTGATTTTGCTACAGATTATCTCGAGTCATGCGCACCCAATGCGCTCCTGTTCACACAGGGGGATAATGACACCTATCCGCTATGGTATGCCCAGGAGGTAGAGGGTATACGCAAGGATGTCCGTGTGATCAACCTTAGCCTCATAGGTGTGGACTGGTATATTGAGCAGTTGAAATTCAAATGGAATGATGCACCTCCGGTCAAAATATCATTCAAAGATGAGCAAATAGAAGGTGGCAAACGCGATGTGACCAGGTACTCTGCCGCAGCACATCTTCCCGCCAATGCATTTGTCGAGCTTAAAAAAGTGATGGCTTTTATCGCCAGCGAGGATAGTTCCAAGATGATATTGTCCCAGTCAGGAGAGTTGGAAAACTATATCCCTGCCAGGAATGTATTCATAGACATAGATACGGACAAGGTCAGGACGATGAACTGGGTGGACACACGCGATCTGGGCAAGGTCGTACCGCGTATGCAGTGGACCATAGGTGGCACACTATTGAAGAATGACCTGATGACACTGGACATGGTGGCCAATAATATCATGGACAGGCCTATCTACTTTGCAGTATCCGTATCTCCTGAGGCCTATGTAGGATTGGATAAATACTTCCAGCTCGAGGGCATGGCATACCGCATTGTGCCTATCGAAAATACATCTCACAATGCGCAGTCAGCGCCCGTCCGCACAGATGTGACGTATGACCACATGATGAATAAATTCAAGTTTGGTGGCATCAAGGAGAATAAGAACATCTACCTGGATGAGAATATCCTGCGTATGACCATGAATCTGCGCGGCAACTATGCACGCCTGGCGCAGACCCTCCTCGAGCAGGGCCAGAAGGATAGCGCTGTCAAGGCGATAGACAAGGCTATGGTAGAAATGCCATTGGACCGCGTTCCTGCAAATTATTTCATAGCCATGTATCCTGAGATCTACTATGCCGGAGGCCAGCCAGACAAGGCCAGGACTCTGTCTAAGGAACTCTGGGCTACATCTAAAGATGAGTTGCGCTACATGCATTATGTGTTCAATACTATATCCGATAGGGCTAAGAACGATGATATAAACTATTATAAGCAGCTGCAGGGAGGACAATTCTTGCAGCAGAATCGTTCGGCGCAGGAATACCTGTATATCATGAACGAACTTACGCAGGCAGCGCGTAAATATGAAAAGGACCCTGCTGTAGCTGACGGTATGGAGAAAGAATTCAGGGAACTCCAGATGAGTTTCGTACCGGCGCAGGCTGATATGATGAAGCAGCAAATAGAGCAGCAGAAATTACAGCAACAGCAGCAGCAACAACAGCAGTCCATACAACCACAAGGCCAGGAAGTACAACCACAACAGCAGGGGGCGGTCAAAAAGCTGAAGAAATAATATACCCGGGGCTCCTATATGGAGCCTCGGTGCTTAGTCACTGTTATGAAACCCAGGGAGAATATAATATATGGCCGCAAGCCATTGCTCGATGCCATCACTGACGGCAAGCGTATAGATCGTGTGCTGATATTGAAAGGCCTGACAGGGGAGGAGATCACTAAGATCAAATCAGCCTGTGCTCAAAACGGCATCAGCATCCAGTTCGTACCTGTCGAGAAGATAGACCGGGTCGCCGGCAGGCCACAAGGCAAAGAGGCCAATCATCAGGGTGTTTTAGGATTCCTGTCTATGGTCGAGTATTACTCGCTCGACGATGTGATCCACTATGCCCATGAGCGTCAGGAGGACCCGCTGCTACTCATACTCGATGGCGTCACCGATGTGCACAATATCGGCGCTATCGGCCGTTCGGCAGAGTGCTTCGGTGTACATGGTATGGTAGTGCCCGAGACAGGCAGCGCACAGATCAATCCGGAGGCTATCAAAGCCTCTGCAGGTGCTTTAACCAAGATCAACATATGCCGCGAGAAAAGCCTCGTCACAGCAGTCAAATATCTCAAAGCTCATGGCATCAAAATATTTGGCGCCGATATGCACGGTGCAAAGGGGATAGCCGAAGTGGATTTCAATATGCCATGTGCTATAGTGATGGGAGCGGAAGGTGAGGGGATATCAGAACCGATCCTGCGACTCTGCGATGAGAATATCAAGATACCCATGAAAGGCAAAACCGAATCTCTCAACGTCAGCGTCAGCGCAGGAGTGATCATATATGAAGCGATGAAACAAAGGCCTGTTTAGTCCTGCTAAGTATCCCGCCGATAGTGTTTTTGCGAAACGTCACCAACAACTTTTACCTTCTTATGAATTTGTATTAAGTCTATCCTTTGGGGAGATTTAGAGGGGCTTTTAGTTTATTCCTACCCCACTGATGCCAAGATCCTGGTTGCCTGTAGAGTCGTGTAGCGCCAGCGTACAGTCCAGACGTACCGCGCTATCATATAGCAGAGGGATACTTTGCTTATAGGATATTTTACCCCCATAGGCATAGATGGGGTCAAAGTAATAGATCGCTCCGTGATAACTGCTGGGTGGCCCCTGATGTATATGTGCCATATACCTGCTGGCCGGTGTATTATTTAGTTCGAAGTCCACGATCGTTTGTGCCGAATCTGCCTGCTCAATGAATCTGATAGTGCCTGTAATACCACTATTATTCATTTGAACAAAAGTGTACGATTTACTTCTCGGCTCACTTGTTTCTTTTTTGCATGCACCGATCAATATCACAAGAAATACTGCTACGAAGATGTTTGTTCTCATAGAAATGATTTCTGCCTGAACGCGATGCTTAGACAAATATTGTGGCCTGGCCTTACTGTATTTTGATCGCTACGATATTATCCTCTGCCCACCCGCTACCACCAAAACCGCTCAGCGTGGCCGTAGTCGTACCATTGATATTGGTAGCACCAGCTATATAGTAGTAGGTCTTATTGCCGGCCGAAATATTGTTTATAATGATGCTGCCGGTAAGCATAGCATACTGTGATGGACCTACCAGGCAACCGCTGGCGAGCGGTGATCCTACTATGTCGGGTGATGAACTCGTAGATGTAGATAGATCTCCAAAGGTACTACGCAGCCAGAAAGCAGTATTATTAGGAGCGTTGCCTGATGTTTGCGATAGCAGCATACTCACGGATATAGAATATTTGCCAGGAGGCAATACAAGGCTGGTACCGGTGTACAAATATGATCCTGTATTGTATGGGATATTTACCCCTGCACCCAGGCTGGCGTAAGAGGCTACTACCTGGGTTTTTTGCCAGGTGCCTACGCCTGCAGCATCAGATGTCAGTACATATCCGGCGGCCTGCGTGCCGTCAGTGATCTGTATCGCTCCGGCGGTGCCGCCATTATTGACCGTCAGGCGGTATCCGGGAGTCGTGGTACCGATACCTACGTAGCCGTTGGTCAGGTTCATATCCATGCCCCAGCCCGCACCTGCCAAGCCATATAGGCCCAGGTGTGTGTCATCCACCATTCCTATGAAACCATTGTCGGAAGTATTCGCAGCATTCATATACCACATACCAGCGGTGCCACCACCGGCCCTTAACCGCGACCTGCCTGCCACATCAAGTATATAGCCGGGCGCATTTGTTCCAATTCCCACCCTGCCTGCGCTGGTGATCCGCATTCTTTCCGTGGCGCTATTTGTCGTGAAAGCTATCGCGCCATCAGCAGCAGCTATGCCCCTGATAAACTGGATACCCTCCGTGATAGTACCCCCCGCGTATCCTTGCCCTATTTGTGTCATCACATCGCCGGGATTGTTTGTGAGGACTCCTTTGCTCGTCGCCAGTTCGAAGTTCGGATCGCCGATTGCATTGGCCAGTGATGTAGTTCTCGAGTTAGCCGTAGCAGTAGAAGTTCTTACTGTGAAAGGCGAATTGGGAGCAGCCGTACCGATACCTACAAAGCCTGTATTTTTCATCACACGTAAGCGCTCAATCTGATTAGTACCTATCGTAAAATCATTTGCACCTGTAGTACCGATCCAGTTTTCAGCAGCCCCCAGTGTAGATGTGCCATAGCTGGCTGGTACTGCTGGTGAAGTAGTATTTGCATTACCCGTGATCAGCCAGTTGGGATTGGATTGTGGTACCCATTGAGTACCATTGTATGTTAGCACCTGATTGGTAGTAGGAGCAGTAGCCGAGACAGGTACGGTCTGCAGCCCGACGACCGTCGGATTGGGATATGTACCGCTCAGGTCGCCACCGGCAGGCCCTGAGGCAGTAGTGGTGTTCCAACTCAGGATGCCGCTGCCGTTAGTAGTTAGCGTTTGATTAACTGTACCATCATCCACTGGCAGGGTGTAAACGATATTTTGCGTTTGAGTGCCTGGCTGAAAAATAGTGGTATAGTCGGTTCCTCCTTGCTCTGAATATAATTCCAGTTTACCACTCACACCGGATCCGGCGTCGCCGATGGTCAGTTTATTAGTGCCTGAGTATAATCTCATGCGCGGAGTCAGGGCACCCGCAGCTCCCCCTCCTCCATGTGCCCGGAGTATAAAGTCATTTTGGCCATTGGCCGGATTGGTAGATATAGCTGAAAGTTCAACTCCCTTGGTGACATTGCCGCTGGAAGAGTTGACGAGGCGGATGGTCGACTCCGTTCCTGTAGCTTCTATAAATGTCCGGAAAATACCGACATTATTGATCCCTCCGGATGTGAAAGCGGCTTTGTTATTTACTTCCAGGTATGTGTTAGGTGATGCAGTCCCTATGCCTACATATCCTGTGCTTTTCATCACACGCATGCGTTCTATCTGGTTGGTACCGGTGGTGAAATCATTTGCATCTGTAGTTCCGATCCAGTTTTCTGCTGCGCCTATCAGCGATGTGCCATATGTGGCAGGCGCCGCAGGGGATGTGATAGCAGTGTTTCCTTTCAGAAGCCAGTCCTGATTGGCTTGAGGTATCCATTGCGTACCGTCGTATGTCAGTACCTGATTGAGTGTAGGTGGGGTAGCACTAACAGGCACCGTCTGCAGTCCTATCACAGTAGGGTCAGGATAGGTTCCACTCAGGTCTCCTCCGGCAGGGCCCAGCGGCCCTGTAGGTCCTGTCGCGCCATCGTTACCGGACGGACCTTGTGCGCCGGTATTTCCCTGTAGTCCTGTGGGGCCGTCATTGCCCGTAGCTCCCTGTGGTCCCGTAGCCCCATCATTACCAGATGGTCCCTGTGCGCCTGTGTTTCCTTGCGGCCCTGTTGGTCCGTCTATTCCGGTTGGACCTTGCGTTCCTGTATTTCCTTGCGGACCGGTAGCTCCGTCATTTCCCAATGGTCCCTGCGGACCTGCTATACCGGCTGGTCCTGTATTGCCTTGAGGTCCGGGAGCACCTGCTGCTCCGGCTACCCCAGGCGCACCTGTAGGTCCTATCGGACCGGCTATACCCGGAGGACCAGTTACTCCGTCATTACCTGATGGTCCCTGCGGTCCTGCTATACCGGCTGGTCCTGTATTACCCTGTGGTCCGGGTGCGCCTGCAGCTCCTGGCGTTCCTGCTGCACCCGGTGCGCCACTAGGTCCTATCGGACCTGCTACACCCGGAGGACCGGTAGCTCCGTCATTTCCCGATGGTCCCTGTGGTCCTGCTATACCCGCTGATCCTGTATTGCCCTGTGGTCCGGGAGCACCTGCTGCTCCGGCTGCTCCTGTAGGCCCTGCTATACCTGTAGGGCCGGTTGTGCCATCATTTCCTGATGGGCCCGTCGCTCCTGTCGCGCCACCGCCTACACCTGTCGCTCCTGTGGGTCCCGTCGGTCCAGTAGGCCCGGTTGCGCCACCTCCGGCACCCGATGGGCCGGTAGGGCCTGTGAAACCTGTTCCGGTAGCTCCAGTAGGACCAGTCGGTCCGGTGATTCCATCTATGCCAGATGGACCAGCATTTCCCTGTAATCCTGTAGCTCCGTCTATACCAGATGGGCCGGTAGCACCTGTTGCTCCACCACCGCTGCCGGTGGGGCCTGTCGGTCCGGTTGGCCCGGTCGTACCAGTAGCTCCCCCTCCACTTCCGGTTGGCCCGCTGGGGCCTGTAGCCCCATCACTGCCGGACGGCCCTGTAGCTCCGGTATTTCCTTGTGCTCCTGTGGCGCCATCATTTCCCGATGGTCCTGTAGTGCCTTGTATACCTGTGGAACCCGTAGCGCCATCATTGCCAGTAGGACCCGTATTCCCTTGTATCCCTGCCGGTCCTGTATTGCCCTGAGAACCTGTCGGACCTTGAGCGCCGGTGCCGCCACCTGTGCCAATGGCAATAGCACATAAGTTCTTCCATGAAACAGAAACCGAATCATAAGCTACCACACATCCGGAGTCTATATCAAATACCAAAAGCCCGTTAGCCAGTGGTGTGGCAATAGCAAGGCGCTGAGCGGAATGCATTCTCGGGATAAGGAGACCTTGTTTGGTGGAGTATATATCGAGTATGGCAGATGGGTGGGGATTGCTTACGCCGATACCGACATTGTTTTGAGCAAAGGCGGCGTATACGAGCAACACTGATAGTACAGTGAGGCAAATTCTTTTCATTCTTTCGGGTAGTTATTGTATCCATAAAGATAGCTAATCGCTATCCAATTTGGAACAAGCACACATGAAACTTATGAATTCCAGATTTCCCAATTCCGCTCGGCCTGAATGTGAAGCATTTCCAGGCCGTTTTTGATCTGAGCATTATGCTCACGTCCCTTTTTGAGAAACTGTGTCTCAGTCGGATTGTATATGAGGTCGTAGAGGGAGTGGTCTGCGGTCAGGTATTGATAAGGTATCAATGCAGATTCTTCTGTATTGGGAAACATCCCAAGCGGAGTAGTATTGATAATAAGGTGGTGGGTGGCGAGCACACTTTCAGTGAGGTCATTATAGGTATACCATTCAGCCTTCTTCCTGCGCGATACAAAAGTGAAAGGGATATTCAGTTCGGTCAATGCATGTGACACAGCTTTCGATGAGCCACCCGTGCCGAGCACCAATGCTTTGGGCTTTTTATCTCCGATCAGATTCTTCAGCGACTCGCGGAAGCCAAAGACGTCTGTATTATAGCCGGTCAGTTTGCCATCCGTGATCTTCACACAGTTCACTGCATCTATTGCCTCAGCTATTGGATCGATAGAGTCCAGGTATTCGATGGCGGCTTCCTTGTAGGGAATGGTGATGTTAAAGCCGCTCAGGTTTTCTTTGCGTATCAGATCTGGCAACTCCTCTATGCTTTCTATGGGGTAGTTCTTGTAAACAGCATCGGTTATACCTTCTTTCGCAAACTTCTCCGCAAAATATGATACAGAGAAAGAATGCGTCAGTGGAAATCCTATGAGGCCGTAGTTTTTCATTTTGATGTGCGTGCTCTGATGAGGCCGATGATCATCGGAAGTATAGACAAGAAAATAATTCCCAATACAACGAATTCAAAGTTCTTTTGGATCACAGGTATATTGCCAAACAAGTACCCCAGCATAGAAATACCGACTACCCAAAGGATAGCCCCGATCACACAGTTCTTGATATAGTTGGAGTAGGTCATCGTACCTGCCCCTGCTACAAACGGTGCGATCGTGCGTACGATGGGCACAAAGCGTGCCATGATGACCGTCCTGCCTCCGTACTTTTCATAGAAAGCATGTGTCTCTTCGATATATTCTCTTTTGAAAAACAGGATACGCTCTTTCGATTTGATGAAGTCACCAAAGAATTTCCCGACAAAGTAATTGACATTATCACCCAACAGCGCTGCGACAATGAGCAGTGGTATGATGATCCATATATTCAGCTCGCTATTAGGTGCAGCTGCCAGTGCGCCTGCGGCGAAAAGCAACGAATCTCCCGGTAGCAGCGGCATCACGATCAGCCCCGTTTCCGTAAAAATGATCAGGAATAGGATAGCATAGGTCAATGTATGGTATTGGGCTACGATATCCGTCAGGTACTTATTGAGGTGCAGCAGAAAGTCCAGTAAGTGGTGTATTTGTTCCATGAGGGCGAAAATAGGAAAATAGTATTTAGTAGCCAGTAGTTAGTATTAAGACTAATGTCAGTATTAAAAGGAGTGAGTGAAATATTAAGCTATTTTAATACCTGAATCAGCTTAACCACCTGCACTGCTTCCTTTACATCATGCACGCGCAGGATATTTGCACCGTTCATAAGCGCTACGGTATTGAGCGTCGTTGTACCATTCAGCGCATTTGCATTTTTGATGCCCAGTGTTTTTGTGATCATTGATTTGCGCGAGAGACCAGCAAGAATGGGACAGTCCAGCATTTTGAATAAAGACAGCCTTTTGAGCAATTCAAAATTGTGCTCATTCGTTT
>JAOQAO010000146.1 GCA_025963485.1 Bacteroidota bacterium | reverse complement strand
TACCTGATATATGCTTGCTTTATCATGGCGTTATAGATTTAGGATAGAGGTATCTCTTCATGGGAGTTATCCTCTCTGTCTATAACGTTCTAAAACTATGCCGAATTGCATTCACCCGATCATTCCTGCGATTCGATCTGTCTATCGTATTGATTATCTGTATCAGATCGAGATTCACCCGTACTGCAATTAACGTTCTTTTCTATATTGGCTACTTACACTTTGAAGCTTGATCAGTTGTTGCCTGGTAGCGTGAAATAAAAAGTAGCGCCTTCATTTAGCCGTGCTTCTACCCATATCCTGCCGCCGTGCCGGGTTACTATGCGATGCGATGTGGCGAGGCCCACACCCGAGCCTTCGAAATCTGCCTGGCTGTGCAGCCGCTGGAATGCGTTGAATAGTTTGGCCTCGTGCTGCATGTCAAATCCCGCTCCGTTGTCCCTGACATAGTAGATCACCTCACCGTCTTTGATGTGATTGCCGATCTCTACCACTGGCTTTTCCTTTTTGCCCGAAAACTTTACTGCATTAAATATCAGGTTGGCCCAGACCTGTTTGATGAGATTGGCATCCGAGTGTCCGGTCTCCAGTTCATGCAGGATAAACTCAGTACCAAAGTCTTTCTGTCCCATTTTAGCCTGGTCGATCAGGGAGAGTACTATGCCATTCATATCCACTTCCTCTTTGATCAGCGTGGCCCTGCCTGATTTGGAGAACTCCAGCAGGTCGCGTATCAGCTGGCTCATCCGCACGGTATTGGTACTGATGATCTCCAGGGAGTGCCTGCCTTCATCATCCAGTTTATCGCCATATTCCTTCATCAGCACTTTGGCGAAACCATTGACCAGGCGGAGGGGAGCCTGCAGGTCATGCGACACGGAGTAGTTAAATGTTTCCAGTTCGCGGTTGGCATCATATAGTTCTGCAGTTCGTTCTGCCACTTTCTTTTCCAGGGATTCGTTCAGGGCATTGATAGCATTGCGTGCTTCGACCCTTTCGGTGATATCCATACCGCTCACTGCCAGCGCCCGCTGCCCCTTATAGCTGATCGCCTCACCGGTGAAATAATGCGGCTCCTTATTGCCACGTTTGGTGGTCACTACTACTTCCACTTCTGTAGATCCCTTATCGAGGATCTCCCTGATCTTTTGTGCTACCACTTCTTTTTCATATTCGTCAAAGAAATCCCGCGCATTCATCTTCAGTATTTCCTTCCTGCTATATCCCGCTATCTCTTCGAAGTTCCTATTCCATCTCAGGAAATTTCCTTCTTCGCTCAATATGAAGAACAGGCTTGGCAGGCTATTGATGACCGAGTCCGACAGGTCTCTTTCATTCATGAGCTGCTGCTGCGCTTCCTTGCGCTCGGTTATATTTCTGGCTATGGCCAGCACATTACCGTCAGGTGTCATCTTTACATTGGCCTCGACTTCTATTATAGTCCCGTTTTTGTGCACCATCTTCCTGTCCCGCGTGTAGGTGATCCCTGCGGCCAGCAGATCAAACCTGATCGGGTCTGTTTTCAATTGCCCTGCGTCGATCAGTACCGATATATTCATCCGGAGCAATTCTTCTGTACTGTATCCGAACATCCTGCACAGGCTCTCATTGACGTAGCTGAAGTTGCCCTTCAGGTCAGTGATCATGATAGGGTCGCTGGCCTGCTCCATTAGCGACCGGTATTTAGCATCGCTTTGTCGGCGCTCATATTCTGCCGTTTTTCGCGTTTGTATATTCTGCGCCAGCCCTACGAAAAAATCAATGCCTCCGGTTTCGTTATTGCGATAGCATGTCAGGCACAGTTCTACCCAGAGGTATTCTCCACTTTTATGCCTGTATCTTTTCTCGATCGTATAGTTGCTTATCTCGCCGCTCATTATTTTTTCGATGAGCTCCAGTTCTATCGCAGTATCATCCGGGTGGGTGAAATCACTAAAGTGCATACCCCTGAGCTCATCGGCACTGTAGCCGAGCATTTGGCAGAAGGTAGCACTCGCATCCAGTACGATGCCATCAGGCGAGGCCCAGGCTACACCCAGTATCTTGTTTTCGACCACCATCCTGTTATTAAATTCACTTTCATGCAGACGCTCCTCCATTTTCTTTCTCTCATTGACCTCCTCTGTCAGTCGTATGAAGGCCCTGTTTGACTGATGCCAGGCGATGTATTGCAGGATCGCGATCAGCACACCGGAGATCGAGTATCCTATCCACAGGCTCAGCGGCGTATGGATTATCTGCCTTTCAGGGAGCAGGCCTTTGGCATCCAGCAGTGCCATCGCCAGCGTAGTGAGCATACATAGCCCGGCTGTCAGCATGCCCCATATACCTCCCAGGAGCAGGCCCGCCATGACGATGACGGGCATATAGGCTATTACGGATATGGCGGTGATCCCACCGGCAGTCAGTGCCATATGTGTCACGATAAACCATAGCGCAGTGATAAATAGTATAGCGCCGGTTTTGAAATTACCCTGCTTGTTTAGCAGCAGGCAGATGACGACACTTACATTGATCATCATGATATACTTGACCGCTCTTAGCCAGAATTGGGGCAGGATGCAAATCATCACTCCCATACCTACCGTGGCGACTATGGCCCATACGCCTCCCAAAGAATACAATAGCCGGGCGCTGTGGTCCTGATCCACATGGCCGGTGGGTGAAGGGGCAAACGGAAAATAAGTTCCGCGCGTTTGGTCAGTCATCGGGTATTTTTCTTTTTCACAATATCTTTCACCCCGGAGCATCTCACTTTCAGGTGCTTACGGTTGTATTTTACGCAATTTAGTGAATATGATTTACGAATACCCAAATACCTTTTCCTTTCATTGTAAAAGTTATGCGTATAAGGAATATATTTTACCTGAGTTTCAGGGTTCCGGATAATCTTCAGGGGATTACTACTTTTAGCTGCCAGGCCTGTCTGCGTGTGCTTTTCAGGGATGCGGCAGAATTTTGCTTTTCTCTGTCGCTCAGGCCCCGGCATTTATAGTGGGAGTATGTGGATTTCGCTACGTCCCATCTGAAGGCTATAAAGTTCCTCCCGGTTTTGGCTGATACCTTTATCCATTCGGCCTTGCCTCCATCTACGGTTTTGATCCTGAAGTTGAGGCCCGCTGTTTGAGCAGTATATATTTTACCGTGCTGGGACATGACTAGTTCTGTATCGATCACTCCGTCTATCGACTCCGTTACTATTACATCAATGTCGCTGTGCTGCTTTTTGAAATGAAAAAAATGGCGGAAGTGCTTCGTATCGTATGTAATGATCGTATCGGCATTGGCCCGTGCCATTATGCCGGCTTTTTGCAAATTCCTGATCATCTCGGGGAAATAGGAGGCAGCATCCCTTCCGAAAAGAACATCCTGGCAAAACACTGATGAGCTAAAGAATAATATAACAAAATGGAGAAGGCATTTTTTCATAAGGCATTGAAGTCCGATGCAGGTTATAAACGCAGGGAGTCTTCTTTGCGTATAGTTATTCCCTGATTTCCTGCATTTCTGTTTTCCTGATCGACTTTACATTATTCACGATCAGGTATCCGCATATCAGCGCGATCCATGTGATCAGGCTGAAGAATACCAGCCATTCCAAAAATGGCAGCGGCCAGAAGTCAGGGCGATGGTAAAGGAGCAGATGATTATGACCATTTGTCATGTCCTGCTGATGTGTAAACTCCACTCCGAGAAATGCAATGATACATAGCACTGGTATCGCTCCGGCGTATCCCAGCCAGCGGGAGAAGTGTCCCGTATCACGCTCACGCACCACTGCGGCACTAAATAATAAAGAGCTGATTAACATAGCATTAAACTGACATAGCGCCACCTTTATATGAATATCAAATCTGTCTGATGAGTAATATCCCAGCAGGATACATAGCAGTCCTGACAGTAGCCCGGGGATGACAAAGGCATATCGGATCCGGCTCCTCAGCAGTGACCAGATGCCTGTCATGAATATCATAATAGGCAGCCCCGCGAGCAGCATCGCATCATTGAAGAAATAAGCATGGCCGGAATAGGTCCTGTTACCCAATTCTGAGATAAAGTGGTTGAGAAAAGAGTATGGCTCTCCTGTGCGTCCACTATAAAACCAAGCGCTCAACAAGGCGCCTATAGTGATCATCGCAAAGGCAATCAACCCGCTCATAGCAGTATAAAGGATAATTCGTGCCGGTGATTGCTTGCTGCCCATCGCTACTAAAATATATAATTAGGCCCACATGAATATTTTTTGCCAGCATGTTTCGATTTAATAGAGTCAGAATATTATTTATAATTACTTATTTGCGATTTAAGTTATATGAAATATAAGCCAGGATGTATATGTGACCAAGACTCATACTTCATTTACCGTAGAGGAAAAAGATGGTGGCATTTCTGATGCGCCATTCAGCTGGCGCCTTGTAGCCAAGCGTCTCCACTTCCAGGATCACCGGTTCGGATGCGACCCGGTATGGGGAGAAGGCGATGCACGCAAGTATAATGAGGATGCTGTACCTCTACCTGTAGATTATGCCGCTGCGGTCAAGCTCAATGAGGATATGAAGAAAAACTGGAAGCCTACGCCTATGCCTGCAGGATTTATGAACTATATGGACCTGCAAAAGGAAGGGAACGAGCGCTCTGTGGTCAAACCTGAATCAAGCCGCAGGCCTGTTTCGGCACCTGAGAAAAAATAAAAGTGCTTCTTTACTTACTTAAGCGCAGCTGACCACTGCGCTTTTTTTATGCATTTTTCTTTGCAAAGCAATTGGCCAAAGTGTGCGCGTCTGCGGGGAGTATATTAGTTTAATTGGATTGACCCAATCTGGGTTGACCGGATATAACCGGGGATACTTGAAATATACGTAATTCAAAAGTTTGCGCGGGTGAAAAAGGGTTAATCGAAGAATCTCTGAGTATGTTCACCGGAAATATGGTATTTGACACAACATAAGCTTTGTATTATTTTAAAGATAAGCTAATTTAGTAGCCCTCCTAAACCCTGGCCCATGAAGAAAACCACCCCGGCCCTCGTATTGATGTTGCTTTGCTGCACTTTTGTGCATGCACAGGCTGTAGCTCCTCAGGTTATTGCCAGTGGCGGCAATTATATATCATCTGCTTCAGGCAGTATTTCATACACGATAGGAGAAGCAGTCACACCCACGCTGGCGGGTGGTGGTCATATTCTCACACAGGGGTTTCAGCAGCCCACAGATATAGTCAACGGTTTATTGGATATAGAGAAGGAAGCCTACGGATCTTTTACCGTATATCCTATACCTGCTACAGATAAACTCTGGTTCGGCTATGAATTTCCCACGCAGGGCCTGGTAAAGATCGAACTATATAATACACTTGGCCAGAAGCTTGATCTCTCCATTAGCGAGGCTTATGAATCCGGCAAAGTAGTTCATTCATTGGATTGCACCTCCTATGCTGCCGGACAGTATATTCTCTCAGCGACGATTACTACCAGTGACAATGATCAGAAAACCCTCAGTAAACAATTTCTAATAGTCAAATAAACCCGCATATAAAACCCAACGATATGAATAAATTTAGACAAACCCTCACGGCCCTGGTTATGGTGTTGGCAGTCTCAGCCATTGCACAGGTTCCCCAAAAAATCAATTATCAGGCGATCGCCCGTACGGCTACGGGAGCTGTGCTGGCCAATCAATCTATAGGCGCACGGTTTACAATACACGATGCCTCACCGACAGGAGCGATCGTATATCAGGAGACCAAATCAGGTTTGGTTACTAATCAGTTTGGTTTGTTTACATACGCTATCGGTACCGGAGTTCCACTTTCTGGTATTGCCCTGAGTACAGTCGATTGGAGTACAGGGGACAAATATCTGCAGGTCGAGATCGATCCTTCCGGGGGCACATCATATACTATCAATGGTACGAGTCAGTTGCTGAGTGTACCTTTCGCATTATTCGCAGCTAACGGTACCCCCGGTCCTACGGGTCCGACCGGCGTTGACGGTCTGGATGGTGCTACAGGTGCGAACGGAACTAATGGAACAAATGGCGTAACAGGCCCCACAGGTGCAGCAGGAGCGAATGGAGCCGCAGGTGCTACCGGTGCTGCCGGTACGAATGGCACAGCAGGTGCCACAGGTCCAACAGGTGCAGCAGGAACGAATGGTGCTACAGGTGCTACCGGCGCAACCGGTGCTGCTGGTACTAATGGTACAAACGGCACAAATGGTGTAACTGGTCCTACAGGTGTAGCAGGTACAAATGGTGCTGCAGGTGCTACCGGCGCAACCGGCGCTGCTGGTTCTAATGGTACAAACGGAGCAAATGGTGTCACAGGCCCCACAGGTGCAGCAGGAACGAATGGTGCTACCGGTGCAACCGGTGCCGCTGGTACGAATGGTACAAATGGCGTAACAGGCCCCACAGGTGCAGCAGGTACAAATGGTGCTGCAGGTGCTACCGGCGCAACCGGCGCTGCTGGTTCTAATGGTACAAACGGAGCAAATGGTGTCACAGGCCCCACAGGTGCAGCAGGAACGAATGGTGCTGCAGGTGCTACCGGTGCAACCGGTGCCGCTGGTACTAACGGAACAAACGGGACAAACGGAACAAATGGCGTAACAGGTCCAACAGGTGCAGTAGGAACAAATGGTGCTGCAGGTGCTACCGGCGCAACTGGTGCTGCTGGTACTAACGGTACAAACGGAGCAAATGGCGTAACAGGCCCCACAGGTGCAGCAGGTACAAATGGTACTGCAGGTGCTACCGGCGCCACTGGTACTGCTGGTACGAATGGTACAAACGGAGCAAATGGTGTAACAGGTCCAACAGGTGCAGCAGGAACGAATGGTGCTGCAGGTGCAATTGGTGCAACCGGCGCTGCTGGTACTAATGGAACTGACGGCGCTGACGGCGCAACTGGCCCAACTGGAGCCGATGGCGCAACCGGTGCTGCCGGTACGAATGGAACTAACGGCGTTGACGGCGCTACTGGTCCAACAGGTGCTGACGGCGCAACAGGTGCAGCCGGAACAAATGGAACAAACGGTATCGACGGAGCCACTGGCTCAACAGGAGCCGATGGTGCTACAGGTGCAACAGGTTCAAATGGAACTAACGGCATCGACGGCGCTACAGGTCCAACAGGTGCTGATGGTGCAACGGGCGCTGCCGGAACAAATGGAACTAATGGCCTCGACGGAGCTACAGGTCCAACGGGAGCTGATGGCGCAACCGGCGCAGCCGGAACCAATGGGACTAATGGTATTGACGGAGCCACTGGCGCAACAGGTGCGGCCGGAGTAAATGGAACTAATGGTATAGATGGTGCTACTGGCCCAACAGGTGCCGATGGCGCAACCGGCGCAGCGGGCACAAACGGAACTAACGGCATCGACGGCGCTACAGGTCCAACAGGTGCTGATGGTGCAACGGGCGCTGCCGGAAC
>JAOQAO010000142.1 GCA_025963485.1 Bacteroidota bacterium | reverse complement strand
ACTGCGCACATTGCCATGTGGATGCCCCTTATCTTACGTTTGCTTTCCAGGCTGTCCCTATGCGCAATAATGCGCTTGATACAGTATCTGATGTATATCAGTTCCCGGATATAGGCTATGGCAAGGTCACAGGTCAAACTTACGACTACGGCAAATTTAAAATCCCCACACTGCGCAATGTCGAAGTCTCTGCTCCCTACATGCATGATGGCAGGTTTACTACGCTAGACCAGATAGCAGAGCACTATGGCACGCGCGATAGCCTCAAGCGCTCACCCACTATAGATCCACTGATGGAGCGGTTTGCCCTCACGACCATTCCTGATCTGAATACGCAGCAAAAAGCTGATCTCGTTGCCTTCCTCAAGACACTGACAGACACAGCCTTCCTGCACAACCCTGATTTATCCAATCCGTTTCATCATTAAATTAGCAATGTATTAAAGCCCCTGAAGGGGGTTTGGGGGTTAGCCAGCAGCACAAATACATCGGCGATGCCATCCCTATATCAGGAATGCACATTACAGATCAAAGACGAAACTCAGGAAAAGAGGGATGGCATCGCTCAGCCACGATCTAAACTGCAACCTTTTACCCTTTCTGAAAAAGCGAAGCAATAAGGAACGCCGCACCGGCAGCCAGTGCACCGATGATCATTGTATTGACGGCACCCTTGAATGGTGACTGCCCGGTGACACGGCTCTTGATATATCCGAAGATAAACAGCGCCAGCAAAGTCACAATAACCGAAACTAGTAACCCTGTATGGACATTGGCCAGAAATACATAAGGCAGCAGTGGTATCAATCCACCCACGACATAGGAGATGCCTATGGTCAGTGCGCTATTCCGGGCGCGGTTGACACTCGGCGGTTCGAGCCCCAGCTCATAGCGCATCATAAAGTCCACATACTGCTTTTTATCCTTAGACAGCTCATCTACTATTTTATCCTGCACATCCTCTGCTATACCATAGCCGGCAAATATCTCTTTCACCTCAGCGCGCTCCTTTTCAGGAAAGTGCTCCACTTCATAATATTCCCGCGCTTCTTCAGATTTATAGTGCTCCATCTCTGTACGGCCAGAGAGATAACCTCCGAGGCCCATCGCTATACTACCAGCCGCTATCTCCGCTATACCCGCCGTGATGATGATATGCGTAGAATCTACCGCACCGCTAAGCCCCGCCGCCAGCGCAAAAGGCACCGTGAGGCCATCGGCCATGCCTATCACTATATCCCGTACGAGGTCCGAACTCCTGAAATGCTCTTCCTGATGCATGCGTTGAAATTAGAATTTAAAACCAAGGAATAGAAATCAAGCTATCGATACTATGCTAACAGCCTGAGAATGAAATACCATGAGGGTCAATATAGAGGCCGACCATACCCTATGATGTAAGTCATGATTTTTAGCCGTCAAGGTCATTTTCTTTGTGTAGCCTGTATCGGATATTTGCAGTAGGACAAATATCCGTTTAATGTAGGATATAGAAATACTCCAAATAGCTTCGGCACGTAAGTATGAAAATAATGGTCACAGATAGCATGTACGTTCAGGATATCCAACAGGAATTCCAGAAGAGCTTTGCTTTTCTCAAAATTGAATTTTTTAAGAACTCCGTAAAAAACGAAAACAATACAATGAGATCATCACCCATATCGGGCAAAATGCTCGTAGGAAATGTACGCCATATACATGTCGATGGCTCTGTCGACATAGATGAAAGCAGAAGTGTCATAGAGCTCGAAAATGATTTCCTCAACAGCTATGGCCTCCTCGCACAAGTCTTCAGGAAATCGGGCAGCATGTGGATAGAAACAACACTCACTGACCACTGGTCACTGCAGAGGCAAAACGAAGAGGGGCGTCAAATGTCATAGCATTTAATTCGATTAGCATGTTTCATAAAGCAGTAATGGCCGCATATGCGGCCATTACTGCTTTTACTATTAATTGGCCAATCCTGCCAGTTTCATTTCATTTTTCACTATGATCTTACCCTCATTGATCTCGATGAGTTTCTCACCTTTGAAATCACTAAGTGTGCGTATGAGTGATTCTGTAGCAGTACCTACCATGTTTGCCAGGTCGTCCCTGGATATCTGTATGAGCGGGCTGTCTGTTTCAGTTTTCTTATAGCGCTGATTTATCAGTATCAGCGCATCCGCTACTCTTTTGCGCAGGGAGTTGTATGCCAGTTTGAGGAGTTGTGTTTCGCGCTCGGATACATTGGAGGCGAGTATTTTTATAAATTTCCGGGATATTTCCGAGTTAGAATTGACCAGTTGTGTGAAATCGGCCCTGGGTATCAGCATGATCTCTGCATTTTCCAAAGCCTGCGCAGAGTCCTTATGGCTGTCCTCCTCCAGCAGTGGTATATATCCGATGAAATCGCCCTCCTTATACATTCCCGTAATCAGTTCTTTTCCATCTTCATTAGTCCGGTAGGTCTTGATCTTACCCTTGAGAACATAATACAAATACAAAGGCCGGTGACCTTCACTATAGATAGAAGCCTTTTTCTTGTATTCTGCGGTTTCCCTATCCTCAGATATTAATTTGAGTTGTGACGCTGAGTCAAAAAACTGGGCTATCCCAGCACTATTATTGGCAAACTCCTTTTTGAGCAGGTCCGCTCTCCGGAAACGTGACTCAATAGCATTGAGTAGCTCGATATCATCGAAGGGTTTGGTCAGGTAGTCATCGGCCCCCATTTCCATTCCCTTCCTTACATCAACGCGCTCTGTTTTTGCAGTCAGAAAGATGAATGGAATAGTAGCAGTTTCGGGCTGCTTGCCCAGCAGGTGCAGGGTCCCATATCCATCGAGTACCGGCATCATAATATCACATATGATGAGGTCCGGCTTCTCTCTAGTAGCCAGCTCGACCCCTATCTTTCCATTCTCAGCGGTAAGCACTTCGTATTTAGCCAGCTCCAGTATCTCAGCCGCGTTTTCCCTGACCTCTGTATTGTCTTCTATGAGCAATATCTTTTTCATATTATAATTGTTATTTATTAAAAGCTAAAAAAACTTTCGTCCCTTGGTTGAGTATACTCGTAAAGCTAATGCAGCCATTCATCACCTCCAGGTACTTTTTGACAATATGCAGCCCCAACCCTGTACCCTGGATATTGATCGCGTTAGTACCGCGGAAAAAGCGGTCAGTCAGATGCTTCAAATCCTCCTCCGATATACCTATGCCATTGTCTTTTATACTAATGGATAGCAGATTTGGCGTATGATGAACCGTTATTTCTATCTTACCTTTATCCCCGGAATATTTTATCGCATTGGACACCAGATTGACTAGTACACTATGAAGTAGATTCCTGTCCAGGTATACCGCCTCGCTCCCTGTGCAGTTAAACACAAAATGCTGGCCATCCTTTGCGAGATGACTCATCTCTGATATGAGTTCAGTCATCATTTCACGGATATTAAATGCCTGCTTTTTCTCCTGTATGCTTCCCTCTTCGAGTTTGCCCAGCGATAGGAATTCCTCCAGTATACTGATGAGTGTTTTGACCTGTGCCTTGATCCTTTCTATATGCTTTTGGCGCTTGTCCTGATCATGCTCCGAAGTGTATTTATCTATAAGCGATACAGAAGACAATATGGTGCTAAGCGGTGTCCTGAACTCATGCGATGCCATGGAGACAAACCGGCTCTTCAGGTCATTCAATACTTTCTCTTTTTCCAGTGCCACAGTTAATTCGTCCCTCGATTTCTCCAGCTGGTGGAGCGTTTCACGGAGCATCATCGTTCTGTCCTCGACTTTTTGCTCCAGCTGCTCATTGAGCGATTTGAGCTGCTGCGCCATTAGTGCTCTTTCCTCTTGCTGCTGGGCCAGGCCATGTTCCGCCTCTTTGCGTACAGATATGTCTATTACAAAGGCGATAATATAAATCTGGTCTACCCCCTTATAGTTGCTTAGGCTGATCTCTACAGGAAACTCAGATCCATCCTTTCGACGGGCAAACAAATCGAGGCCTATGCCCATAGACCTGCTCTTTGGTTGCTCCGTAAATTGCTCCCGTTTCTTCACATGGTCATGCGAAAACCGGGCTGGCACCAATATCTCTACAGGCTTTCCCGTCAGTTCATCAGATTCATAGCCAAACTGGAATAATGCATAAGGATTGGCCAGCACGATAGCCCCATGGGTATCTACAGTGATGATACCAATGGTAGCAAAATTGAAGAGTGCCTCAAATGCTATGTCGCTTATTTTTTGCTGTTCCATGTTATAGTCAATGGGGGCATCTGCGATACCCTCTTTAATGACTACAAATTTGCCAAGCTTTGACGGAGATACTTTTGACCTTGCTCATCCGGAAACATGATAAAAGTCATAAAAACCGATCGAAAGCTCCGATACTGACAAAAGTCATGTGTCCTCATAATCCACCTCATGATTTCTATGTACCAGCCCTATCATCTTTGCATCAAAATTAAAATCATGAAAAAGAATGTAGGCGCAGTTGATGGAGTCATAAGGCTCATCCTTTCTTTCGTTATTTTCTCTTTCGCCATCCTGCATGGCCCATGGTGGATAGCTTTCCTGGCGATCATACCGATTGCCACCGCTACCTTGTTTTACTGTCCTCTATACGATATAGCAGGCTTCAGCACGTGCGACAAGGGTGAGGAGAAGGCTTAAATATGTCTCAGTCCACTTATATCCTGGCAGGTGTACACACTGTCTGCTACCACTGTGGTGAAGACTGCGATGGTGGGGGTCTGGTATTTGACCAAAAGCCATTTTGCTGTAGTGGCTGCCAGACTGTATATGAACTACTGGAGCAAAGTGGCATGGACTGCTATTACGATCTGAATCAAAAGCCAGGGACAAGCCGGAAAGCAAAATACAGAGAAGGAAAGTATAACTGGCTGGATGATGTGGAGAGCGCAAAAAAATTGCTGCAATATTCCGATGAGGATATTACCATAGCAGCTTTCAATATTCCCGCCATTCACTGCAGCTCGTGCATATATCTATTGGAGAACCTCTACAAAATAAACCCCGCTATAGTCCGGGCACAGGTCAACTTCCTTCAAAAAGAGGCCAGGATCACTTTTAAGAATGGTCAGATATCGTTGCGCCAGGTAGTAGAGCTCATTGCCCGGATCGGCTATGAACCACGCCTCAATATGAGTGATCTGGAGCAGCCTGCTACCTCCCTTTCCAATCAGCATTATTATCTGAAGATCGGCGTAGCCTTTTTTTGTTTTGGCAATATTATGTTGTTAAGCTTTCCTGAATATCTTGGCATAGATACCCTGAGCGAACATCCTATGCGCCGCTTCTTTGGATATGCCAATTTCTTATTAGCGCTTCCCGTTCTGTTTTATAGTGCCAGGGAGTTTTTTGCATCGGCCTATGTCGCTATCAGGCATAAAAGCCTGAATATGGATATCCCGATAGTATTGGGCATGGTGGTAATGTTTATCAGAAGCAGCTATGATATATTTATGCAGCAAGGGGCGGGTTACATGGACACTTTAGCCAGTCTTACCCTATTGATGCTGATAGGCAGGCTTTTCCAAAATAAAACATATGCGACCTTATCTTTTGAACGTGATTATAGGTCATACTTTCCTGTATCCGTGAGTAAGATCACTGGTGGAACAGAGCAGACCATAGCTCTGTCTCAAATAAAAGTGGGAGATAAAATAATAGTCCGAAACGAAGAGCTCATTCCTGCGGACTCCACCTTACTGAATGGTGTAGCCATGATCGATTATAGCTTTGTGACAGGTGAATCGAAGACTGTTCCTGTCAAATCAGGAGACAAAATATATGCCGGGGGGAAACAAATGGGAAGTGCTATTAAATTAGAACTGGTCAATGACGTTTCACACTCCTATCTCACGCAACTATGGAATGATGACGCATTTAAAAACAAATCGGAACTAAGCACATCAACACTTAATACTAAGGTTAGCAGGTATTTTACTCCCGCTGTGATCTTGATCTCTTTAATATCAGGATTGTATTGGATGCAGGCTGACTCGCACAAAGCGCTTAATGCATTTACCGCCGTACTGATCATTACCTGTCCTTGTGCATTGGCTTTATCTGCGCCTTTCACATTGGGCAATGTGATAAGGATATTAGGAAAGCATGGCATCTATCTCAAAAACACATTTGTCATTGAGAAGATGGCTAAAATCCGCACGATAGTATTTGACAAAACAGGGACGCTCACAAATAATAAGAGCCAAAACATAAACTACCAAGGGACCCCATTGACAAACAGGGAACAAATCTATGTAGCATCACTCACCCATCAGTCCTCTCACCCTCTCAGCAAAAAAATATCTACCTATCTGCATAGTAAAAAGATAGAAGAAGTGACATCATTCCATGAGATGCAGGGCAAAGGAATAGAAGGAATGATACAAAACGGGTTCATACGCGCGGGCGCCCTGGATTTCGCAGGCGGGGTGGGCAGGCCGGACCTACATGATAGCAATACATCCACCGTGCATATATCTATAGACGGCCTTTACAAGGGTTACTATGAAATACGAAACGACTATAGGACAGGGCTGGGCGAGCTTATTGAAAGATTGAAAAACCGCTTTGATCTATATGTGCTTTCGGGAGATAATAATGCTGAAAAGAAAAACCTGGAGAAATATATACAAGCAGATCGATTGCTGTTTGACCAGCAACCATTGGACAAGCTGAATTTTATTAAAACAATGCAGGATCATGGCCACAACAAGGTAATGATGATAGGAGACGGCCTGAACGATGCAGGGGCACTCAGGCAAAGTGACATTGGATTGGTCATTTCAGAAGACACCAACAATTTCTCACCAGCCTGTGATGGTATAGTAGAAGCAGGGAAATTTATCCAAATAGATTCTCTTATAAATTATTCACGCTCCGCGATGCGGATCATAAAAATAAGCTACACGCTGTCGCTTCTTTATAATATAGCCGGGATCTATCTCGCGGTGCAAGGTACGATGAGTCCTATTGTAGCCGCTATCCTTATGCCTATCAGTAGTATTACTATTATAAGCTTTTCGACATTAGCCTCCTATATACTAGGCAGGGCACATGGATTTGCCCAGGCCCAAACACGCTAAATCCATTCACTGACAAAAGTCATATATCCCTCTGTTACTTGTCATAATTCATGGGAGGCTTATCCGATACATTTGCCGTATAAATTAAAATGATGAGCGTACTATACATATTGATACCTGCGTGTTTATGCATGTCTGCATTATTTCTCGCAGCCTTTCTATGGAGTGTCAGGTCCGGTCAGTACGAAGACGACTACACGCCCGCAGTACGTATCCTGTTTGACAATATCGAAAAACCAAACTCAACTAATAAAACCAAAGCAGATGACAGTAGAAAAGTTTAAGTATGACAATAGATGGACGAGGAACTTTGCCTTTGCCTCCTTCCTATGGGGATTTGTAGGAATGCTCGTCGGATTGATCGTTGCATTGCAGCTTGTATTCCCCCAGCTGAATATTACACAATGGGGATCCTTCGGCAGGCTTCGGCCTCTGCATACCAATGCCGTAATATTCGCCTTCGTCGGCAACGGCATATTCATGGGCGTGTACTACTCTCTCCAGCGTCTGCTCAAGACACGGATGTGGAGTGATAAATTATCCGCCATCCACTTTTGGGGCTGGCAGCTTATTATCGTCGCTGCTGCGATCACCTTGCCTCTCGGACTCTCAGCCGGCAAAGAATACGCAGAACTCGAATGGCCGATAGACATTGCCATTACATTGATCTGGGTTGTATTTGGGGTCAATATGTTCGCTACGATCCTCACCAGGAGGGAGCGTCACTTATACGTCGCGATCTGGTTTTACATCGCTACATGGATCACAGTCGCCATGCTGCATATAGTCAACTCCATGGAGCTGCCTATCTCAGCATTCAAAAGTTACTCGCTATATGCAGGTGTGCAGGATGCACTCGTACAGTGGTGGTATGGGCACAATGCCGTGGCATTCTTCCTTACCACACCATACCTGGGCCTGATGTATTACTTCCTGCCCAAAGCAGCTAACCGTCCGGTATACTCATACAGATTATCCATCATCCACTTTTGGGCGCTGATATTCCTTTATATCTGGGCTGGTCCTCACCACTTGCTCTACACCGCTTTGCCAGACTGGGCTCAGTCTCTGGGTACAGTATTCTCCATCATGCTCATCGCTCCATCATGGGGCGGTATGATCAACGGCCTTTTGACCTTATGCGGTGCATGGGACAAAGTAAGAGTCGATCCTGTTCTTAAATTTATGGTGGTCGCTGTGACCGCATACGGTATGGCCACATTCGAGGGGCCCATGCTTTCTATTAAGGCTGTCAACGCCGTTTCACACTACACTGACTGGACCATCGCTCACGTGCACATCGGTGCATTGGGCTGGAATGGCTTCCTCACTTTTGGTATACTCTACTGGATGATCCCGAGAATATATAAGACCAACCTCTACAGCACCAAACTCGCTAACACGCATTTTTGGCTGGGCACATTAGGTATCCTGTTTTATGCAGTGCCACTATATTGGGCAGCTCTCACTCAGTGGTCCATGCTGAAACAATTCACTCCCGAGGGAATACTCAAATACCCTAACTTCCTGGAGACGATAGCAGCTATCAAACCAATGTACATGTTGCGTGTAGTAGGTGGCCTGCTATATCTCACCGGTACTACAGTAGGTATTTACAATCTCATCAAGACAGCAGGACAAGGCGTGTTTCAGCCTGATGAAGATGCAGAAGCTCCTGCCCTTGAGAAAAACTTCACACCCCACAGCAGCGAAGGCTGGCACAGGGTCATAGAAAGGAGGCCGGTACAAATGCTCGTTTTCAGTTTGATAGTAGTAGCTATTGGCGGCGTCATCGAATTTGTACCGACATTCCTGATCGAATCCAATGTGCCTTCTATCACCAGCGTGAAACCATATAGCCCCCTTGAGCTGCACGGTCGCGACATCTATATCAGGGAGGGCTGCTACAATTGCCACTCGCAGATGATCCGTCCATTCCGTAGCGAAACTGAAAGGTACGGTGAATACTCCAAGGCCGGAGAGTTTGTATATGACCACCCATTCCAGTTTGGGTCCAAGCGTACCGGTCCTGATATCCAGCGCGAAGGGGGCAAATATCCCGACAGCTGGCACTACAATCACATGCTAGAGCCTACCAGCATGAGTCCGGGGTCTATCATGCCTGCATACCCGCATATCATCGACGACGATCTCAATATCACACTGACGGGTACCAAGATCAAAGCTATGCAAATGCTCGGTGTACCATATCCGAAAGGCTATGACACACTGGCACTAGCTGATCTCGACAAACAATCCGTGACGATCCAGCAGAGCCTGGCAAAAGATGGCATCAAGGTTTCAAAAAAGAAAGAGATCATAGCGCTCATCGCCTATCTACAGCGCTTAGGCAAGGATATAAAGACAGCGCCTAAACTAACGGAAACGAAATAACTTTTCAATAACACTAAATCCAAAACTATGTTCGGCTTTTTCAAAAGGTACGCAGAAACAATAGTCGGAGTAAATATCTATCCGAAAATTTCCCTGGCGATCTTCTTCATCTTTTTTGTTGCCTTGCTGTGGTTCACATTCCGCACTAATAAGCAATATATCGACGAGCAGGCTAACATCCCCTTAGACTAACATTTAATCTGAAAAAATGAGATTTACCCAATATACCAGAAGCGCATTGCTGATTATGTTCAGCTTCCTATCACTTGTCAGTTATGCCGGAGAAACAACTCCTGCTATCCCCGCACCATCGCCTGCTTCCGGAGATTCGATGACGTATGTATTGATCGCTTTCGCTTTTATGCTATTGCTCGCTATAGTAGTATTAGGCCAGGTACTGATCCGCCTGACGATACATGCTTACCAGAATAAAAATAAGATCGCCAAATCCTTGCTGCTATTGCTTATGATGAGTGTAAGCGGAATACTTTTTGCTCAAGATGGCCCATCCGCGCCTGCTGCTATTTCCAGCGCAGCGCATAACTCTTCCAGCAGCTTTTCACTGAACTTCATCGTCGCAGTATGTGTCATCCTGATAGAAATTTTTGTCATTGTCATTATGCTGATCAGGATATGGGCGCTCATAAATACGCTGGATCCTAAACCGGAAACAAAATCGAACTTTCATTTTGAGTTTCCCAGGTGGTTTGACCGTTTCAATGAGTCGGTGGCTATCGAACATGAAAAAGACATCATGCTCGATCACGACTACGATGGTATCAAAGAGTTGGATAATCAATTACCACCATGGTGGAAATACGGCTTTATACTAACTATTTTCTGGGCGTTCGGGTATATGATATATTATCACGTGATGGAGGCCGCGCCACTCAGCGCAGGGGAGTATACAAATGAAATGGCACAGGCCAAAATAGCCAAAGACGCATACATGCTCACGGCTAAGAATAATGTGGATGAAAACACTATAGTATATGACAAGAGCTATCTGGCAGATGGCCAAAAGATATTTACTGATAACTGCGTCGCATGCCACGGCGCCAAAGGCGAAGGCGGAGTAGGGCCTAATCTCACAGATAATAATTGGCTGCACGGCGGCAAGATCAATGACATATTCAAAACAGTCAAGTACGGCTGGCCCGCAAACGGAATGAAGAGCTGGCAAGCGGATTTCTCATCCATGCAGATAGCACAGGTAGTATGCTATGTAAAATCAATGAAAGGCTCCAACCCGCTGAGCCCTAAAGCGCCACAAGGTGATGTATATAATGATTCGGATTCGTCTGCGGCGGCATCTGTCGTTGTGGCTAAGGACTCTCTGAATAAGTAAAGCAAAGAACGATGAGCGAACTGAATGATGAGTTTAGGGATTCGATAGGTACTATCAAAAAGGACGGGAAGCGCAACTGGCTTTTCCCCAAGCGGCCAAAGGGCCGCTACTACAATGCGCGTATGATTGTTAGTATTGTATACCTCATCATCTTTTTGGTATTGCCCTGGATCAAATATGAGGGGGAGCCACTGTTCCTGCTCAACTTCATAGATCGTCGCTTTATCCTCTTTGGCAAGATATTCTGGCCTCAGGACTTCTTTATCTTCATGGTGGGCATGCTCACTTTTATTGTCTTCATTGTTGTGTTCACTGTGGCATTTGGCAGGATATTCTGCGGTTGGGTATGCCCCCAGACCATTTTCATGGAGATGGTATTTCGCAAGATAGAATACTGGATAGAGGGCGATGCCAGCCACCAGATGAAACTCACCAAAGGTCCATGGAACGGCGAAAAGTTTGTGAGACGCGGAGGCAAGCATCTTGCATTTTTTGTTGTATCATTTATCATCGCCAATTACTTTTTATCTTATTTCATTGGAATGGATAAAGTAGTGGCCTATGGACGTGATGGCATTCTCGGGCACCTGGATGTTTTGATACCCTTGTTGATCTTTACCGGCATTTTCTTTTTTGTCTATTCCTGGTTTAGGGAGCAAGTGTGCATTATCGTTTGTCCATATGGCAGGCTGCAAGGTGTGATGATGGACAAAAACACCATCGTGGTGGCTTACGATTACGTGCGAGGTGAGATCAGAAAACACTTCCGCAAGAATGAAGTCCGAGAAGCCGGCGACTGTGTCGACTGTCTGGAGTGCGTGAAGGTCTGCCCTACTGGTATAGATATCCGCAATGGTACTCAGCTCGAATGTGTCAACTGTACAGCCTGCATCGATGCCTGCGATGACATCATGGATAAATTTGATCTCAAAAGGGGACTCATCCGCTACGCTTCAGAAAATAACATCGAGAAAAAAGAAAAGTCCACCTATACACCCAGGATGAAGGCATACACTGTTGTTTTGTGTATCCTGATCGGTGTATTGGTGACTTTATTAGCTACGAGAAAGGATATCTCCGCTACCGTGATGAGGGCCCGCGGCATGATGTACCAGGAGCAGCCCAATGGACAGATCAGCAATCTATACAACATCAAGCTCCTCAATAAAACAAGGAAAGAGCTGCCGGTTACATTGAAACTGGAAGGTGGATTTGAAGGAAGTATAAAGATGGTGGGCAACGACCTGTCGGTGCATAAAGAAAATGTAGGAGACGGTATGTTCTTCATCTATGCAGATACATCTGTCCTCCATCAGAGAAAGAACACAGTGCAGATAGGGATATACAGTGCTGGTAAAAAAGTAAGCACAGCCAAAACAACATTCTTTGCACCAAACAACTAATAAGATGGAAAGTAAATTTAACTGGGGTTGGAAGATCGCCCTGCTTTACGGTGGCTTCGTTTGCTTTATGCTGATGATGGTATTCAAAGCGTCCAATCAAAAAGTAGAACTCGTCACTACGAAATACTACGAGGAGGAACTCCAGTATCAATCTCATATCGATAAGATAGCAAAGACAGACTCATCGCATGCCCGTCCCGACTGGCAGGTCAAGGGCAATCAGGTAGCCATGCTGTTTCCTGAAACCAATGGGAAGGAGAGCATAGTAGGCAATATCCGCTTCTACTGCCCATCTGATGAGCACAGGGATTTTTCGGTACCCTTCTCCGCAGCACCTAGCTCACCTATCTCTATCAGCAATGAAAAGCTGCGTCATGGCACCTATAAAATGCAGATCGACTGGAAGCAGGGTGCATCAGATTTTTACACAGAAGGTATCGTGACCATACAATAACATGTCATTCATTTTAATTCCATTGGCATTAGGTTTTCTCGGCAGCTTCCACTGCGTGGGCATGTGTGGGCCTATCGCGCTGGCCCTGCCTATCGGTAAATGGGATACAAAAAATAAGGTGGTAGGGATCCTGTTGTATAATTTCGGCAGAGTGGCTACCTACGCTATGCTGGGATTATTCTTCGGAGCTATTGGCAGAGGGTTTTCTCTTGTGGGTTTGCAACAAGCCGTATCGATCATTCTTGGCATCAGCATCATCGCTATAGTTCTTATGCCGGGCAGCGCAGCAGCCAAACTGGACTCTATGACACAGCGCATCCCCTACATGCCAGCGGTCAAAAGAAACATCACCGCACTTTTCAAACAGCGCTCTTTCTCATCTTTGACCATGATAGGTTTGCTGAATGGACTGCTCCCTTGTGGTTTTGTGTATATGGCGCTGGCTGGTGCTATCGCCACATCTTCGGGTATCAACGGTTCGCTCTTTATGATACTATTTGGCATTGGTACCATTCCCGCCATGTTCCTGGTAGCCTTTAGCAGTCATCTTTTTTCAGTCAATGTCCGCAGCAAGATCAGAAAAGCGGTGCCGGTATTTATGTTCCTCGTCGGCTCCCTGCTGATCGTGAGAGGGCTGAATTTGGGATTGCCGTACATGAGTCCCAAATTTGACGATAAAGGACAGATCACAAGAAGCTGCTGCCAAAGGGCTCATTATAGATAAAATACAAAACCCCTAAAACATAATGTAATAGGGGCTTAATAGTCTTTGCAAATAAGTGGCGGAGAGAGGGGGATTCGAACCCCCGATACGTTGCCGTATACACGCTTTCCAAGCGAGCTCGATAAACCACTCTGACATCTCTCCAAAAACGGACAGCGAATATAA
>JAOQAO010000127.1 GCA_025963485.1 Bacteroidota bacterium | reverse complement strand
ACTGACCAGCTCTTATGGTGTTGCCAGGTGCACGCCAGACAAGCAATACGCCGACGATCGCTATGACGAGGCAAAAGCCAATATATAATCTCATCCGCGAATAACGGGTCAGCACAAAGGCAAATAGCGCGGCGAAAAATAAAAATGAAATAACAGCTATAGGCTCGTTGAAACCGGCCACTATAAAGATCAAAACAGGCACCAGCGCTGCCTTGATATATGAGCGGATATTCCATACTTTTTCGTCCATCATGTCGGTGACAAAAAGTACAGCGATGATAAAAACGAGGCCGGGCAGATAATACAACATATAGCCATTGTACCAGTATATACCCTCACTGAGATCGGGTAGTTGAAATAAAAACAACAGTTGAATACAAAGTGCGGCGAGCCATCTGTTTGCTTCGCCGGATATGAGTCTCCTCGCCACCATATAGTTGACAGCGATGCCGGCAGCGATCATTAGGAGCGATGCCAGCTCGTATCCGGTTCTTCCCCATCGGATGAAAGGATTGATCATGACCAGAAGATCTGCTGTGTAGCGCCCATTCCAATGAAGATACATCTGGCTGACTGCAGAGAATAGATCCGGATGCCTGATGGCTTCCCAGCCCATGCAATAGTCATCCGCGAGAGGCACAATGTAACAGGCGGCATAGCAGTAGGGCGCCAGTGCCGCAAGCAGCAAGACAAAGAGGAGTGTGACGTATCTGGTGCTCACTGCAGATTATTATGGGGCGATCTGTTTTTAGACCTTTAGTTTCAAATAGACGGGGCAATGATCGGAATGTACTGCGTCCTGATACATGGCAGCGCCGATGATGTTCTCTTTTAAATTTTTGGTTGCGGAGATATAGTCTATGCGCCAGCCTTTATTATTTGCCCGGGAGTTGGCCCGGTAGCTCCACCAGGAGTATTGGTGAGGGTCGGGGCTGATATGGCGGAAAGTATCAATGAACCCTGAATCGAAAAATTTCGTCATCCACGCACGCTCTTCGGGCTTGAAGCCGGAGGTGTCTTTATTGGCCGCAGGATTATGAATGTCTATCTCTGTGTGGGCGATATTGTAGTCGCCGCAGATAAGTAGTTTGGGCCGTTCCGCCTGCAGCCGGTGTATATAGTCAAAAAAGGCATCGAGGTATTGCATCTTCACACCCTGGCGCTCATCGCCGGTGGTTCCGCTGGGGAAATAAGCACTCATGATACTCACGTCGCCGATATCTATGCGGATATTGCGCCCCTCGTCATCGTAGGCTTTGATGCCGCAGCCTTTGACGACATTATCTGGTTTTATTTTGGTCAGGATCGCTACCCCGCTGTAGCCCTTTTTCACTGCGGGGAAGGTATAACACATATAGCCTAGCTTATCAAATACCGTGGTGTCAAACACACTGTCGTCCGCTTTGATCTCCTGCAGGCAGATGACATCATATGATTTATCACTGAGCCAATCGAGCAGGCCGTTTTTGATAGCGGCACGCACACCGTTCAGATTGTATGATAATATATTGATCTCAGGCATGATTATTCGTTTTAATACATCCTCACCCCAACCCATCTCCCAGGGAGAGGGGCTAACAGCCATAGACGATTGGTAAATAAAAACTAGTCTCTAATGTAAGGATAAATATTTTTGCGGGGAATACGTCCTTAGGTTGGGACATTGTATTTCCCCTTTCACTTATAACTGCGCTAATGGCCGACATAAAATATATTAAAAACGAAAAACTGCCTGTAATCCTCGAAGGTTGGAAGGGCAATCCTCATACAGGCAAGCGATTCTTCGATCCCAATAAAAGGTGGAGCGGATCCCTCAGCAAGGTGCTGAAGTGGCAAACCTCACATAAACCCAAGGCGGCAGAGAAGAAAGCTGACACCTGGAAAGTGAAGACAATTAAGGATAAGAGCTTTCTGACATCAAAAGAGGACTGTATCGTATGGCTCGGGCATGCGAGTTTCTTTATGCGGCTAAATGGTGTGCAGATCATGACCGATCCGGTGTTTTATAATTTGGGCGGCTTGGTCAAAAGGCATGGTGATATGCCATGTGCGATAAGCGACTTCAAAAACATAGATTATGTGCTGCTATCTCATGGCCACCGCGACCACTGCGACAGGAAAAGCCTGAAAGAGCTATACGCAAATAATAAATTTGAACTATTGACAGGACTGAATATAGGTAAGCTGGTAAGCGGCTGGCTACCGGGGCTGAAGTATCAGGAGGCCGGCTGGTATCAGCCATATGCAGACCTCAAAGGGCGATTGACAATAACCTATCTGCCTACGCAGCATTGGAGCAACCGCTATCCCTGGGACCTCAATGAGACCCTATGGGGCAGTATGATGATCGATACCGGTCGCAAGCATATTTTCTTTGGCGGAGATTCCGGCTATTGCAGCTACCCAAAACAGATAGCAGAGCTATTTCCCTCTATAGATATTGCCATGATAGGTGTCGGCGCTTATACGCCCGACTATATGATGCAGGATGTACACACGAGCCCGACAGAGGCAGTGCAGGTGATAAAAGACCTCGGAGCGAAGGTCTTTATCCCGATGCACTATGGTACGTTTGATCTGGCAGATGAGCCTATGGGTGAGCCCGTGCGGGTCTTGACAGAACTTAATACTACGGGCAAAATAACCGCTCAACTGGAAATTCTGGATATTGGAGCTGTTTTAACAGTTTAGTGATATAAATCAGGTTAATTATTAGACGATTAACATTTGGGAGTTGTACATTTATTACCCCAATTTATAACCATGTCTACAGCCAAAGTTCCAGCCAAGATAAAGGTGGCAAACGCTTGCCCTAGGTGTGGAAATGAAATGGAACGCATCAGCAAACGTGCGATAGACAAAATCATAAATATACTCGTGCCAGTACGCCGGTTCAAATGTTATGGATGCCTATGGGAAGGCAATCGCATGTCGTCAGAGAATGGTTAAACAGAAAACTTTCTGTAAGCACGTATCCAGCTTTCTTCTTTTTTCCTCATGATCTCTTTTTGCTCTTTTGTCTTGTCGGGGTAGCCTGCGAGGTGCAGCACGCCGTGAAATATCACACGCAAAAGTTCATGATCAGCCGATACTTTCAGTTTTGAAGCATTATCATTCACGCGATCAGTGCTGATGTATATCTCTGCTTCTGTTTTCTTATCCGTATCGACCAGCGGGAATGTAATAATGTCTGTATAATAATCATGTTTGAGAAAGTCCTGATTGATACGAAGCAAATATTCATCTGAGCAGAAAACATATCCGACGGAAAGTTTCTTTCCTGTTTCTTTCAGAAATGAGTCAGCTATAAATTTTTTGAGAAGTGCCCTATCGGCTAAGCGGAATGTAATGTCGGCGTTGTGGAAAGATACAGCCATGATCTATCAGATCCTGAACTTCATCTCTACTGTGGAGCCTTTGTCAGAAAAGACAACGAGGTCAGCCAACTGCATCATGAGGAATACGCCGCGGCCACATGGCTGGTCTAGATTCTCCGGTGCGGTAGGGTCAGCAAGATTGCTGTAATCAAAGCCTTTTCCCTGGTCCTTGACAGAGAAGGTCAGATTTTTGCCTCTTTCGTCAGGGGTTACGGTGATCTCTACGGTTTTAGAAATATCGCTGCCATTGCCGTGAATGATGGCATTGTTTGCGGCTTCGGTCAGTGAGATAAGTATATTGCCAAAAGCATCATCGGCGATATTGTATTTGGCACGGATGTCCTCTACAAAAGTTTCGACTTGAGCTATATTATTCGGGTCAGATGTGATCGTGAGAGTTTCCAATATTGCGATATTCATACAAATATAAAATTGCTTACGCTTTTAACAAATAAATAATACCAATGAGCTTGTTAAAAGCTCAAAATCCTCAATTACTTCCGGCTATTGCCTTGAAATATTTTTCTGCAAGGGTTTTATAATAGGGTTTCAGAGATGGTGGGACCGTTTTGTACCAATCGACCTCGACCTGCTTCTGCTTCAGATACTCCTCCAGCGATGGGGGCATCTTACGCTCCTGGTCTTTGCCTGTATTGGATTCCCTCTCGGGTTTCTCTCCACGTTCTTTTTCTGCTTTCTCTGCTTCCAGCAGACGGGTCAGTATCTCCTGCTGCCTGCGTTGCATCTCGGTAGTAATACGTTTGTTGACCAAATCTGTTTCGTTTTGCTCCATTTGCTGGATGGCTTTGCTCAGGTCACCGAGACCGTTCTTACCTTCTTTTTTCTCCTCGGCATTGATCCTTTCGAGCTCTTTCCTCATCTGGGCCTGCTGTGCTGCCATCTCGGCAAACTCCTTGCTCATACCATTTTTGCCTTGTCCCTGGCCTTGTTTTTCGCCCTTATCCCCTTTTTTCATCTGCTCTGCCAGCTGGGATATCTTGTCGCTCAGCTGCTTCTGCATCTTTGACATATTGGGGAGTCCATTGCCCGGTTTCTTGCATTTAGAGCACATCTTGGGCGGGCCATCCTGCGGTTTGCTCTGTGATTCCTGCTGCTGCATATCCTGCTGCGTCTCGCTGAGCATGAGCGCGAGGTTATTGTAGCCCGTCATGACATATTGTTGGTCACCCGCGGCCTTGAATGTATTCCTGTCTTCCATCTCTGTGATGGATTTACCGATATACTTGTTGATGTCGGTCATCTGCTTGGTGACGAATGACTCTATCTGAAATACCCTTTTGGCGAGTGCATAGAGGCTATCCTCTACCATAGCAGAGTTTTCCCTGATACGCTGCTGCTCTTTCATCATCTCGAGGTATTTGGGGGTATTGATGTTGATTGTTTTGAGCTGGCCCATTAGTTTCTCCTGATCGAAAGACAGCGACAGGATATTTTTCAAAAGCTGCCTGAGGGTTGCCATATCTTCAGCATTTTCTTCCTGCTCCATGCTTTCCTTCATCTTGCTCAGTTTCTTGGCGGCGTCTTTCATATTGCTCGCTGCTGACTTCTGATTCTTGGATGCCTTCTGGTTTTGT
>JAOQAO010000083.1 GCA_025963485.1 Bacteroidota bacterium | reverse complement strand
ATGAGCTTTTTCATATTGCGCGATTTTAATGTGACCAGCGGGCCATATATGCCCTTGTCATCATTATGGCAATAAGTATGCCCCAAGTAAATGCGCTAAAATGGGGAATCAAATCCCAATTCTATTTCTGTGCTGTCATCCTTTTTTTGACATCCGCATGGATCCTCTCTAGCAATGCGATTTGCTGCGGGGAGCAGCGTTTGCTGTCGAGGATAAACTGTATAGCAGCACTTTTCATATCCGGGCTTTCATCCAGAAATGAGGTATGCGACAGGATGGTTTTCAGGTCGTCGTTGACATGAGTACTCATACAAAGGAAAGCGGGGATATTATGTTCCAAGGTGAACCTCATAAAGCGAAATTCGGGATCATTGGGGTCACGCTCCACTGCACTGTTGAGCAGGCCCTTCGCCTTAATCAGAACCTTATACTTGCTCCACATGCCGTCCAGGTATTGTATGGTCAGTGCATAGCTGATGCCCAGGTAGGATTCCTCAGCTGGGCTATGATGCCCGGAGTTTTCGAGGATATTCACAAAGGAGTCCAGCGCAGTCCTGCGCTGGAAGCACTGCTGATAGTGTGTCCGCAGAAAGGGCTTATCGTAAGATTGCCCGTCAGCCAGGTTGCTAGCCGCCAGAAGTATGATTATGAGCAGATATCGGTTCATCATATTTTCATTTTACGTATTTAGCCTGGATCAGTTCGCTTGTTCTAAATATAATACTTTAGTTTTGAAACTATAGCATGCCGTTTATGCTCCCTCGCTTGTTTTTGGCGAATAATCATATTTTAGCGGTAAACCAACCCACTGTGGTAATGAAAAAGATACTTTCACCTTTGTTTCTATTTCCTATGATCTCCATGGCCCAGATGCAATACCCCGTCACCAGTACAGTCGCGCAGGTAGATACATACCATGGCACACTGGTCTCAGACCCTTATCGCTGGCTCGAAGATGACCATAGTGCAAAGACCAAAGAATGGATAGGCGAGCAGAATAAACTCACTTATGCCTATCTGGAGAAGATACCGTTTCGCAAACAGATGCGGGAAAGGCTGGAGAAGGTCTATGACTATCCCAAATACTCATCCCCGTTTCGCAATCACAGCTATTATTATTTCTACAAGAACGATGGCCTCCAGAATCAATCTGTACTTTATCGCCAGCAGGGACTGAATGGCAAACCGGAACTGGTCATAGATCCCAACAAGCTGGCAGCTGACGGTACCACACGGATGACAGACTTCTCTCTGTCCAAGGATGGTACACATGCAGCCTACGCTGTATCCAAGGGTGGCAGTGACTGGACAGAAGTATATGAGATGGACATGAAGACGCTCGCTACCATGCCTGACCATCTCGAGTGGGTCAAGGTCTCAGGCCTCTCATGGCAGGGCGATGGTTTCTATTATAGCCGCTACCCGACACCCGAGAAAACCCTCTCATCCAAAAATGAGAATCACCAGGTATATTTTCACACAGTAGGTACATCACAGGACAGGGATCAGCTCATCTTTGAGGATAAACAGCACCCGGAGCGTTTTCATCATGTCAGCACCAGTGATGATGAGAAATATTCATTCCTATTTGTGAGCGACCGTGGCAAAGGACTCGATGGCAATGCGCTTTATTACAAAAAGAAGGGCGACAAAGCTTTTACCCCCATAGTATCGAAAATCACAGATTACCACTATAGTGTGGTCGATGTGGACACGGCTGCCCATGCCTTTGTCATATCTACCAATGAGCACGCGCCAAACTATAAAGTGGTGACTAAATCTGCCCTACCCGAATGGAAGTCTACTGGTTTCACCACTATTATACCTGAACAAAAAGAACCGATAGAACATGTATCATCTGCCGGAGGCAAACTCTTCGTATCTTATCTCAAAGATGTGACCTCAAAGGTATATCTCTATAATATGAAAGGTGTGAAAGAGAATGAGGTAATACTGCCGGGATTGGGCACCGTAGGAGGTTTTGACGGAGAAAGTGATGACAAGGATGTGTTTTACGTCTTCAATTCTTTCACTTATGCCCCCACTATTTTCCAGTATTCCATCGCTACTCAGAAGACTGCCGTTTTTCGCAAACCTGAGGTTGCCTTTGATGTTTCCTTGTTTGATACCAAACAGGTGTTCTATAAATCTAAAGATGGCACCAGCGTACCTATGTTCATAGTGTTCAAAAAGGGCATCGTGCAGAATGGCTCCAATCCCACACTGCTATATGGCTATGGTGGTTTCAATATCAACAAGACCCCTGAATTTGATCCGCTGTTAATACCCTTTCTCGAGGCCGGGGGCATATTTGTATCAGCCAATATCCGCGGAGGAGGTGAATACGGGGAGGCCTGGCATGAGCAGGGCATGAAACTCAAAAAACAAAATGTCTTTGATGATTTCATCGCAGCTGCGGAGTACCTGATCCGTGAGAAATATACTGACAAGGACCATTTAGCTATAAAAGGCCGCAGCAATGGCGGTCTGCTTATCGGTGCAGTGCTCAATCAGCGCCCTGACCTGTTTAAGGTAGCCATACCGCAGGTGGGTGTGATGGATATGCTCCGGTTCCAGAAATTTACCATCGGGTGGAACTGGATAGCGGATTACGGTACCTCTGACAGCGCAGCGGATTTCAGGTCGCTTTATAAGTTTTCCCCGCTGCATAATATCAACAGTAAGGCTGTCTATCCTGCTACGCTCGTCACTACCTCAGATCACGACGATAGGGTAGTGCCCGCCCATTCGTTTAAGTACATCTCCACGCTGCAGGCGCTGGCAGGCAAGAATACTAAAGCTCCGCTACTCATCCGGGTAGATACTAATAGCGGCCATGGGGCCAGCAATACTCGAAAGACCATCGAGATCACGGCAGATATTTACTCGTTCATATTCTATAACATGGGCATCACGCCTAAGCTGTAGTGCTGTTCCGGATTAGTATTATTTTAGCACCACACCCTCTGTGACCATGAGAAAAACGTTTTTGCTTGCCTTACTGATGCCTCTTGCTGTATATGCCCAGATGACATATCCGGTCGCCAGATGTTCAGATCAGGTAGACGATTATTTCGGTCAGAAAGTACCGGACCCGTACAGATGGCTGGAATGCTCGGACAGTGCCGATACCCGGCAATGGATAGCAGCGCAGAATACCCTGACCAATACGTATTTTGCATCGATCCCATATCGCAAGGCTATGGTAGAGCAGGTGATGTCTGCCTGTAGTTATATACATTACACTGCTCCATACAGGAGCCGAGAATATTATTACTATAATGCTTTCAGTAGCACTCAGGACCAGGGCATACTCTATCGCCGCAAGGGCCCCGATGGCCCTCAGGAATTGGTGGTTGATGTCAATAAATTGTCTCCGGACCATACCGCGCGCATTGAGCATTTTACTCATTCCGCCGATGACCATTATGCAGCTTATATTATGTCCAGGGCCGGTAGTGATTGGGGAGAGATCTACGTCATGGATTTGCATACCCTACAGTTATTGCCCGATCATATCCCCTGGATCAAATTCTCCGGGATAGCCTGGCAGGGAGGTGGCTTTTATTATTGCAGCTATCCCGCTCCACTGGCTGGTCAGGAGTTGACAGCGGTCAATAAAAACCAGAAAGTATATTATCATAAGCTGGGTGCTCCTCATGATAGCCTGGTATACAGTAGTATCAATCCCAATCTGATATATACAGTAGACGTCAGCGAAGACGAACAATATATGTTTCTGTCTAAGAAAGATATAACCTCCGGCGGCAATGCTCTGCTCTACAGGCACCGCGACTCGGTGTATTTTCAGTCCGTAGAGAGGCATACAGGCCTGGCGTTCTATGATTATGTATATTCTGATGCCCGATCCGCCATCATCCTCACCGGTGCACATGCTAATAATAAAAAGCTCATGATCCGGGACTTCAGGGAGCAGATGGATCATTCTTTTATCGAGGAAGATCCGAAGGCGATCATAGAGGGAGCAAAGGCCGCGGGCGGCAAGTTATTTGTGTTCTACCAACGGGATGCCACGGATCATATCAAGGTGTTTAACATGAAGGGTAAATTCGAGAATGAGATCGCCCTGCCCGGCAAGGGTTCTGTATCTGGTTTTGACGGTCAAGCCGATGATAAAGTGGTTTATTATAGCTATACATCTTTCATTCAGCCTGCGACTATTTATCGCTATGATATTGCCAGCCTCACTTCTACAGTTTATCACGCTTCCGAATCGGCATTTGATCCATCCGCTTATGAGGTGAAGCAGGTGTTCTACAGAGGTCTGGATCTGGAGAGGGTTCCGATGTTCATCGTATCCAAAAAGGGATTATCCGACAAAGAACCGCATCCTCTTTTACTCATGGGCTACGGTGGTTTCGGTCAAACTCCATCCTCTTATTTCAATCCCATGCTCGCCCCGTTTCTGGAGCAGGGCGGGATATATGCAGTAGCAGGTATCAGGGGAGGAGGTGAGTATGGCGGCGCTTGGCACAGGGCGGGCAGCGGGGGCAATAAAATGACTTCCTTCATGGACTTTATCTATGCCGCGAAATACCTCATCAAGCATAAATATACAGACAAAGATCATCTGGCCATCACCGGTGCCAGCAATGGCGGCCTCCTCGTCACAGCCTGCGCCAATATGAAACCCGATCTTTTCAAGGTGGTGATCCCGGAGGTGCCGGTCACTGACATGCTTCGCTTTCCAGCCTATACTGTCGGCTCCGGTTGGATGACTGAGTATGGTTCACCCGCCGATCCTGCAGACTTTTCCTTGCTCTATACTTATTCTCCGCTCCATCGTATCAGTAGCACAGCTGTCTATCCCGCTACGCTCGTTCTCACAGCCGATCATGACGATAGGGTAGTACCTGCCCATTCATATAAATATATCTCCACCCTTCAGCATATTGCCGGCCCTCATACCAAAGCGCCGCTGCTCATCCGCATAGATACCAATAGCGGCCATGGAGCCAGTACGATCCGCAAGGCAATAGAGGCTAAGGCAGACATCTACTCGTTCATCTTTTATAATATGGGAATAACGCCAAAGCTATAAAGCTGTATTCGATTCCTGACTTCTGATTCTTCCCCTTCTATAAAAAATAATCCCCCGACTTGCATCGGGGGATCTTGATTCGAAGTCACGTATCTTTGAAAATACATGACGACAAAGTCAACAGCGTCTTTATGAATCGTACCGGTTTCCTTTCTTTCGGCTGTTATGTATTACCAGCTTCCAGTATCAAGTAACCAGTATCTGTTACTTATTGTCCTTCACTTCTTCATACTCTACATCGCTCACATTGTGGTCTGCACCCGGTGCCTGCTGCTGGCCATCACCTGCTGGGTTAGGGCCTTGGGCACCTGCATTGGCTTGTGCTTCCTGCGTCGCTTTGTAGATGTCTTCAGAGGCTGCGTTCCAGGCTGTGTTCAGTGCTTCTGATGCCGCATCGATCTTAGCCAGATCTTTCTCAGGCAAACCTAATGCATTTTTGAGTTCTGTTAAAGCATTTTCGATGGCAGTTTTCTTATCGGCTGGTATTTTCTCACCAAATTCTTTCAACTGCTTTTCTGTCTGGAATGCCAAACTGTCAGCCATGTTCACTTTTTCAGCCGTTTCACGGGCCTTTTTATCGGCATCCTCGTTGGCTTTAGCCTCATTTTTCATCTTTTCGATCTCTTCTTTAGAGAGGCCGGATGAAGCTTCTATCCTGATTGTCTGCTCTTTACCTGTTCCTTTGTCCTTGGCACCTACGTGTATGATACCGTTACTGTCTATATCAAAGGTCACTTCGATCTGAGGAGTACCCCTCATAGCAGGTGGTATATCTCCGAGGTGGAACCTTCCTATGGTCTTGTTATCCTTAGCCATAGCCCTTTCACCTTGCAGTACATGTATTTCGACAGACGGCTGGTTATCCTGAGCCGTGGTAAATATTTGCGATTTCTTGGTCGGGATCGTGCTGTTTGAGTCGATCAGTCTGGTCATGACACCACCGAGGGTCTCCAGACCGAGGGACAGAGGAGTCACATCTACCAGTACGATATCGTCCTTCACCTCCCCGCTGAGGATACCGCCTTGTATAGCTGCACCTACTGCGACCACCTCATCCGGGTTCACACCCTTGTTCGGTTTACGGCCAAAGAACTTCTCTACTACCTCCTGTATCTTAGGGATACGGGTTGAACCACCGACTAAGATGACGTCATCTATCTGATTGGGATTCAGGCCGGCATCTTTGAGCGCCTTCTCACATGGACCGAGTGTACGCTGTACGAGTACATCACACAGCTGCTCAAATTTAGAGCGGGTTAGCTTCTTCACGAGGTGCTTAGGCACACCGTCGATAGCTGTGATATATGGCAGGTTGATTTCTGTTTCCTGTGAAGATGACAGCTCGATCTTAGCTTTTTCAGCTGCCTCTTTCAGACGCTGCAGGGCCATAGGGTCTTTGCGCAGGTCCATCCTTTCTTCCTTTTGGAACTCATCCGCCAGCCATGTCATGATCTCATGGTCAAAGTCGTCACCACCCAGATGGGTATCACCATTAGTAGACTTTACTTCAAACACCCCGTCACCCATTTCGAGTACTGAGATATCGAATGTACCGCCACCGAGGTCATATACTGCCACCTTGATGTCCTTATGCTGTTTGTCCAGGCCGTAGGCGAGGGCAGCAGCGGTAGGCTCATTGAGGATACGGCGTACATTGAGGCCGGCGATCTCGCCTGCTTCTTTAGTAGCCTGGCGCTGAGAGTCATTGAAGTAAGCCGGTACGGTGATGACCGCATCAGTCACTGTTTGGCCGAGGTAGTCCTCAGCTGTTTTCTTCATCTTTTGCAGGATGATCGCTGACAGCTCCTGAGCCGTATACAGGCGACCATCTATATCTACACGCACAGAGTCATTATCGCCTTTCACCACTTTATATGGTACGCGGGCGATTTCTTGTGTCGCCGCAGAGTAGTTCATTCCCATGAACCTCTTGATAGATTGTATTGTTTTTGTTGGATTGGTGATCGCCTGGCGCTTGGCCGGGTCACCTACTTTACGCTCGCCATTAGCGAGGAACCCTATGATAGAGGGCGTAGTTCTTCTTCCTTCGTCATTGGCTATGACGATAGGATCATTTCCTTCCATGACCGATACACACGAGTTAGTGGTTCCAAGGTCAATTCCGATTATCTTTCCCATTGCTGTTAAATGTTTAGTTTTGGTTAATTCTTCAAATCTTCTTCCTCTTACTCAATACCTATGCCATGCCAAAAAACACGCCACACTGTCAG
>JAOQAO010000060.1 GCA_025963485.1 Bacteroidota bacterium | reverse complement strand
TCCTCACCGCCGGCACACAGGACAACCTCAGCCCCGGCTGGTGGGAAAAATACGAAGTAGTGATACCAGATAAAAAAGCGATCTATCAGAAAGACATCGTATCCTCTACCATGCGCCTCAAGCAGACACGCAACCTGGCGACACTCTACGAACTCGAAGAAAAAATGCGCCTCGAACCTGACGAGGAGAAAATGCAACAATACCTCCAACACCACAAATTACTGACAGAGCAAAAGAAGGAATTTGCGAAAGCTACAGGTTTGGTAGTCTACAAAAGACGATAAAAGGCTAATCTCAAACGCGCTGTTTTTCGTAAATTCAAGCAGGTATTTGGGATCGGGGGTTTGGGCTTGTGACTTTCGACTTACAGCTTGCGACTTCCTTTTAACTTTCATTCCGAAGTCCTTGTTAAACAGAGTTAAGGCTACCCACCCACCTCTTGAAATATTGCTCAACCTAAAATAATTTTGTGACTGAAATCGTTCAATAAGTAAAACAATTAAAACTAACAGCCATGAATTTCAAAAAGTTTTCGTTTACAGTGATCATATCTGTATTGAGTGCATTAGGAGCTGTTATGGCTTACCAGCATTTCTACGCACCCGTCGATAAGATCACATACATTGATAATAATATTCCTATCCGCAGGGCCAGCATGGCGATGATGAATACCTCATCATCACAGCCTATAGACTTCCGCTATGCAGCCTCAGCCTCTACGCCGTGCGTCGTACACGTGATGTCTACATTCAAGGCAGAGCCTGTCGCTATGAAAGGCCGCCAACCGCAGGACCTCTTCGGCGATGACTTCTTCCAGTTCTTCCACGGGCCTAACCCATACCAGCAGCGTCAGCCGCAGATGGCTACCGGCTCCGGTGTGATCGTCTCCAAAGACGGATATGTCGTGACCAACAACCACGTCGTGGAAAATGCGACAGATGTGCAGGTCGTTCTTCAGAACAACAAAAGATACAAAGCCAAAATCGTCGGACGTGACCCGGATACTGATATTGCATTGCTGAAACTCGACGGAGACAACTTCTCCCCTATCCAGTTTGCCAACTCGGACTCAGTGTTGGTAGGTGAATGGGTTCTCGCCGTGGGTAATCCTTTTAACCTTGCTTCTACCGTCACAGCCGGTATCGTCAGTGCCAAAGGGCGTAACCTCAATATGATGGGTGATGGCGAAGATGCGAGATCCAGTACAGCTATCGAGTCATTTATCCAGACAGATGCTGCGGTCAATCCCGGCAACAGCGGTGGCGCACTGGTCAATACAAACGGCCAACTGGTGGGTATCAATACCGCGATCGCTTCACCTACTGGCAGCTATGCCGGATATTCGTTCGCCGTGCCATCCAATATTGTGAACAAGGTGATCTTTGACCTCAAGCAATTCGGTACAGCACAGAGAGGCTTCCTCGGTGTCACTATCCGTACCCTCGATGATGAGACTGCCAAAGGCCTCGGTATGGACAGACCGGAAGGTGTATATGTAGATGGGGTGAATAAAGGATCGGCAGGTGAGCTCGGAGGACTCAAGAATAAAGATGTGATCGTGAAGATAAATGGCCACCCGGTTGTCAGTTCCCCCGAGCTCCAGGAGCAGGTGGCCAACTATCGCCCGGGTGATAATATCTCCGTAGAATATATACGCGACGGCAAGGTACAGACGACCAAGGTACAGCTCAAAAACAAGTACAACACAGTATCGGCCGTTGACAATTCAAAAGATGTGCTCAATCAGCTTGGAGTGTCGGTCACTGACCTGAGCAATCAGGAAAAAGCTCAGCTCGGCGTAAATAATGGCGTGAAGGTCACCGACCTCAAGGATGGCAAACTGGCGCAGTTCACTAATATCAGAAAGGGATTTGTTATCACCCAGATAGATGACCAGCCTATCAATAACGTAGAGGACTTCGTCAATATCCTGAAAGAAAAATCAGGCAAAGTAATGGTAGAAGGTGTCTATCCCAATAAGCAGGAAAGCTACCTCTATGCCTTCCGGATGTAAAGTATTAGAATTTCTTGATCATAAGCAGAAACCCTCGGCAGCGATGTTGGGGGTTTTGTTTTTTCCTATACATTTGTCCGACACAAAAAACAACATGCTCAAAGTAGGCATCACAGGAGGAATAGGAAGCGGCAAGACGACCGTTTGCCAGATATTTGAAAAACTGGGAGTACCTGTGTACTATGCCGATCAGCGCGCCAAAGAACTCATGGAAGATGACAAGCAACTGGTCGCTGACATCAGAAAAGAATTTGGCGATGAAATATATGATGCAGAAGGCCATCTCCAAAGAGCTAAGCTGGCAGAAATCGTTTTCAATAACGAAGAAAAATTGGTCAAGCTGAATAGCCTCGTTCACCCGGCCGTTTTTCGCGATAATCAGTCGTGGAATGAAGTACTGGCAAAGAAAGGATATCCGTATACACTTAAAGAGGCTGCCCTACTCGTGGAGACAGGCTCATACCTGATGCTGGACAAATTGATCGTCGTATCTGCACCGGAGGAAGATCGTATCAAGCGCGTGATGGAGCGGGACCACGTCAATACTGAGCAGGTCAAAGCGCGCATAAAGGCCCAGATGCCTGAGGAGCAGAAGGTCAAATATGCCGACTATATTATCTTCAACGACCGCATCATGGATCTCGTACCTGAGGTCACCAAGATCCACATCGACCTGATGAACCTGAACTAGTATTTAGTAATCAGTACTAAGTATTTAGATTAACAGCCTGCCATCAAAAACTTTCGGTTCATTTACAGTCAAATTGTATTTTCGTCTTAATACTAAATACTGACTACTAAATACCATTCCTTGAAACCTCTCAAAATAGGCATACTCGGTGGCGGCCAGCTAGGTCGCATGCTGCTGCAGTCAGCGGCCAACTATCACGTAGAAACCCACGTGCTCGAAAGCGGCAAGAATCCTCCAGCATCTTCACTCTGTCACCATTTCACCGAAGGTGATATCAGGGACTATGATACAGTGTATGCCTTCGGCAAAAAAGTAGATGTTCTCACCATCGAGATCGAAAACGTCAGTGTAGAGGCGCTCTTTCAACTGGAAGCGGAGGGAATAAAGATCATCCCCAGGCCCGGTGTGCTTCATACTATCAAAGACAAAGGACTCCAAAAGGAATTCTACAAAAAGCATAATATCCCTACTTCCGATTATATCCTGACGGACAATGAAGAAGATCTGAAGACCAAACTCTCCTTTCTCCCCGCTGCTCACAAGCTTCGGACCGGAGGATACGATGGCAAAGGCGTTAGCATTCTGAAAAGCGAAAGTGATGTGAATAAAGCATTCTCCGAGCCCTCAGTACTGGAGAAGCTCGTCGATATCGATAAAGAGATCGCAGTCATGGTGGCAAGAGATCAATCCGGTGAAACGGCTGTCTATCCGCCCGTGGAGATGGTCTTTGATCCGAAATATAATCTGGTCGATATGCTGGTGTCTCCGGCAGATATTACACTGGCGCAGACGGCAGAAGTGCAGCGCATTGCGAGAAGTGTGATCGAGGCATTCGATTCGCCAGGAGTATTTGCAGTAGAGATGTTTCTCGACAAGGCAGGGAATATCCTCGTCAATGAAACCGCTCCCCGTGCGCATAATAGCGGCCACCAGAGCATAGAAGGCAACTACAGCTCTCAGTATGATATGCAGATGCGCATCATGCAAAAATTACCATTGGGAAACACCGGCACGATCATGCCTTCGCTTATGCTCAATCTTATAGGCGAAGAAGGGCACTCCGGGGCTGTTTATTATAAGGGAATGGATGAAGCACTAAAAATAAAAGGCGTCTATATACACCTCTATGGCAAGCATGAAACCAAGCCAGGCCGCAAGATGGGCCACATCACTATTATAGGCGAAAACAAAAATGACCTGCTCGATAAAGCAAGGTCACTTAAAGAACTTATTAAGGTGATCAGTTATTGATAGTAGCTAACAGTGAGCTATATTATTTCTTAGGACTTCTCTCCCTGGGTGACATAAAAGGATTTTCATCTTCTATCTGCCCGTTATCTGCGCTTGCCGGCTCTGCTATTTTCTCTTCTTTTATAGGTTGCTCATCTGCGATCGGACCGGTCCGCGCTTCTGATGGTGTCAGAAATGGATTTTCATCTTCCTTTGCTTGTGCGGAGATGGACGCTTGTACCGGTGTCTCAGTTACGGCAGACTTTATGGCTTCAGCTTTTTTCTCTGCCGGAGCAGCCTCTTGCGATGTTGTTGTTTTTGCTGGCAAAGGTCTATTCGTTTTGACCTGTGTAGCTATTTGAGAGATGGATATGAATACAGGCTTCTCTCCGAGGAAGGTCGCCACAAACTCCGGGTCGCGCATCTTGGTATCCTTCGGCACTTTCACCACAGCACCTGCTGCTAAGGTTTTTGCTGTTAAGCCCGGATTGGCCTCGAGGATATCATTCACCGTGCTATTGTACATCAGGGATATCCTGAATAGCGTTTCTTTCGGCTGCACCTTATGGTTTACACTCTCCACATTTTTGGCCGCAAAGAGGCCGATAGAGGTAAACAAGGCAACAAATAGTATTAATTTTTTCATTTTTGTTAAAATGGGTGTATCCACTATTACGCTATCCGTTGCCAAAATGTTTCAACTCTTACTATATTTATATTGTAATCCAAACATATATGGCGCCAGTACAGATCGGTATTATCATGGGAAGTGAGAGTGACCTCAAGGTCATGAATGAAGCAGCAGAGGTCCTCAGGGAGCTTGGAGCCACCTTTGAACTAACCGTAGTGAGCGCACACAGGACACCAGACAGAATGCGGGATTATGCTACGGGAGCTGCCGAAAGGGGCATCAAAGTGATCATAGCAGGTGCAGGAGGTGCTGCACACCTGCCAGGGATGGTAGCCTCCTATACTATCCTACCGGTTATCGGCGTGCCTATCAAGTCAAGCAACTCTATAGATGGCTGGGACTCAGTACTTTCCATTCTACAGATGCCTTCCGGCGTACCGGTGGCCACCGTAGCGCTGAATGGAGCTAAAAATGCGGGTATCCTCGCCGCACAGATCCTGGCTACCTCCGACAAAAACCTCTCATCGAAACTGACGGCCTACAAAAAGCAGCTCAGTGATAAAGTAGGCAACTCCGTCCGGGAGATCAAAATAGCCGGATACGAGAATGGCTTCGACCAATAATATAATTCTGACCGCCTGCCTTTTTATGTTAAAACTGCGCCTTACCAATTTTACGTAAATAAACCTGCGCCCCGTCGAATAATATTAATTTAGAGCTAGCGTTTCCAATCATAATTATCAAGATCATGAAAATTTACAGATTACTTATAGCAGCCTTTCTCCTGGCAGGTATTTTTTCTTCATTTACTCTATCTGCACAGGATGATAGAGAGGATGTGGTCTACCTCAAAAATGGCAACATCTATCGCGGTATCATAGTCGAACAGGTGCCCGGCAAAACAATCAAGGTCGAAACCCTCGGCGGCAATGTCTTCACCGTAGAAATAAGCGACATCATCAAGCTCACCAAAGAGAAAAAAGTAGTACAGGATAGTGGTGATGGCCAGATGAGGCATCCATATGGCGGTCCCGAGATGCATCACGGAGAAATGGGTCCCTGCAATTTCCGTCATGACAGGTTTTATCGCTACCAGCGTTTTGATTCGACTGGTGGCAAGCCTATGCACAAAGAGTTCCACTATCGCAAAAGAGGTTATTTCTTCGAAGCACAACTGCTGGGCGAAATGGGACAAGGCGGTGTTCGCATTATCAATGGGTATAAGTTTGGGCAATTCGGATATCTGGGCATAGGCGTGGGCGCTGATCTCGTGGGCTTCGCTCCTATCGGTCATTATGATTTCGGTGGTCGCAATTCTCCATATACAGGCACCTACATGCCTTTATTTTTACACTATTCCGGAGACTTTTTGAAAAGGAGGATAACGCCCTTTTATTCTATTGATGCCGGATACGCTATAAGATTTAACGGAGGAGGTCGCGGCAATAATAACTTTGTCACTAATCAGCGTGGCGCTATGGGCGGAGTAGGTGTCGGTGTCAAATTCTATTCTAAGCACAGGATCAATTTCAATATCTCTGCCAATGCCGATTTCCAGAATGTCAAGTACAATGGTTATTACGGTGCGCCAAATAGCTTCGACAGAGGTATGACATGGAAACATGGCAATACATTATCCTTGCTGACTCCTGGCCTCAAGTTCGCCATCGGCTTTTGAGTCCTCACCCCCACAGGGCAGGCATCTGTCCTTTGGACATCTTCTATTGGCAAATTTTAAAGGTGAGTAGCCTAAAATAATTGATATCTAGTTAGAATCAGCTGGTGATAGATGTATCACCTTATGTGGGTTTTCCATCACAAACCGCGATAACATCCCACGGATGTTGAAGTTTTCGCGATAGCGTGATAGCTCCCTGAAGTGCTCTATAGTCACTTTATCTCTTGGTATTTCCGCAGAGGGTTTATATCCCATTCCTGCGAAATGGCCTTTATCCACGACTATGAAAGCAGATTCGTCTGAGGTCCTTCCGTCATCGATGATCACATAGGATTCATCAGATGCCATCGCGCTCACTGCCTGCGCTGTCCGTTTGTTATACGAGATTATATGCTTCTTATTGGCAGATCTGCAGGGACAATTGCCTGCTATGCAGCTATCCTCATGAGTGGCCACACCGGCGAGGCGCATACAGAGCTCATATTCCTCTATGATATTTTTCAGGTATGACAAGCACTCGGGCACATTGTCAAAAAACGCCAGTGCCGTTGCTCCCTTTTTTAGCTTCTCTATCGCAAACCTGCTGATATTTCGCTGATCTTTATATTCTATGATACCAAAGCGCGGTTCATACACCTTCTGCGAGCGGTTGAACTGTGGCCAAAGCCTCTTGATCTCATGCGACTCCAGCAGTAGTGCCATGAGTTCGTTGCCGCACAGCTCATAAGTGATAGAATGGATAGACCGCAGGAAGTCCTGCTTCTGCCTTGCCGTAGAGTTATTAGAGAAATGGCTGCTCACACGCTTCCTTATCTGCTTCGCTTTACCCACGTAGACTACTTTGCCCTTCTGATCGTGGAAGTAGTATATCCCTGGCAGGTTAGGTAGCTTTTCGAAATGCTCTCTGGGCACATTGGGCGGCAGGGCCTGCTCTTTAGAGTTCCGCTTCAGCGCCTTCCGGATCAGGTTCTCTTTGTCATTAGCCAGCAACTGTTCAAACAACTTCACCGTAGCTGCTGCATCACCATCTGCTCTATGCCTGCTCTCTATCTTTATATCG
>JAOQAO010000048.1 GCA_025963485.1 Bacteroidota bacterium | reverse complement strand
CGCAATACGCAAGCACTCACGCGCATTCCATTTTCCAACAAAGCAAATCGAAGTAGTCTAACCAACCCGTAAGTGTTGTTTCTCTATCCAACTTTAACAGTCTTTATTTCCGCCGTTCCCCCGGCATTGTAAACATAAAACATACTCATGTACGACATTCTCCAGCTAAACGAAATGCCCCTCCCGGAGCTCAATGAACTAGCTGACAAACTCAAGATCAAAGGCATCCAGAAGCTGGCCAAGCCCGATCTGATCCACAAAATACTCGACGCGCAGGCGCTCACCGATGCACCTGCCGGCGATGACAAACCTATCTCCGAAAAGGCACGCCGCGCACCGCGCGCACGCAAGCCGCTGAAAGGCGAAAAGCCCGAAGCCGAAGTGCCCGAAGTGAAGGAAGAAGAAGCCCCCGCACCTCCTGCCAAGGAGATGAGGAAGGCCGATCCGCCGCTGCCGCCATACCAGAAGGAAGAGAAGAAACCTCAGCCTCCACGTGAAGACAAACGTCCTCAGCAGCAGCGTAACAATCCTAACCAGGAACAACGCAATAACCCTAATCAAGAGCAACGAACCAATCCCAACCAGGAGCAGCGCAATAATCCTAACCAGGAGCAGCGTCCACAGCCTAAGCGCGACCAGCACAATCAATCTCCTGAGCCACAGGCCGAGCAGTCATCAGGACAGCAGGACCAGGACGCACAGCAGGCGCACAATAACAGCAACCCTCAGCAAACGCAACAAGAGGGTGAGCAGAGTGAGATACAGAGCGAACGCAACCAGATCAACCAGAGTAATGCCAACCAGAACAACTGGCGCAACCGCCAGGGTCAGGAGATATTCAGCGTAGAGGCGGATGCGATCATCGAGGGCGAAGGCGTCCTGGAGATGATGCCCGACGGCTACGGTTTCCTGCGCTCATCTGACTACTGCTACCTATCGAGCCCGGATGACATATATGTATCGCCGTCTCAGATCAAGCTCTTCGGCCTCAAGACAGGCGACACCGTGAAAGGCTACATCCGTCCCCCTAAGGTCGGTGAGAAATACTTCGCACTGCTCAAGGTCGACACCATCAACGGGCGCCTCCCTGAGGAGATTCGCGACCGTGTGGGCTTCGACTACCTCACGCCGCTCTTCCCTGAGGAGAAGCTGACCCTCTTCACAGATCCGACCAAGCTCAGTACACGTATCATCGACCTCTTCACGCCTATCGGCAAAGGGCAGCGTGCCATGATCGTAGCACAGCCTAAGGTCGGTAAGACCACTATCCTGAAAGACATCGCCAACGCTATAGCTACCAATCACCCTGAGGTCTACCTCATCGTACTGCTCATCGATGAGCGTCCGGAGGAGGTCACAGACATGGAGCGCAGCGTGCGCGCAGAGGTCATCGCATCGACGTTTGACGAGCCGGCAGATAAGCATGTGAAGGTATCTACTGTGGTACTCCAGAAGGCCAAGCGCCTCGTAGAGTGCGGCCATGATGTCGTGATCCTACTCGACTCTATCACCCGTCTGGCGCGTGCACACAATACTGTGGCACCGAGCTCAGGCAAGGTACTCTCCGGAGGTGTCGAGGCCAATGCGATGCAGAAGCCTAAGCAGTTCTTCGGCGCGGCGCGTAAGATCGAATTCGGCGGATCACTGACGATCATCGCTACGGCGCTGATAGATACAGGATCGAAGATGGATGAGGTGATCTTTGAAGAGTTTAAGGGAACGGGCAATATGGAGCTCACCCTCGACCGCAAGCTCGCCAACAAGCGTATCTACCCGGCTATCGACATCGTATCATCCAGCACACGTAAGGACGAGCTCCTGCTCGGCAAGGAAGTAACGCAACGTATGAACGTACTGCGCAACTACATCGCCGACATGAAGCCCGAAGAAGCCATGCAGTTCATGCTCCAGCACATGCGCGGGACCAAAACCAACGAGGAGTTCCTCGTGTCGATGAATTCATAATTACTGATTCTAAAATTATATTGAAGCCCTGCGATTTTTCGTGGGGCTTTTTTGTTTGTTGTGGGTGTAGGCCCGTAGAAGGCGTGTGGGTGTCTTAGGTTGAGTTTATCATTTGCTTGCCATCTACGGACAGCCATTGTTTATTTTAGCTAAGAATAGTAGGGACTTTTCGAAATAAATTAGGATAACAAGCTTCTACGGACCTACATCACCGGCCGCGAGGCAAATACCACAAACAAAGCCATCCCCCACTGGCGCGAACTTAGTTCCGTGCCCCAACCTACACCCGCATCCCGCCACCCCAATTTTATTTATATTCGCATGATCTTTTCGGACCGGAACTTTGAAAACTAAAACAGCCTGATGAAAAAATACATCTTATCCCTCCTTTGTGCCATGTTGTGCATAGTCCATGCGGACGCTCAGTGGTCGCCCATCCCTATCAATATCACCAATCAGTTTAGTGACCGGATCATGGCCATATGTGCCGATAGCGCCGGCAATATATACGCCGGTACGGAGTTTTCCACTGTGTTCAAATGGGACGGAACCACCTGGATCCAACTGCCGCATCCATATAGCGGTACCAATTATGGCTCAGGCCTCAAGGCCATGGTCACCGATAGGGCCGGCAATCTCTATGTAGCCGGAGATATATCGATTAATGTGGCAAAATGGGATGGCACGCAGTGGACACTGCTAGGCGGTGTCAGCAATAACCTCCAGGCGGCAAGCATCACATGTATGACCATCGACAGCACAGGCAATATCTATGCGGCAGGCAATAACTCCCTGAATAACTCTAACGCAGACTTCGTAGCCGAGTGGAACGGCACACAGTGGGCATACCTATCGGCCAACTGGTATCCTCTGGGATATACGAGCAGCGGCATCACCTCGATAGCGGTAGACCACGGAGGCAATGTGTACGTGGCAGGACAAGGCCCCAACGCATCAGGCAAAGCCTATCTCGAAAAATGGGATGGTAATGCATGGAACAGTCTGGGAGATACACTGCTCGACGCTGCGTGGATGATCGATCCTCAGGTGAAACTCACTGATGCTGGTGATATATACTGGTCCGGCACCTATATGCATAGCGGTGGCAATGTGCAGGATTCGAGTTTTGTCCTGAAATGGAATGGCACTGTATGGAAAAGGATGAAATGGGGCACACTGGATTTTGTACCCGGATTTATGGGGCAGCTGATCACCGACACTTCGGGTAGTGTATATGTCTCGGGTCTTGATGCCTTCAAAAGGGCCGCCTATGCATTTAAATGGGACGGCACTACGGTCACAAAGTTGGGAGATAGTATCAGTACGCCGACCTATCCCATTATTTTGTATAGCGGATATCCGGGCCTGGTGCTGAGCCACCATAAGCTCTATACTACCTCACTTGGATCTACGTATTATAGCTCCTATGGCAGTTTTGGCCACAGCTATTATGTAGCCAGGTTACAGCTGCCATGTATCACTGCCGCTCAAAAGATATGCATGGTCACCACCGATACCGTCACAAACAAGAACAAGGTGATATGGGAAAAAGCGGATAAGTATGGGACAGATAGTTTCTACATATACAGGGACGGGATGCGGATGGCCGCTATCGGCCGCGACTCGCTCAGTGAGTGGGAAGACACAACTTCGTACCCCGCTTGGGGCAGCTATCGCTACACCATCACGACGCGGGATACCTGTGGTATATTGGGCTACATGAGCCCATATCACGCATCACTGAGTTTTAGCCCCATGGAGTTTTGGGATTCCTCTGCGACCCCACCACATGGTTATTACGCAGGTTTCTACTGGACACCCTATTACATAGAGGGCGATACTTCTGCGGTCGGCGTATATCAGATTTATATTGATTCATTTTCTACAGGCAACTGGCATGTATTAGCCACAGTCAATCCCGCACTTGGGGGATATTATTATGATTCCACGCTGTTTGCATTGTCCCAGGCGAGCTTCAGGATGGTCATCCAGACCAACCGCACCTGCAATCCTTCCCGAAACGCGGGATACATTTATTCAAACATCGTCACGTCCGATTTCCCTACGGGAATAAGCTCAATCGACGACCTCAACGACGTAAAAATATATCCCAACCCTGCCAAAGACCTTTTGAATATCGGCTTCACCAATAGTGACAGGAGTAGTCAAAAGATCACCTTGAACATCGTCAATGCAATAGGCCAAAGTATGTATAACGCTGCATTGTCTCCTACCGGAACAGTCAAAAGGATCGATATGGCCGACTGGCCGGGTGGTATTTACTTTGTGACGATCAGTAAAAATGGCAAGTGGTTGTCCCGGAAAGTAGTAAAATACTAGACCTACATCGCAGGCCTTCCCGCATAAGCCACAAACAAAGCCATAAGCAGGAACACAGAATTTATGATGGCATGCTGGTATTCTTTACGCCTGATGTGTACGTATATAGATCCTGTCATGATCAAAGCAATATTGGTTGCACCGATAAAAGTAAAGTAGCGTTCATACCCTAATAGCCTGGGTACTATGACCGAGAGCCCGCTGATGAGTTCTACCGCAGCTATTGTTTTAATGATGCCCGGGTGAAAGTCTTCAGCCCAGGTGCCACCGCTGGCGATCACCTTTTCCCTGCTTTGAAAAAGCTTGAAGCTGCCCGTGATCACAAAGATCAGCCCCAGCAGTCCCTGTACGATCCAAAGTGCTATAACCATGGTGTTTTATTTTTTATAATGATAATCATAAAATCACAGTCCTATTTCGGATCGTTGTACACGACGGTAGCCTTCACAAAAGTGAGATGATCTACCAGGTACGCAGAGTCCGAAGCGCTGCTGCCGAGCGTGGTAAAGCTCACGATGATATATGGGTACACGTGACCCACGGCCTGCCCGCCGAAGCATTGGTTCATGCCGATCTCGGATTCGTTACTTTGGTAAATATCGTGGCCGCCGCTGGGCAGCATGGCCGCCGACTGCGCCTGCACGCCAAAGCAGGTGCCGGTAGCCGGCGCGAAAGAGAAGGGATTGGGCAGGGCACTGTTGTCGCTGCTGACCTCAGCGATAAAATCGACCTTGGGATTTTTCTTCGTGCACATATCGCCGAAGGTCCAGTTATAAGTATAGGACCTCGTCGTACCGGTCACCCCCCAGTAGATATCAGAGGGATGGGTGAAATAATCGGAGCTGTAGGTCACGATACTGATCACCTGCTGTGCGCCACAGTTGTCTGCTGATTTAATGCAACCGGAAAGAAGTACGATTAACAGGATCGCGAGGGGGCTTAGGTATTTTGTCATATGGGGTGGTTTTAGACTTAAATTTAAAGTATTAAGCCGTTCTGAGAAATTTTTCTTCTCCCACCTGATCGTACGATCTATCTCTACTCCGGGAAGTACTTCTCCCTGATCTCCTTCATCTTCTGATGGGTCAGAGGCTTGGTGATGAAGTCTGAAACGAAGTCCCAGGTCTTGGACTTGGCGATATCTGCTGAGTAGTCGGAGGTGCTGAGCATGATGATGATGGCGTGGCTTTGTACATCCTTGTCCAGCAGGTTGTACTCCTGCAGAAACTCCCATCCGTTCATCTTCGGCATATTGACATCGAGGAATATCAGGTCGGAGTGCGGTTTCTCATCAGAGCTGATGTAGTCCAGCGCTTTCCTGCCCGAGTCTTTGATAAGCACCGTATTGTCTGCATTGTTGCGGAGTATCTCGCGCTCGTGGTAGAAGTTGTCATCCTCATCGTCGTCGATGAGCATGATGCAGAGCTTTCTTGTATTCATTCTGATAGAGTTGATATAGTGAAGAAAAAAGTAGAGCCCTGGCCCCGGATGGACTCGACCCAGATCTCGCCCTTATGTAGTTGGATGATCTTTTTGCAGTTGGCCAGGCCGATGCCGTTGCCAGCGTATTCCTCCGCGCTATGGAGCCTGCGGAATACCTCAAAGATACGCCCATAGTGCGCCGGAGCGATCCCGATGCCGTTGTCCCGGACGGCGAATTTCCACTTGTCCTGCCACTCCTCTGCGCTGATGTGGATCTCCGGCCGCGCATCCTTCTCCTGAAACTTAATTGCATTGGAGATCAGGTTTTGGAATACCTGTCTCATTTCAGGTTCGTAGAGGTTCATCTGTGGCATCGGTCCCACAGTGATCGTAGTATGTGAGTCGTGAATGAGCATACTGAGGTCCTCCAGCACATTGGATATGAGGTCTGTGCAGTCGGTATATACCAGTGTCTTATTGCGGTCCAGCCGGGAGAAGTCGAGCAACGCCTTGATGAGTACGCTCATGCGGCCTATGGCTTTATTGACAGACAGCAGATAGCGTGGCGCCTTGTCATCCAGTAGCGCGAGGTAATCCTCTTCAAATACACGCATGTAGTTTGAGATCGTCCTCAGCGGCTCCTGCAGGTCATGTGAGGCGATATAGGCGAACTGCTCCAGGTCCTTATTGGCTATGACCAGCTCGGCAGCGCGCTTTTCCTTTTCCTGATTTTGGTAGATCAGTTCGAGATTGGCAGTGGCCAATTCGGCAGCGCGCTTTTCCTTCTCGCCGTTCTGATAGGCCAGCTCGAGATTGGCGGTGGCGAGTTCAGCTGCGCGGTTCTCTTTCTCCTTGTTTTGGAATAGCAGCTCCCTGTTAGCTATGACGAGTTCAGCTGCGCGCTTCTCCTTTTCTTCGTTTTGAAAGACCAGCTCTATATTGGCCAGGCTCAGCTCAGCTGCCCGTTTTTCCTTCTCTGTGTTCTGATAGGCCAGTTCGAGATTGGCTGTGACGAGTTCAGATGCGCGTTTCTCTTTCTCTTTGTTTTGGTAGACTAGCTCTATATTGGCCAGGCTCAGCTCAGCTGCCCGCTTTTCCTTTTCCTCATTTTGGTATTGCAGTTCTATATTGGCCAGCACCAGCTCGGCTGCACGCTTGCCCTTCTCCCTCTTGTGAAAGTCGAGCTCCTTATTGGCACTGATCAATTCGACGGACTTTCCCTTTTTCTCCATATTACGCTACCCGGCAAAGTACCGCATTAAAGCCCCATTTACGTTACACAATTCACACCTTGCTTACATATGTTTGGGCATCTGTCAAAACAGTCTCCAAAAGAGGAAGGGCGGGCCAAAATCAATTGTTAAAAGCCCTTTTATAGCCTGCCTGCCTGTAAATGCAGCATTTCGAGGCCCTATTCAGTAACTTTTCACGCTCTGTTCTTATGAAATGTGGAAAAAATGTGTAGTTTTGCCTCCCTTTTGGGAAAAAACCATAATTTCATAAGCGATGAAAAGAACGTTTCAGCCAAGCCGCCGCAAGAGAATCAACAAGCACGGCTTCAGATTAAGAATGAGCACTAAGAATGGAAGAGCAGTCATTGCACGCAGAAGGGCAAGGGGCCGCAAAAAGCTCTCTGTCTCCAGCGAAACAAGACTTAAGTAATAAGTCCGTCTCAGCCGCCTTTGCTGCTTTTGACCCCGTGCGCCACACCGCCACCAGGTCTCTCGGCAAAGACGAACGCCTGAGCCGTGATCTGTTGCTTGATAAACTATTTAGCGAGGGTAAGTCCGTTTCACAAAATGGGTTTACCCTTGTTTATTTGAAGGCCACACTGCCTACCTTCTACCCCGCACAGGCCGCCTTCAGTGTGCCCAAGCGCTATTTCAAAAACGCTACCGACCGCAATCGCATCAAGCGACTCCTGCGCGAATCCTATCGCCACCACAAGGCAGCCATGTACCTGCGCCTCGCCGAACTCCAACAGCAATACGCCATGATGTTCATCTTCAAAGGCAAACAGGTCCCTGAATACGCTGTAGTAGAAAAGAATGTCTCAGAAGTATTAGATAAGTTCGTCGCAAAGCTTAAATGAGCATTCACATACCTTTGCGCCCTTAGCGTTCTTTGCGGTTAAAACTGTATTTGTATTCCCCGATTTCCTGATCGCCTTTACAAGCAATCATAAGTCATAAATCAACAATCATAAATCAAAAACATCCCCCCAGGCTAAACTCATTGGCCTGCGCGATAGACGTATGCGCCTTCACATAGTTGCCTACGAAGAACTTAAAACGCTGCCTCTTGCCAAACTGTGCGAAGTATACATTGGCTCCCAGTTTGAAGTATATCGGCGTATAAGTAGACATGTTCTTCCACAGATAGACACCCGCCGAGTAGTGCATACCCACGCGTCCTACCAGTATTTCATCTCCGAGTACCACACTGGCCGCCGACGATTCAAAGTCAGCCCCATGCTTCGTCAGGATATCATTGTACACCACAAAGTCATGTACCGATCTCAGGTACTCATATGACAGACCTGCGAAGAGCTTATTACCGGGGCTCGTATACCGCGCATAGGCTACCGTACCGGAGTGTATCGGATACTTCGGCCCGTTAAACCCATACGTCTCCTGTATGCCCAGTGTATACATCCACATGATCTCATTCTTTTTGAAGTCCTTCGCCCGCTCACAGTTATAGGTTTGGTCCCTCACCACAGGTATCGCACGGATGCCAAAGGAGCCCATGAGAAGATTAGCGCCATAGTTGGGCAGGTTGGTCGCAGAGTTGGAGAAGTGATTGAAGCTAAAGGCTGTCGTGAGCAGCACATGCGGTTCTACTTTCCACTCCATGCCTATCTTGATCTGTACACTCAGATTGATCGCCGTGCTGATCAGGTTATTGGTAGGATTGGTCAGGTAGTCGTATTTGCGCGTCATATAGCCGTACCCGGCTCCTATGCGGGTGTAGAGATCCACCACACTACTCCTGTACATATAGAATTTAGCATAGCCCATCAGCGCGATCACATCACCGAAAACTTTATTTTCTCCAAACCGGATAAAAAGCAGCGTACCACCGATCTCGGGAAAGTTCAGCGGCTTTTGCCAGGGCTTATTCCCATAGGTCTTCATAAAGAAATCCACCTGGAAGCCCTGAGATAGCTCCTTAGGCACATGATTGACAGGCTTCGTGTGCTTGAATATCTTGCCAAACAGGTAATCCGCCTCGAAACCCCACTTGCCGGCCTTGATAGTGGGAGGGGTCTTCGCATCACTGCGCAAAGGCATGAACATACCTATACACACCGCAGCAATAAAAATAAAGAGGTTAAGTCCCACACGCCCATGCATCACACCAAACTTACTGAAACAACTCTATAATCACAATGGCATGCTGATTGTTATTGAAATTGTATTCTATGAATCTATGTGCTCTATGTGGTTCAAATATGTATTTGTATTAAATCCGCAATCCCCATTCCGCAATCCGAAATCCATTACCTTTGCACAAACAATACTGACAATGACCAATCTCTCCGAGAAACGAAAAACCTTTGGAAGGCAACTTGGTTCATACTTCTTTCAGGGACTGCTTATCCTTGGACCCGCTTTTTTTACGTTGTGGGCCATCTACAAAATATTTGACCTCTTTGACAGCAATACGCAGCCGCTTTTCCAAAGGTTCTTCCATTTCAGTTTCCCCGGTATCGGCATCATTGTCTTTGTCGGATTCATTACGCTTATAGGATTCCTCGGTTCCACGATTATCATTAAGCCACTCATGGAGCTCATCGAGGACCTGCTGGAGCACACGCCACTGGTGAAAGACATCTATTCCTCATTTAAGGATTTCATATCGGCCTTTATCAGCAATAAGAAGAAGTTTAACCGCCCCGTACTCATGGAGATGGGCAAAGGCCTCGGTGTATACCGTATGGGCTTTATCACGCATGATGACCTGGAGGAATTTGATATCATGGACAAAGTATCCGTCTACTGCCCCGACTCCTATGGCTTCACCGGCAATCTGTATATAGCCAACCGAGAACTCGTACAACCATTGCCCCATGTCGGCTCCGCGCACGCCATGAAGTACATCCTCTCTGGTGGCGTCATGGAGGCCCCAGACGATAAGCACGAGCACAAACCGGAAGCGGTCAAGGGCAGAGAGGTGCTATAAAATATTGCTTGTTAAGTCCCCTTTGGGGATTTAGGGGCCTTTCTTATCCAGCATGATCTTAGCCATATATGCATATTTAGATTCATCCTGCCCAGCGTCTATTAGCTTGAAATACTCCAGTGCCTTGGCTTTATTGCCTGTCTTCAGGTAGCTCTGGCCCAGGAAATAATAGGGAGCCGCCAGGTAGGCATCGATATCGGGTTGGCCGGTTTTTGCCTTTTTGACCACCTGCACATATTGGTTCCACGTGTCTATGGCTGCTTTATAGTTCGCTATGGAATAAAGCGAGTAGCCATAGTAGTACAGGATATTATTTTGCCCCGGATACTTTTTTGTGAAAACCGTGAGCAGTTCATTCGCTTTGGCGTATTGCTTATCATTGATCATTACCTGTATCGCTATAGCATATGGCAAGGCGCTGTCTTTATAGTCATGCATAGCGCGCTCAGCTATCAGCTTGGTATCAAAGTCATTCAGGTTGAAGTTCAGCAGCGACATGATCCCCTTATAGTCATCGGTGAACTCATTCGTCACTGTAAACAGCGCCGCGTTAAACACAGGATTGCTATCCGCTGCCACAGGAAACTGCTGCAGGTATGCTGTGATATCTCTCCTCCAGGTAGTATCATGATGAGCATATTTATATATGCCCAGGTGAAAAGGGTACTCGCTGAATACCGTATCCTTATCCGTAGCCTGGAGCATTGCGAGCACCTTATTGGGCTCACCTATGGCGGTATAGATGTCCAGTGCATCACGGCAGGCTGTCCGGTCTGCATGTTGCGCCAGCATTCCCTTTTCTGTGTATTCCTTCGTACGCACCAGGTCATTATCTGTGAAATACATCCCTGCCAGCACACACCACAGCCCGCTCACCCTGGGATACAGTTCGATTACTTTTTGATAAACCATATAGGACCCCTCTCTGTCTCCACGCTCATGCAGCAGGCGCGCATACTCCACCAGCGTATATGCGAAGTCATTCCCTTTATCCTGAGATGATTTAGCTATCACAGGCAGGTAGTCCAGCAGCTGTTTGCGCATCAGGGACATGCCGTAAAGGCTACACAGTCCCTTTTGTATATCGAGCCGGCTGGAGTCTATAGTGAGGCATTTCTTCCAGAGCTTCTCTACTGCCGCAGCCTGCACCGCAGGTACGATCACCACGTGGTCTTTGAGGCCTGCCAGTTCCTTTGAGAAGATAGACTCATCTTCAGCCGTTATATTTTGATAGGCGGGCGTTTGCATCAGGGCATAGTTCAGCAGGACGTTACCCTTCATCATGAGCGCCGTCACATGCTTTGGTTCTACACTGATGATCGAGTCCAGGTACTTCTCAGCATCCTTATACTTGCCTTCAGCTATCAGCAAGGTCGTATTATTGATGATCACCTCCTGTGCTGTAGCGTTGAGACCGATCAACACCATTAGCAAAATAAAAACAGCGATCTTGCCATGTATTAAAGCCCCCTTTAGGGGGCTTGGGGGCCAGCGCAGCAGCACAGAAGGGTCCTGCGATCTGCTGGCAATGATGACTTGTATTTTTGGGCTATAGATCGGTTCAATAGCATCATGTAGCAGCTTCATCTTTCTCATACCCCCAAAAGTATAAGGATTTGTATATTGCAGGAAATATCCCTGATGTTATATTCCATGACAGGCTTTGGCAAAGCGCAGCTTGCCTTCAAAAACAAGACGATCATCGTCGAGGTGCGTTCACTCAATAGCCAGAAAGGCCTTGACCTGTCGCTCAAATTCACTACCCAGTTTCGCGAACAGGAATACGCCCTGCGCAACATTATCTCTGAGAAACTGCAGCGCGGCAAGGTCGATGTCTATGTCTCTATCGAGCGGGAAGACCACACTCCGGAGGTCATGCTCAATAAACGTGTCATCAAGGCCTACTATCACGAGCTCAAGCAGATAGCGGATGAGGTGGGAGCACCTACGGATAATTTATTAGCCACTATACTTCAGCTGCCCGAAGTAGCCGCAGGCGCTGCCGAGGAGTCCGATGAGGAGGAGTGGAAGGCTGTCGAAAAGGCCATCCTGCAGGCCATAGACGGACTCAATGTCTTCCGCACCGACGAGGGCAAAATGCTCTCCGACGATATGCTGGGCCGCATTACCCTTATCGAGAAATACGCCATAGAGGTCAAAACCCTCGACAAAGGCCGTATAGAAGACATCAAGAATCGCCTCCAAACCAGCATCGAGAATACAATCGGCAAGGACAAAATAGACCCCAATCGCCTGGAGCAGGAACTCGTTTACTATATAGAGAAACTCGACGTGACCGAAGAACTCACCCGCCTGAAGGCCCACTGTGAGTATTTCCGCGAAGCGATAGACAGCAAGGATGACATGAAGGGCCGGAAGCTCAACTTCATCGGCCAGGAGATCGGCCGCGAGATCAATACCCTCGGCTCCAAGGCCAACTACGCCTCGATCCAGAAGATCGTCGTCCAGATGAAAGACGAACTCGAAAAGATCAAAGAACAGATCAATAATATACTATAGGTTTTACGAGTGTGGGACAGCTCTGACGGCGGATAGTCGAATTATTGTTGTCCTAAGTATTACGATAGTTGTATTCGATTAATAGCAATGTATTAAAGTCCCTATAGGGATTTAGGGCCGGACAGAAGCAATAACAATAGTATTTATATGTTGAGATCTGCACTGAATAGCCCTCTCTTTCGGAGAGGGTTGGGTGAGGTTGTATTTTTTTACCAAATTAGCGCCTCAAATACCCAACGCAATGGAGCACGACGTTTTCCTAAATATACCGCCGAAAAAGATCATAGTCATCACCGCCCCATCCGGCGCCGGCAAATCTACCATGGTCAAAAAGCTCATGCAGCAGCGCATTGACCTTGCATTTTCTATATCCCTCACCACACGGGACAAAAGAGAAGGAGAGATCCACGGCAAACACTACTACTTCGTCACGCATAATGAATTCAAAGACCGCGTCGGCAAAGGCGAACTCGTCGAGCATGAGGAGGTATATCCTGGCCAGTTCTATGGCACGCTGAAAAGCGAGATCGAGCGCATCTGGAGTGAACGCAAGATCGCCCTCTTCGATATGGATGTCAAAGGAGCCGAGACTATCAAGAAGGCCTATGGCAATGATGCACTAGTGATATTCATCGCGCCGCCCGACAAAGAAACGCTGGTACGCCGCCTGACCAATCGCAATACCGAAAGCAAGGACAGCCTCAAAAAGCGTATCAAGAAAGCCGAGCAAGAGTTGTCCTACCAGACAAAATTTGACAAGGTAGTGGTCAACGGAGACTTTGATATTGCCTTCATGAATGTCAAAAACGTCATCACCAACTTCCTCAAACAGGGAGCCGTCGCCGCACATCACTGATCAGCTTACAGCTCCAGGCTATTTTTGTATTATCCGTGTTCATCCGTTTTGTATTAGATATAATATCCGTGTCATCCGTGTGCCCCTGCATTTGTATTGGTCCTCAATCATATGTCCGGCAGCACCCACCGCACATCCTTAAGTGCGATATTTATTTCTCCTCCGATCCTTGTTTGTCTCATTTACGTTTATAACTTCGATGTATAATTCCTAATTATGGTTTCAGAGATCACAGCAGGAGTGGAGGTAATAGTACAGACCATGTATCAGCCCGGACACTCTATACCGGAGGAGAATGCACATGTATTCGCCTATAAGATCGTGATCTCAAATCATAATGATTTCACCGTACAACTATTAAGCCGCCGCTGGATCATAACCAATGGTATCGGAGAAGTAGAGATCGTAGAAGGAGAAGGAGTAGTAGGCAGGCAGCCGGTGCTATACAGAGGCGACTCGCACGAGTACGTATCCGGTTGCAACCTCGCCACCCCATTCGGTATGATGGAAGGCACCTACTTCTTCCAGAATAAAGCCACTCAAAATATCTTCGAGGTCAAGATCCCTCTCTTCAAATTGGAAGCTCCTTTCGCGCTGAATTGATCCACCTTAAAAAGTATAGGCGTATTCACTTATGACTTGCGACTCACAGCTTGTGACTAGCACTATGGCCTCTCCATCACAGTCCCGCACTTCTTACAAGTACACAGGTCTTTATCCGAATAGAATTTATCCATCACCACAGGCAGGTCCTTGACTATATCCTTCACAGGCACTTTGACCTCATAGAGCATATTGCTGCAGTTCTCACAGTACCACTGGAACCCATCCATGACGTTATCCGGGCGTGGCACTTCCATTACCAGGCCCACACTATTCTCTGATCTGCGCGGTGAGTGCGGCGTATTGGCAGGCAGCAGAAATATATCTCCCTCATTGATCGCTATGTCCACGATCTTGCCATCCTCCATGATCTTCACCACGATATTTCCTTCGAGCTGATAAAAGAATTCCTCCGTTTCATTGTAGTGGAAGTCCTTGCGCTTATTCGGCCCACCTACCACCATTACGATGAAGTTCTGGCTATCCTTATACACGACCTGGTTCATCACCGGCGGCTTGAGCAGGTGGCGATGTTCATCTATCCATTTTTTGAAGTTGAAAGGGCGGGTGACCATAACAGATGTTTTATTGAATGATTTGATAGTGAATTTACAGATAGACACATAAAGAACCTAATTTAATAAGTATGATCATACCGGTTGCTCATCAGTCCCTCGTTCCTCCCCTCCCGTCCCTTTCAAGGTACAGTTAACGCACTACCCGATTGAAACTGTGACTCCTGCGCAGTATAATTCGTTAATTTTGTAACCTACCCAACTGTATAGCCGAATACCATAGCCATGAAGGTTTGCGCCAGAATTTTATTGATCACAGTCTGTATAGCATTCACGGCGGTGCGGGTATCGGCGCAAAACAAACCTTTACTCAAAGCCGAGCAGAAACTCATCGAGCTGTACACCGGCATCTTTGAGGACGCGAGTAAGCTCAAGACCCCCAAGCAGAAAAAATTGTTCCTCGATTCACTGGAGCCCGTTCTGGAAAAAAATTTCCTGTCAGTGCTGTCCTTGGCCGGTGCCCAAGACTATGCATTCACAAACCTCAAAAAGAAAGTCCGCCTCACAGCATCTCAGGATGGACGACTGCGCTTCTTCTCGTGGAATACCGGCCTCGGCGACACTATGAATTTCATCCAGATCGTGGCGCAGTACAAAGATGAAGAAGGCGGCTCACATCTTAAGCTGCTCAAGTCTATCAGCAAGGAAAACAAATTCGATCAGGCCGTAGACTATTGGGAGATCGATGGCCTGGCCGATAGCTCCTACATTGCATTCGGCGACGGCAAATACAGCACACACGAACGCGCTATATCCGTCACCAGTTTCAAGATCAATGGCGAGGAACTGATCGATTCCCTGCCGATCTTTGAGGTGGAGGGAGGAGCTGCTCCGATGGTCATGGTACGCTACTCTATACAGGTCTGCGGTGCAGACGAGCTCGATGTCACCTTTGACCCGGATACACGCACGCTTTGCTATCCTGTCATGATGATGATCGCAAAAGATAAAAATATAGGCTGGTGCGCCTCCGGCGAAAATATTTGTTTACTTTACGACGGCAGCATATTCAGGAGAAAGGCCGAAGCAAAGTAGCGAAT
>JAOQAO010000005.1 GCA_025963485.1 Bacteroidota bacterium | reverse complement strand
AGGGGGGATTCAAATTTAACTTTATGTGGGTGTTGCTGCTTCTCGGAGTAGTGATCATACTGTTTAAACTGCCCCTGTTTCAGCATCATACAGATGAGATATCGATGAGCGAGCTCTCTGGTATGATGTCGAATAACGAGGCCAAGATGGTAGAGATAGTAGGTGGTAGAGAGGGCTATGTGTACCTGTCGGATTCAGCTATGAAGCTGCCAAAGTACGAGGCGCTTTCAAAAAACAAGATATTCAACAATGTAAATACAGGGCCTCATTTCGTATTTACCGTGCCATCGAATGATAAGTTTGAGGACTTCTATAATAACTTCTACAAAGAGCATCCTGACAAAAAGCCGATCATCAAAAACTACCGCGAGGCTAAAGACTATAACGGCCTCATAGGCTGGGTGGTAGTCATAGGCTTGTCTTTCCTTTTCTGGATGTTTATGCTGCGCCGCATGGGCGGCGGCGGTGTAGGCGGGCCGGGCGGCAATATCTTTAATATCGGCAGGTCCAAAGCGATCCTGTTTGACAAGGATGAAAAGATCAAGATCACATTTGATGATGTGGCTGGTCTGGATGAGGCCAAGGAAGAAGTACAGGAAATCGTAAACTTCCTCAAGAACCCTAAGAAATACACCGTGCTCGGTGGTAAAATACCAAAGGGTGCGTTGCTCATAGGGCCTCCGGGTACCGGCAAGACGCTTATAGCTAAGGCTATGGCAGGTGAGGCGCAAGTACCATTCTTTTCTATATCTGGTTCGGATTTTGTGGAGATGTTCGTCGGAGTGGGTGCATCGCGTGTGCGTGATCTCTTCCGCCAGGCACGCGAGAAGGCACCTTGTATCATATTCATAGATGAGATAGACGCGATAGGACGTGCCCGTGGCAAGACACTCGTACAAGGTAATGACGAGCGCGAAAGTACACTCAACCAGCTTCTCGTAGAGATGGATGGATTTAGCGGAGAGAAAGGCGTCATCATGATCGCTGCGACTAACAGGCCGGATGTACTCGACCAGGCGCTGCTCAGGCCGGGACGTTTCGACAGGCAAATATCTATCGACAGGCCAGACCTCAAGGGCAGGGAGCAGATATTTAAAGTGCACCTGAAGGCGATCAAGATCAGCAAGACTATAGAGCCGCTGAAGCTGGCTGCACAGACACCGGGATTTGTCGGTGCTGATATAGCTAATATCTGCAACGAGGCAGCCCTCATCGCTGCGCGCAAGGAAAAGACAGAAGTGGAGTTTGATGACTTCAATGACGCGATAGACCGCGTGATAGGATGCCTCGAGAAGAAGAATAAGATCATACAGCCGGAAGAGAAAAAGATCATTGCTTACCATGAGGCAGGCCACGCATTATGCGGTTGGTTCCTCGAGTTCGCGCATCCGCTGGTCAAAGTGTCCATCGTACCGAGAGGTGTGGCAGCATTGGGATATGCTCAATACCTGCCTAAGGAGAAATACCTTGAGACTACAGAAGAAATGAAAGACCGCATGTGTATGACCATGGGTGGCAGAGCTGCCGAGAGAGTGGTTTTTGATCGTATCTCTACAGGTGCGATGAGCGACCTGGATGTCGTGACCAAGATGGCATATGCCGCGATAGCATATTATGGTATGAACGAGAAAGTAGGTAACATCTCATTCTACGACATGGCCAATAACAGCGCATTCAGTAAGCCATACAGCGATGAGACCGCGCGGATGATAGATGAAGAAGCCCGCAAATTTATCGATGAGCAATATGTAAGAGCCCAGGCACTGCTAAAAGACAAGCGTCCGCTGCTCGATATCCTGGCTAACGAGCTCCTGACGAAGGAAGTGATCTTCAAAGATGACCTGGAGCGCCTGCTGGGCAAGCGCCCTTTTGATAAGCAGGAAACTCCTGATACCGAGGGTATGCCTACTACGGCTACTCCGGGTGATGTGATAGGTTGATTTTAAATATATACAAGATATAAGTTAAAGGATGATAAATGTTTATCATCCTTTTTGCTTTGTGACAAGGATAGCTATATTCGCAGGCATTATTTTTTACCTTTAAAAACACAACACAATGAAAAACTTAAGACTTCTTCTTGCCTTTGCTGTCGTCCTGACCCTTTTATCTTCTTGCAAAAAATCTGACCCAACGTCCCTCAGCTACCTGACCAGCCACAAATGGAATGTGACCGCGTACACCAGGGGTTATTCAGATTCAACTGCTACGCACAACCTGCTCGCGACTAACGCTACGTGTACAACCACTTCGTACACTGAGTTTCATGACTATGCATCTAACAATTCTCTAAGGCTGGCATATGAGTATATCACAACTAATTGCCCGGGCTTTACTTCGCCAATTATCCAAGTCTCATCATGGGATCTGGACAATGACAACAAGAACCTCTACCTCGACGGCTCATCGTCTAGTGGTACAGGCGGCAAGTGGTATACTATCACTACCCTGAATAGCTCTACGATAGTGCTGACCTATGTCTACCAAAGGCAAGTAGGCAACACAGGCGCTCCAAATTTCAATCCTGTCTATGATACTGTCACCGAAACGATGACTTACAGCGCTCAATAATATCTCCGAAAATAAACAAGAAGAGCCGCTTCCATCAGGAGCGGCTTTTTTTTGCCCGGTTGTTTATAGAGGCCACATACTGTCTATTAATGTGAATAGTGACTCACAGTCAGTTGAAAATCATACCTAACAATTCTTTAACACCAGCTTGTAATTGAGCAATTTTGAACGGGTCATATTATGATCCGGATAAAATTGTAGAATTAAATTTTTGTTCATGTATACAGAAGACAGCAATACCGGCTTTCTGGGAAATTTGAAAAGCCTGTTTTCGTCAAAGAAAACAGAGGAATGGCAGGCTGTGTCCCCTGAGTCAGAAACACCATCTGTACTCGTGGAAGAATATATACCAGTCAAAAACAAAACTACTGAGATACCTGCAGAAGGGCCTATGGGAACACGTACCGTGGATTACAGCCATGTGGCCTTTACCCCAGTGACCAAAGTGATCGAAGAAACACCTGTAGCCGCTATACCTGTCGAAGATGCTGTATTGACGGACAACCATGATCTTGATATTCTGTTTGCAAGCGCTCTTATTGAGAAGGGCGGTAAATTTATTTATTGTGAATCGATGAGTGATGTGGTCGCCGAATTGAAGGTGATGGCTAAGGAAATGGGATGGGCGCATGTATTCACCTGGGAAAATGAGATCAAGGATGCTTTCTGCGAAAATGATTTCCAGAGGGGAGCTATCGGCTTCACACTCGAGAATTCAAACGCTGCAATATGTCTCTGTGAGACACTCGTAGCAGACTCGGGTAACCTGATACTGAATCCCAAGCAGGCATCGCGCAGAAGGCTGCCTGTATTCCCAAGGGTGCAGATCATCCTCGCCGACACTTCACGGCTGGCTGCTGACCTCAATAAAGCGATCGATATATTCAATCTCAAAAACCGCGGCGAACTACCATCTGTACTCGACCTCACTGATAATGTCAAAGGCCACTACTACCATGACGGCAACCTGGTACTCAAAGCTGAGGGTACATCGGATATTTATGTATTCCTGATCGACGAGAAGATCAAGCCCAGCCTGAGATCTTAATTTTCTGATCTTTGTCCGCTATAATATAACGAGACTTGTTAGTTTAGTCGACAAGTATGCCCTTTAGCCCGCATCCATAAGGAAGCGTTATACACAAAATAACTAATGGATCTTTTGGATGATCCCAGTAGCCTCTCGTTGCTGTTTATCCTGCATTATTGTGCTATCACTTCTTTATATACATCCATGGTCTTTGTAGCAAAAGCGATATCGGTCATAGCCACGGCGTGTTTATAGCCTGCTGCAATCATTTTATCCTGAAGAGTTTTATCTTTTAGTAGGGAAAGCATTTTATCTGCGATATCCTGTGCGCTATTGGGGTCCACCGGTACGGAGTCTGCACCGGCAGCCTCCCCTATCGCTCCTCCACGAGTGGCTATGACAGGGATGCCTGACACTAAAGCCTCAAGCACCGGCATCCCAAACCCCTCAAACAAGCTCGGGAAAACAAACAGGCCGGCACATTGATAAAGAATCGGCATATCGCTGTTGCTGATGTTTTCCCTGATGTGGATACGGCTGCCGAGGTTCTTGTCAGCTATCGCTTTTTTTATCTCTTCCAGTGTATCTCCGGAAGTTCCGGCCAGCACAAGATGGTGGCTTGTTTGATCTTTGATCAGGTCAAAGGCTTCAATGAGTTTGAGCTGATTCTTTCTGGGAAAGAAAGAGCTTACATTCAGGATATACTTTTCAGGCAGTTTGTTCTTTGTTTTGAATTGCTGCTTGCTTTCTGATGTTTGAGGTTGAGAGAAGCGGGTGTCGATGCTCTGGTAGATCACTGTTATTTTTTGCTCAGGTACCTGGTAGCTCTCCATGAGCTCCTGTTTGGTTTCATCGCTGACGGCTATTATTTTATGCGCGTGGGTAGCAGCGTATTTTGTTTTGAGCGTGTACGTCTGCCTATCTATCCAGGGGTATTGTTCTGTATGTTTCAGAAAGATGAGGTCGTGTATGGTCACGACGGAGCGGATGCCCGAGCAGTGTATATTGAGCGGCAGCTCATTGCTGAGGCCGTGATAGACGTCTACCATATTGCGCAGCAGGTCCCCGGTGATACCGTATGAACGCCACCATGGATGTATCACACGCGATACGGCAGAGGCCGGCAGGTGCAACTCATATTTGCCATGCAGCTCAGAGCGAAACTTATCCTGCACTTTCGGTGAAAAGAGCAGGTACTCATTTTGCGGAAAGTCACGCATCAGCGCATTGACTAGGATGCGGGCATGGTTTCCAAGTCCCGTAGGGTTATTCAGCATCCGCTTGGCGTCAAAAGCTATTTTCATCTGAATGCCAGGTAATATTTATAAAAAGTTTCGCGTGCCTTGTACCTGCTGATCATCCACCCCGTATAACCGTCCGTAAATCCCATTTGCAGGAAGTAGGTCTTTATGAATTTAGCAATAGGATTGATGGTCATTTTTATAGCGAGCATGATCGCGTTGCTGCCTTTGAGTGATGCAGCGCCGAGTTTCGCGTAGCGATCGGAGCGCGTTTTCATATCATCGTAGTCCTCATAGCTGTAGTGGAGCAGGTCGCCTTTGAGGAAGGTTATCCTATCTGCGGTGATCAGCTCTTCATGCACGTCTTTGTTATCCCATTGTGCCTGTTTCGTATTGTAAAGCCGGGTGCGTATGTCGGGATACCAACCGCATGTTTTGATAGGTTTGCCTGCGATGTGATTTAGCCTGTTGACAAACCAGGCACCTTCGATCTGTGTGTCTTTTAGTTTCAATATAGACAGCCTCAATTCTTCCGACAATACTTCATCTGCGTCGATAGACAAAATATAGTCATTCGCTGCCATTCCCGCGCCCATATTTTTCTGCGCACCGAAACCGGCAAACTCTTTTTCTATCACATTCGCTCCTTTGTGTGCTGCTATTTCTTTGGTTTTATCTGAGGAGAATGAATCCACTATTATTACTTCGTCAGCTACGCCAGTCAGGGAGTCCAGGCAGGCGCCTATATGTTTCTCCTCATTGTGTGTGATGATGAGTGCCGTTATTTTAGTCATTGGCAGCCGGGCTGTGAGTGAAATGAGTAAGAAAGATAAGCAAAAACAGCAGATAGAATGTGCTGCCTATCTGCTCCTCGAGGGGAGCTTCTGTCATAAATGCAGACAGGAAAATGATAAAAAGTATACCCGACAACCAATTGCGCGAGCGAATACCAGCAACAAAGGGATACAGGAACGCCGTACAGTAGGCGATCAATCCGAAGATACCCGCCGCCGCCCATATCCAGATAAATTCGTTGTGCGGCATCTTGCGGTCTTCTTCATGCTGCATATTAGGGAATAGCTCGTGCGACATTTTTTTTGATTCCTCCAGGAGATCGCCCGCACCTACGCCAGTATAAGGATGCTGCTTTATGATCTGTATGCCCGACTGCCAGGATGCCAATCTCATAGCGTCGGACATGTCATCTATATGGCCTTCGCGGTATTGGCCCAGGCTCCAGGTCATGTAGTCCACTTTATTAT
>JAOQAO010000256.1 GCA_025963485.1 Bacteroidota bacterium | reverse complement strand
GCCTCATCGAGATTTTTGTAAGTGACCACGGGCAGCACCGGTCCGAAGATCTCTTCATGCATGATCTTAGAACCCAGGTCTACATTAGTCAGGACTGTCGGTGCGATATAGTTTTCACCTTCGGTGCTTTCTCCACCCACTTCTATTTTCGCTCCGCCCTTCACAGCTTCATCGAGGAGGCCTTTGACGCGGTGGAAATTCTTATTATTCACGATACGGGCCATGTCCGGGCTGGCCTGAGGATCAGCACCAAAACTGTGCGTGATCGCCTCTTTCATTTTTTTGATGAACTCGTCTTTCTTGCTCTCTTGTATGAGCACATAGTCCGGAGCGATACATGTCTGACCTACATTGAGCCATTTGCCCCAGGTGAGTTTCCTGGCAGCAGCGGAGATGTTTGCCGTTTCATCTATGATAGCCGGAGATTTGCCACCGAGCTCGAGGGTGACAGGTGTCAGGTACTCGGCAGCTGCGCGCATGATCACTTTGCCTACTGCAGGGCTGCCGGTGAAGTGTATATGGTCCCATTTCAGCTTGAGCAGTTCTGTAGATACCGTATGGTCACCCTCTATCACAGCGACGTCCGCTTCGGTAAATGCTTTATTGATCAGGGTCTTTAGTATAGCTGATGTGTTAGGGGTATATTCTGATGGCTTGATGATAGCAGTATTGCCAGCTGCCAGTGCCGAGACCAGAGTCACGAGCGGTAGCTGGAAGGGATAGTTCCAGGGAGAGAGTATCAGGCAGGTGCCCTTAGGCTCATAGATCACCTTGGAACTGGAGCCCAGCATAGCGAGTGGGGTCTCGACCTCTACCTCACTCATCCACTGGCTGAGATTGGATATAGCAAATCTTGCCTCAGTCAGCACCATGTATATTTCTGTAAAGTCGCTTTCTACTTTGGCCTTGCGCAGGTCCTTATACAGCGCCTCCTCTATCTGGCTACGCAGCTCAAATATGGTATCTATCAGCTTTTTGAGCTTGGCCTTGCGCTCAGATACTGTTGCGTTCTTGGCTGTTTGCCTATTGCGCTGCTGGAGGTTGAAGATTCGGATGATGTCTTCCAGTTTGGTATTGGGGCTGATCGGTATCGATTTGGCCATTGGCTGCGTGGCAGTAGCTTCCATTGCGAAATGTTTTTAAGCTTATAAAGATAAAACAAATATTAACCTCATCAAACCCGCCAATATGGGACAGGCATCAAATTTGCGGGCAACAAATTGATTTATGAAGCGTTTTGGTTGAATATTAGACCGTTTCGGCATAGTTACTTATTTTCGCACCCCGTTGGGAAAGACCAAGTCATATCATCTGTTGCTTCTGCTGCTTTTAGCGGGATTATCGGCGCAGGCGCAGTTTCACGAGATCGGCGCCTGGGTGGGTGCCGCCAACTATTACGGTGACCTCAATCCTGGATTCAACTGGAAGTATACACGCCCTGCAGGAGGCGCTTTCTATAGGTATAATATTAATAAGAGACTGGCTGTAAAGGCCATGTTCAGCTACGCCCAGGTGGAAGCTGATGACGCCGGTTCCGTCTTTGAGCGCAGCCGCCAGCGCAACCTGTCCTTCCGCTCGTCGGTAGCAGATATTTGCGGGACTTTCGAGTTCAACTTCTTCAAATACAACAAGAATAACCCCAAGAAGAATGGTTTCACGCCATATATCGCCACAGGAGTGGGGATGTTCTTCTTCAACCCCGAGGCTAAGTACCAGGGTAAATGGTACTACCTGCAGCCGCTGGGGACTGAGGGCCAGAATGACCCCAGCTACTCAGGTGTGAAGAAGTACAAGCTCTATGCCTTTGAGATACCGCTGGAGTTTGGTTTCAAGATCCACCTCAAAAAGAACTGGAATATTAATGCCTTCATGTCCTTCCGGGAAACCTTTACGGACTATCTCGACGATGTGAGCGGCAACTACCCCTCCAGCGCCTCCCTGCCCAGCGGATCGCGCGGGATCGCCGCCAAACTATCGGACCGCTCCGGCGAGATCAATAACGGCGAGAAGTTCGGCAAGCCCGGCTACCAGCGCGGAGAGTCACCCCAATATGACCAGTATGTCTTCGTGGGAGTCTGTATATCCTATACCTTTATGTCCCTGAGGTGCCCGGATCCGGGATCGACCTGGCCGTATAGATAAGCCAGAAGTTAAAACTTAAAAGCTAAGAGTTAAAATCTGAAGCCATTGACGGTTTTTTGAGTGGCAGGACGAATTATAGCTTTTTAAGGAATGGAACTTTAGGATATAAATAACTGACAATCAGTTTTATCTTTTAGGTTTTGACTTTTTAGTTCTTCCTTCCCAGCAAGTTTCCTGCCAAGTCTAAAAATTTGTGCGTATTCTCCAAAAAATGTTTGTAAATCGTCAAATTAATGCTACATTTGCAGTCCGTTTTCCGAAAGGGCTTCCAAAACGATCTGAAAACACATTTGATTCACAACTAATAAACTCACTACAATGGCCGATTTAAAAGCTCTTGCAGAAACACTTGTTAACCTCACTGTAAAGGACGTTAACGAGCTGGCTTCTATTTTGAAATCTGATTACGGTATCGAACCAGCTGCTGCTGTTGCTGCTGCTGCTCCTGCCGCTGGCGGTGGCGCTGCTGTCGCTGCAGAAAAGACAGAATTTGACGTAATACTCAAGTCTGCCGGTGCACAAAAACTGAACGTTGTAAAGATCGTCAAGGATCTGACAGGCCTCGGTCTGAAGGAAGCTAAGGATCTCGTAGACGGAGCTCCAAAGCCTATCAAAGAGAAGGCTGACAAAGCTACAGCTGAAGACATCAAGAAGAAACTTGAAGAAGCAGGCGCAGAAATTGAACTTAAGTAATTCAATACTGGTCTGATCCAACTATTTAAGGCACGATTCACTCTCCGGAGCGAACGTGCCTTAAACTGTTTTTTGAGAGATATACAATATCTCAACCCGCATTCCGGAGCGCGGGATACCATGAAAACCAAGCTGAGCCTTACCATCAGCAATGCTCACCGGATTTTTAAGTCGAAATTTCTAACATAAACTATAAAGAAAGATATGGCCGAAATCAAAAAAGCAAAAGAAAGAGTCAATTTCGGAAAAATCAATCTCGCCGACGAGTCCCCAGACCTTCTTGACATCCAGCTATCTACTTTCAAAGAGTTCTTTCAGATCGAAACCACTACTGACAACCGTTCCAAAGAAGGTTTGTATGAAGTGTTCATGGAGAACTTCCCAATATCTGACACGAGGAATATCTTCGTGCTCGAATTTCTGGATTACTTTATCGATCCTCCGCGCTACAGCATGGAGGAGTGCGTAGAGCGTGGCCTCACATACTGTGTGCCGCTGAAGGCTAAACTGAAACTGTCATGTAACGACCCTGAGCACATAGACTTCAAGACTATCGTGCAGGACGTGTTTCTGGGAAATATCCCGTACATGACACCAAAGGGAACATTTATCATCAATGGCGCTGAGCGTGTAGTTGTATCACAGCTTCACCGTTCACCTGGTGTGTTCTTCGGTCAGTCATTCCACCCGAATGGTACTAAGATCTACTCTGCACGTGTTATTCCTTTCAAGGGAGCATGGATGGAGTTTGCTACAGATATAAATAACGTGATGTACGCCTACATCGACCGTAAGAAGAAATTCCCGGTTACGATGTTGCTCCGTGCAGTAGGTTACGATTCTGACAAGGATATCCTGAAGCTGTTTGACCTCGCTGATGAGATCATCATAGCCAATAAGAAAGACCTGCAGAAATCAGTAGAGCGCAAGCTCGCTGCGAGGGTTCTCCGCACATGGATGGAGGATTTCGTAGATGAGGATACCGGTGAGGTAGTATCGATCGAGCGTAATGAGGTTCTCCTCGAGCGCGACACGATCATCACTGAGGACAACCTCGACCTGATCAGCGGTTCTGGTGCGAAGTCTATCTTCGTACACAAGCTGGTACAGACACAGGATTACTCTATCATATTCAATACACTCCAGAAGGATACTTCAAACTCTGAGATAGAGGCCCTCAACCATATCTACAAACAACTGCGTGGATCAGATCCACCTGATGAAGAGACTGCGAGGGGCATCATTGAGAAGCTCTTCTTCTCTGACAAGAGGTATGACCTCGGCGAAGTAGGCCGCTACAAGATCAATAAGAAACTCGGACTCGACGATACAGCCAATACTAAGGTCCTCACCAAGACGGATATCATCCTCATCGTGAAGTACCTGGTAGCACTGAGCAATCAGCGCGCGGAAATAGATGACATCGATCACTTGAGCAATCGCCGCGTACGTACAGTAGGTGAGCAGTTGTTCGCACAGTTCGGTGTGGGTCTCGCTCGTATGGCGCGTACTATCCGTGAGCGTATGAACGTACGTGACAATGAGGTGTTCACACCAGTGGATCTCATCAATGCACGTACCCTGTCATCCGTTATCAATTCATTCTTTGGTACATCACAGCTGTCGCAGTTCCTCGATCAGACCAATCCTCTGGCCGAGATCACGAATAAGCGTCGTGTATCGGCACTCGGACCCGGCGGTCTCTCCAGGGAGCGTGCGGGCTTTGAGGTGCGTGACGTTCACTACTCTCACTATGGCCGTCTCTGTACGATAGAAACTCCGGAAGGACCGAATATCGGTCTCATCTCTACCCTTTGCGTACACGCCAAGGTGAATGAAATGGGCTTTATCGAGACACCATACAGAAAAGTGAAAGACGGCAAAGTGGATATCAAGGCTCGTCCTGTATTCCTCTCTGCAGAAGAAGAAGACTCTAAGAAGATCGCTCAGGCCAAGGTAGACATGGACTACAAGACCGGCGCGTTCCTCACAGATAAACTCAAATCAAGGTACCAGGGTGACTTCCCTATCCTCGCTCCGGCAGATGTGGATTTCATGGACGTAGCGCCAAATCAGATCGTGGGTGTATCAGCATCGCTGATCCCATTCCTCGAGCATGATGATGCTAACCGTGCACTCATGGGATCGAACATGCAGCGTCAGGCAGTACCGCTTCTCAAGCCACAGTCACCTATCGTAGGTACTGGTCTCGAGGGCAAGGTAGCCGCAGACAGCCGCAACCTCATCAATGCTGAAGGCGCAGGTACAGTAGAGTATGTAGATGCAAATGAAATTCATGTGCGCTACGATAAAACTGAATCTGAAAAGCTTGTTAGCTTCAAGGATGACAAGGTCACATACAAACTGTCAAAATACCTGAAGACCAACCAGAGCACATGTATCAACCTCAAGCCGCTCGTTCGCAAAGGACAGCGCGTGCAGAAGGGCCAGGTACTCTGCGAAGGCTTCTCTACACAGGATGGCGAGCTCGCACTTGGAGCCAATCTGAAAGTGGCATTCATGCCATGGAAGGGTTACAACTTTGAGGATGCGATCGTGATCAACGAGCGTATCGTCCGTGACGATGTGTTCACTTCTATCCAGATAGAAGAGTTCGAACTCGAAGTGCGCGATACCAAGCTCGGCGAAGAAGAACTCACACCGGATATCCCTAACGTATCAGAAGAGGCTACCAAAGACCTCGATGAGAACGGTATCATCCGCGTAGGTGCGAAAGTGAAAGAAGGCGATATCCTGATAGGCAAGATCACTCCAAAGGGTGAGACTGATCCTACACCGGAAGAAAAACTCCTCCGCGCGATCTTCGGCGACAAGGCCGGTGACGTGAAGGATGCTTCGCTGAAAGTACCACCATCTGTAGAAGGTGTGGTGATCACTAAGAAGCTTTTCGCCCGTGCCAAGAAAGACAAGACTGCTAAGACTAAAGAAAAGACCGCTCTCGAGAAGCTTGAGAAAGATTTCGAGAAGAGGGTATCTGAGATCAAGGGACTGCTCATCGACAAGCTGATGGGTGTACTCGCTGGCAAGGTATCTACAGGTGTATTCTCAAACTACAAAGAAGAGTGGATCAGCAAGGGAACTAAATTCTCTGCCAAGACCATACAGGACCTCGACTTCGCAAACGTAGATGCAAACAACTGGACCAAGGAAGACGAATCAAACGTCCTCGTGAAAGCCATGCTGCACAACTACAACATGCGTATCAATGAGGAGACTGGTAAGTACAAGAGAGAGAAGTTCAACATCTCTATAGGTGATGAGCTGCCATCTGGCGTACTCAAGCTCGCTAAGGTATACATCGCCAAGAAGCGTAAGCTCAAGGTGGGTGATAAGATGGCGGGGCGCCACGGTAATAAGGGTATCGTAGCCAAGATCGTACGTGCAGAAGATATGCCATTCCTCGCGGACGGCACTCCGGTAGATATCGTACTCAATCCACTGGGTGTACCATCGCGTATGAACCTTGGACAGATCTACGAGACAGTACTCGGATGGGCTGGTCAGAAGCTCGGAGTTAAGTTTGCTACGCCGATATTCGACGGAGCTACACTTGATGAGATCGCTGACTGGGTCAAGAAAGCAGATATCCCTGAACTGGGTTCTACATACCTCTATGATGGAGAGACAGGCATACGTTTTGACCAGCCTACTACAGTAGGCGTGATCTACATGCTGAAGCTGAGCCACATGGTGGATGATAAGATGCACGCACGTTCTATCGGGCCATACTCACTCATCACTCAGCAGCCGCTCGGTGGTAAGGCACAGTTCGGTGGTCAGAGGTTTGGAGAAATGGAAGTTTGGGCACTCGAGGCATATGGCGCAGCCAATATCCTCCAGGAGCTCCTCACTGTCAAGTCTGATGATATCACAGGCCGTGCTAAAACTTACGAAGCTATCGTCAAGGGCGACAATATGCCTGAGCCGGGAGTACCTGAGTCATTCAACGTATTGCTCCATGAGCTACGCGGTTTGGCACTGGACCTCAAGTTCGAGTAAATCACAACACGTAGAAACAACATACAAAGGCAATCCAAATGGGTTGCCTTTTTTTTATTAAAAAGCACCGTCATTCTGACGCTTTTCAATTTCAAAAAATAGAAATGATAAAGCGGAAGAATCCCAGACCTCAACAATGACCAACAAACACAAACCCAACAGCGCACGTCATTGCGAAATCTTTTCTCCCGCAAAAAATGAAAATGATAAAAGTTGAAGCAATCTGTATCCCAAGACTAAAGATCCATGAGTAGCAACACACGGGCAGCAGCATTCAAACCGGGAACAAATAGAGACACAATACTTTCTATCTATAGAGCAAAAATCTGCCGGAAATCATTTTCTTTGAGTAAACATTTAAACTTATCAATATGAAAACAACAATCTCCTTTCTGTTTTTTGCACTCTTTGCATTTTCATCCTTTGCACAAAAAGTTTATTCTGCCGGTCAGACCACATCGGCCCCTGCGCCTTACAAAACGGGCGTGTTTATGACTTACGAAGATTATAAAAATGGCAAGATCACCGAAGCAGGAAAATGCAAATCGGTGGATTCCAAAAAAGTAAAATTTGAGACCCGCACTTTCACGATCAAGGATGACCACATGTGGGGTGCTGTCGACAATGACGGACAGCTCTATAGGTTCACTGATAAAGAAGGGTTCTCTGTTCTTTCTATAGGTGACGACTTGTGTATGTATGGTGAAGTGGGTACCCATATTTATAAGGAGAAGGACGGGACATATGCCAAGTTTGTTCAGGAAGACCCACAGATAGGATTCAGCCATGGCGGCGTGAATGGTGAGATCAAGTCCAATGTTTGCATCCCTGGATTTGTAAGGAAAAGCATAGACAACGAAGCATTGTTCAACCGCATTTTAGCCAAAGTCGCAAAGACCGCACCCTCTGCTAAGTTCTTCATGGGCACATGGAATGAAGTGGAGAAATGGAATGCTGAGAAGAAGAAATAATAATTCAATCTCATAGATTGTACAAAGGCAGTCTGATGGGCTGCCTTTTTTTAGTAGGCTTAGCGAAGTCATTTGAGGAGGATGCGCGGTTATTTGTATTATTCTTTTCTTTGTATCAAATCAATGCTCATGAAGTTTCTTCCCCTTGCTTTCATTTTGTTGATCTCCGCATCTTGTTCTGCGCAATCCTCCGACTCCGCCACCCTCGCCCATTTCTTCGAAGCAGCCCTCACACACAATAAAGCATACAGCGACCTCCACGATCTCTGCAAACAAGTCGGCCCGCGCCTCAGTGGTTCAGCCGGTGCGGCGAAGGCTGTGACATTTGCGCAGCAAAGAATGAAAGATGCGGGCGCAGACAGCACATGGCTGCAGGAGGTCATGGTGCCGCACTGGGTACGTGGTGCGAAAGAAGAAGCAAACTTTAATTCCGCAGCACTGAAGATAAAACAGCCGGTAGCTGTATGCGCCCTCGGCGGATCGATAGGTACTCCAGCTGGCGGTATCACGGCTAAAGTAATAGAAGTAAAAGGACTCGGACAGTTGCAGAAATTGGACCCGCTCGATATCATGGGCAAGATCGTATACTACAGTGAGCCTTTTGATCCTGCTATCAGGGAGACGTTCGAGGCTTATAGCAAAGCTGTGCAACAGAGATGGGCAGGAGCAATGGAAGCGGGCAGGTATGGAGCAGTAGCCGTAGTGGTGCGCTCGATGGCGCAGCATATAGATGACTATCCGCATACAGGCTCGATGGGATATGTGGACTCTGTACCGAAGATACCCGGAGTAGCTATCAGCACTAAAGCTGCAGCTCAATTGAGCGATGCTCTGGCAAGAGACAAAGACGTTACGTTCTACATGAAAACTTCCTGTGATATTTTACCAGATGTCAAATCCTATAATGTGATAGGGGAAATCAAAGGCACAGAGCATCCCGAGGAGATCATCGTAATAGGCGGGCACCTCGACTCATGGGACCTCGCAGAAGGCGCACAGGATGACGGCGCAGGTGTTGTGCAGGCTATCGAAGTATTAAGGCTATTCAAAACGCTTGGCATACGACCTAAGAAGACGATCAGGGCCATTGCATTTATGAATGAAGAGAATGGCGTGAAAGGCGGGAAGAAGTATGCAGAGTGGGTAAAGAAAGGCAGCGAGAAGCATATCGCTGCGATCGAATCTGATGCGGGTGGTTTTGCGCCGAGGGGCTTTAGCCTGGAGGGCGATGATGCTCTGCGCGCGCGGATACAGAAGAACTGGAAGCCACTGATGGACAAATTTGAGATCGGTGACCTGGATAATCAGGGTTCGGGTGCAGACGTACATCCGCTGGTGGGTTCATGCGTATTGCTCGCTGAGCTGCATCCGGACTCGCAGCGCTATTTTGATTTTCATCACAGCGCCCGTGACGTATTTGAAAATGTCAATGATCGTGAGCTGGAAATGGGTGCAGCTGCTATGGCTTCATTCGTATACCTGATCGATAAATACGGACTTGGTAAATAAGCCTTTAGGCACTGGTGTCAAATATTTTTCCGCTCCGATACTGTGCTAAACTCTACAATAAGTACATGTCAAATCAATGAGTTATAAATTCATTCGCCGAAAACATTGTTCTATATGGCATCTTTCTTCCATTTCGCCCGTAAGACTATTCGATAAAAAGATCAAGCTGCATCTCTTTGAGATGAAATGACCTGCGATGGAGAGGGCACATGCCATGCTTCATGATGGCATCTCTATGCGATGAAGTGGCGTATCCTTTATTGCTGATCCAGTTGTAGTGAGGATACTGATCGTGCGCTTGCATCATATATTCATCGCGATAAGTTTTCGCGAGGATAGATGCTGCGGCTATTGAGTAGTATAGGCTATCGCCTTTGATGATTGTCTTGTGTGGTATTTCGCCGTAAGGCTTAAAATAATTTCCGTCTACGATGATAAACCCAAATCCCTTATTGAGTTTATCCAGTGACAGATGCATGGCCGATATAGAGGCCTGAAGGATATTGATCTCATCGATGCGATGATTGTCTACTGCTGTCACAGCATAGGCGATGGCGTTTCG
>JAOQAO010000229.1 GCA_025963485.1 Bacteroidota bacterium | reverse complement strand
TTTGATCGTTTTGAAGAGCTCCTCGCCGATCTTCTCGCGTAGCTTGCGGATATGCACATCTATCGTGCGGTCTCCGACTATCGTATCGTTGCCCCATACTTTATTGAGTATCTCTTCGCGTTTGAATACCCGTCCCGGCCTGGATGCCAGCAGGCACAGCAGTTCAAACTCTTTGCGCGGTAGATTGATGTCTTTACCGTTTTGGATCACCTTATATTTTTCCTTGTCTATCTCGATGTTTGCTACTTTGATATTGTTTACCATCGAGCCATCATCCAGCCTGCGCATGAGTGCATTGACACGGCTGATAAAAACCTTGGGCTTGATCGGTTTGGTGATATAGTCGTCTGCACCTGACTCCAGCGCTGTGATCTGCGAGTAGTCTTCATCACGGGCGGTGAGAAATGTGATCAGCGTATTTTTAAACTCCGGCATGGACCTCAGCTCACGGCAGGTAGCTATACCATCCTTCACCGGCATCATCAGGTCGAGTACGATCAGGTGCGGCCTTACTTTCTTAGCTATTTGTATACCATCTGCACCATTAGGTGCAGTATACACCCAGAATCCCTCCTTCTCCAGGTTATACTTCATGAACTCCAGTACGTCCTGCTCATCATCCACCAGCAGTATTTTGAAATCATTCATCTCCATGTCACAGTAATTTTACACAAACTTATTGACCCAATGTTAAGTCAAAGTTAAAGCCGGAAATATGACCTTGGAAAGATGGAGTCATAGGACGAAGGTAATGTTAAGAAGCCACAAACAGGACTCGGCTTATTTTTGCAGATCGGCGATCATTTATGCTTTAGCGGCGAGCAGCCTGACCACTGATTCCGGCACCATACCTGCTATGTTTTCATGTCCCTGCCACATTTTTTTGACTGCTGACGAGCTGATATGCTCCTTATCTTTTTTGCAGGGCATCCAGAATGTCTCCAGTGTATGATCTATCGACTCGTTGATCTGGTTTAGCATCCATTCATAGTCAAAATCCTCGGTATTCCTGATGCCTCTGATCACCACATTGGTGCCGCGCTCTCGCGCAAAATCGGCCAACAGGTCCTTATAACATGCCACTTCTACATTGGGTAGCGCAGACAAGGCTTCGCGGGCCATGGCTACGCGCTCTTCTATGGTGAAGGAATATTCTTTCAGCGGATTGATGCCTATCGCTGCGATCACACGGTCAAATATGTCGGCAGCGCGGGTGATGATATCTATATGCCCGAATGTGATCGGGTCTCCTGAGAACGGATAAATAGCGGTTTTCATTGTAGCAGATTTAATTCATTAGTAAGATTGATGCGGGCACGGTTTTCATATTTATTCTGGAAAGCTACGGTAAGGAATATCCTATCTCTTTTCAGTGTAGCGTCTACAAATTTTCTTCGTCCTCTTTTGTACAGCAGGTCGGGATAGATACTAAATTCCTTTCTGACCTTCCCGGTATAATCGTGATAGGCTTTTTCATCTGATCCAAGTATCGCCATATCTGCATCGAGAAATATCATGGTCTCCTCATCCCGGCTATCATGGTCGGCAGTAGCAAGGATGATGCAGGCGGTTTTCTCTATGATAGCCTCATCGGCACCCTGTGTCCTGAGCGAGGTCCGTGCATGATCCGCGCTTATTTTTTCATTGTCGCTACGCAGTGTATTATATACCAGGTCATGGTAGAAGAGTGCATATATACTTGATATAGGTACCCCGCCTTTGTAATACTCATCGAGGTTTATATATACCTCACATAGATGTTGCAATGTGTGATAGTGTCGGCCTGAAGCGGAGTAAGCAGCTTCTATTCGCTGCCATTCATCGGAAGGTACAGAGTTGACGGATGTGGAGACTTTATCCCATAGCGTTTTTAGGTCTGTGTTGTTCATGTTTTTATTTTATGATACAAAGCTACGACCGCTCATTTGCCTATGCATTGATCTATGATAAGATTTATCCCATCAGCTCCTTCCTGATCCTGCTCATTGACTCAGGGGTGATACCCAGATAGGAGGCGATGTAATGATGTGGCACCATATTGACCAGGTCGGCGTAGATATGCAGCAGTTTTTCATACCGCATCTGCGCTGTATCATGCTGCAATGCGTAGATACGCTCCATCGCCAGCACGTAGTTATACTCAGCCAGCTTCCTGCCCATTTCCTGCATGGCAGGAGAGGTTTCATAGAGTTCGTAGAGTTTAGTACGCGGTATCAGTATCAGCACCGAGTCTTGCAGGAAATGTATATTCTCCTTTGATGGCTTCTGTATCAGGAAACTCTCAAACGTAGCTACCATCCTATTGCGTTGCGGGAAATTAAAATACGAGGTATACTCTTTATCATTAGCTATATGGTATACACGGGCTATTCCACTGATGAGGAAACCTATCTTGTGGCAAACCTCTCCCTCTCGGATAAAGTAATCGCCTTTAGCATAGCTTACTTCTGTACAGGCTTCCGCCAGTTGCTCTATATCTTCTTTGCTCAATCGGCTGAAGCTGGAAAGAAATGTGAGGAATGCTTCGTTCATCAGTTTGTCCTTGTCTTATATTTACCTCACAAAATAGCCATTTGGATTTCAAAACCACACAACATAATATTCGCATCGGCGACAGAAGCTATGCCATACTATCTGTCACCAATTTCGACGAACTCTACGAGCAACTACTCGCTAAAGGGCTGCAACACGAGGAGGTGGCTGATGAACGCATACCGTATTGGGCAGAGCTGTGGCCTTCCGCTGTGGGCCTGTCTGAATACCTCGGGGCTAATCAAAACATGCTAAAAGGTAAAACTGTATTGGAGATCGGCGGCGGTCTCGGTTTGCCGGCATTAGTTGCGGCATCCCTTGGAGCAGAGGTCACAGCCACAGACTACCTGCAGGATGCCGTTGACTTTTCACAAAAAAATGCAGCACTGAATAATGTATCCAACATCACTTTTCAAACTCTGGATTGGAGAAAACCTGAGGGTATAGCTCCCTTCGATATATTGCTCGCATCTGACGTAGCCTATGAGCGCAGACAGTTTGAACCCCTCCTCCATGCGTTTAAACACCTGGTCAAACCGGGCGGTCTCATCCTCCTCAGCGAGCCCAATCGCTATATCGCGGAGCCGCTGATCGAGGAATTAAAAAGGCAAGGGTATGAATTGGAAAAGTACAATTATGATGTAGAGGTGAGAGAGATCAAAAGCAAAGTGTCAGTGTACGCTATTACCAGGTCACAGTGATCTTTCCTATCGTCTTGCGCCCCTCTAGTGCAGCATGTGCCTCACCCAGTTGGGCGACAGGATATACTCCACCAACGAGTGGTTTGAAGACCCCCTGCTTGTGCAGTATCACAACATTCTCAAGGCAGCGTGCGAGTATGGATGGTTTATTATCTGCTATACGCAGCATATTGACACCGATCAGCGATTTGGAGCTGGACATAAATTGTATCGGGTGGTAAAATCCAAATCCCAGCACTGTACTGATCTTGCCAAATATATTTTGTCCCGTGATATTGGAAGCTCCATAGCAGACTATCCTGCCACCGCCGGGGATCAGCGAGCGGAACCCTTTCTTCACATTCTTGCCGCCCACGGCATCAAAGATCGCATCGACTCCTATGCCATCCGTTTTGCTCTTTATCACCGCTTCAAAGTCTTCCGTCTGGTAGTTGATAGCATGCTGTACGCCATCGTCGCGCAGCATTTTCAGCTTTGCCTCAGAGCCGGCTGTAGCAAATATCTCGCACTTCTTATATTTTGCGAATTGCACTAAGGCAGTACCTACGCCACCAGCGGCTGAGTGGATGAGTACACGATCTCCTTCGTGTATATTAGCTGCTTCCGCAGCAGCATAGTATGCTGTACAGTATTGTGTAGTGAGTGCGGTGGCTTCGCCTACAGGCATATCTTCAGGTATTTTGGCGACAGCCAGTGCATTGGAGGCAGCATACTCTGCATACCCGCCGAAACGTGTCATGGCAGTGACACGATCACCTACGCTGACATTTTTCACATCCGGTGCGACCTCTGTGATACGTCCCACCACATCATATCCCAGTACGCTCGGGATAGGAGGCGCATCTTCATACATCCCTTCGCGGGCCACGACATCGGCGAAATTCAACCCAAAGCCTTCGACCTTGATAAGGACCTCGCCCTCTTTGATCTTAGGTATAGGGAGCTCCCTGATCTCAAATGCCTTAGCCGCATCTCCTGTCCGCACTAATACTGCTGCCTTCATGATTTTGTTTTAGAAATGAAATATAGGGAAACCTTGCCGAATGTATTTCCAGCATCAGGTAACTAGTATCCAGTATCAACGAACTGCCGGAATTATACGTTCTGCATGATAGAGATCGCCAGCGATTCAAATATCTGACGTCCATCTGTATTACCGAGGTCGTCCTCAGAGGCGCGCTCAGGGTGTGGCATCATGCCGTATACGTTGCGGCCCTCGTTGCAGATGCCTGCTATGTTTTCCAATGAGCCATTTGGATTGGCGTCATCGGAGATATTACCTGCCGCATCACAGTATTTGAAGATGATCTGCTTCTTGTCATTCAGTGTTTTGAGCGTAGCCTTGTCTGCGTAGTACCTGCCGTCGCCGTGTGCGATAGGTACTTTGAGTACAGTACCCGGAGCGATGGACTGCGTCAGCAGGGCGTCCTTGGTCTGTGTTTTGAGATAGATATTTTTGCAGACGTATTTCATGTTCGTATTGCGGAGCAATGCACCCGGCAGCAGTCCTGCCTCGCAGAGTATCTGGAAACCATTGCAGATGCCGACTACTTTGCCACCTCTGTTGGCGAACTCTATGACCGCATCCATGATGGGAGAAAAACGGGCGATAGCGCCAGTGCGCAGGTAGTCGCCATAGCTGAACCCACCTGGAAGTATAATGCAGTCACGCGTAGAGAAACCATCCAGCGATGTTTCTTTGTGAAAGATAGAGACCACTTCGCAGCCCATTACTTTGCCCAGTACATGCATCATGTCCCTGTCGCAGTTAGAACCCGGAAAAACAATAACACCAAATTTCATATCGACGATTTTTTATTTTCTGTTTATAAAACTATTGCCATTTTTCCTTCTGTATGCGGCTGTTAAAGTCCCCTTTGGGGATTTAGGGGCTGCTATAACGGAATAAATAAAGGCAAATATTCAAGAGCGAATACGGACAAAATTAAGACTATAAATAACACTTCAGCGATCAGCGTAGCTTTTGTTTCCACAAAATAGACGGCACCAAGAATGGTCATCGATGTGAGTGCAAACAGCAGGTGGGTCAGATTGAGATTGAACAATAAAGGGATCGCCAGGAAAGAGAATACTCCGCTGAGGATCAATACAGTTATGTATTTACGCGTCTGTATCACGGAGGAGTATAAGATAGCAGGAACATTGAGCAATATCCATGCTCCTATGAGTGCGATCCAGCCTATGCTGATCTCCTGCCAGATGGTAAAAGAGATTTTACTCATCGGTATCCTGTATGACAGGTTGACCATATCTGGTAGCATCTGAGGTAGTGCATCTTTCCAGAAGTAGACGGTAAAAACAACAAGCATCACTGCGAGGAAACCTGTGAATATGATGAGTATGCCGCGTAGGGTACCCGTCCTCATAGTGAGGAAGCCGATGATCACCAGCAAAAGCAGATATACAGCCGGAAAGTAAAACAGCATTGCGATCGCTGCCAGGAACCCCAGGTCAAAGATGGCGCCGTAGAGCTTCTCCGGGCGTGACAGGTCAAACATTTTGTCAAGAATGAGCAATGTAAAGAAGATAGAAACTAATGCCGGACTGAGTAGCTGGCATGCCGGCACCATGGAGCTAAAGATGACAAAGAGGATTCCGCCGATATAATTTTTTCGGGCGGAGACCTTATGCCGGTTGATGATCCGGTTGACCAGCAATGACTCTATGAAGCAGAGCACTCCCCCTGCTATCGCCAGCCATAGGGTCGGCATATGAGTCAGGTCTAGCAGCCTGATAAAAAACTTAGATGCTGGCTCCGCGTGATGAAACAGAAAAGCCGTATCAGTGGGATGAATAAGGAAAACGATCCTGAAAAGGATAATAAGTACCACGTTGACGGCGGCCAGCGCGGGATTGTTTGATTTGAAAAAGTTAAACATAGCTGATCAATACTGCACCCTCACCAACCGGAATGATCCGTTTTTGACGCTCGGTATCACTAGTTCATTAGGCGCCACCTGTTTGCCGAGTTTGGGTATGATGTATACATCTTTTTCCTCCTGGCCAAACAGGATGACCCGCTCCGTTGTTCCCTTGCTGGTCAGTTTATATTCATTGAGTGACCCTCCGGTACTGATCTCATCGAGATAGAGGAAGTGCACCTTATCTTTCTCATTGATAAAAGCAAAGGAAGAATTGAAGCCTGCGTCCTCTTCACTCAATTGCTTTTTGCGCATCACAGCATCCCAGTCTATAGTGCCATCCGGCTTGAATGAGAAAGCGATAATGTCATTATAGGCGAAAGTATAAACCGTACGGTAGGTATTATACGGCGTGCTCATCGTAGAGGGAGACATCGTCACGACTTCACGTTTATCAGTGATCACCGATTCTGCTGTGATCAGTGCACCGCCATCGAGGCGCAGCAGGGCCTTACGAATATTAAAGGTGAAGAGCCTGTTGCTCATGCCCGCGGCATCCCTACCGGTGAGCGAACTCATAAAAGATGCGGGAAAAGGAGTATAGCTAGACTGTTTGACCACGCCGCTCGGAGCATCATAGCGCAGGAAAAAAAAGCCGTTGGCTGCAGCGTCTGCCGGATCGCCTTTCTCGTCATAGAAACCACAGAAAACCAGCGCTCCATTCACATTGTCCATCTCAAACTGCGGCTCACCGAATATTTCCTTCTCGCATTTGATCGTATACGAGGTTTGCTTGCCATCAGTTTTATCTATGCGCGTCACGAAATAATCATCACCGTATACATTGTCCTTGCCGTTTTTCTCGGCTGTGAATATCAGGTAGCCGTTGCCCGCGTTGTCTACCAGCGCCTTGGCATATTCCATATCCTTCTCTGGCCTGTTTATGGGCACATAGGTTTTGTATACGACTGTCGCAGCCCTGTCTATGCAGGTCATCTGCATGGATTTGATCCTGCCCCCCTCAAAAACGGGATAGTAGAACAGCATATAGTTCTGGTCAAGGGATATTTTGAAGTGCAGGTTATTGTCGACCAGGTCGTGCCTGTCGTCGAATGTATCTACTACCAGTGGCTTACCCTGCTCTATATATTTGGAGTTGACCGGCTGCATCATCAGCAGGGTCTGCTTTTTCTCAGTGTGCAGGTATATAAGGGATGCTCCTGTTTTATTGAGCAGTATCTGCTGCAGGCTGCCGTCGCCACCTTTGAAATCGAGTGTACGTGCGCAGGCCAGTTTCATTTCATTGTCGTAGACATGGATCAGTTCCTCATTGCCGGAGAAGCGCACTACGTAGCCATCCTGATTTTTGCCTATGATGCGCACTCTATTGAGCTTGGCGCTCATCCTCGTAGGTGCGGAGAAATCCGAGGTCTGTGCCACAGCTATAGCCTGCCAGAAAAGAAGTGAAAGAAGCAACGCACCAGTCCGCATGGTTCAAATCTAAAGAATAACAGCGACTAGTCAGAGAGCGTTATGATTTATTCAAAAACAACAGGCCCCATCCAAACCTTCCCCCAAGGGGAAGGCTTAACAGCCGGATACAAAAAGGACATCTTTTTTACCCTATTGCTTCAGCCTCGGATCAAGTGCATCTGTGAGACCATCGCCGATCAGGTTGAAAACGGTAACCGTGATGAATATGGCAAAGCCGGGGAATATCGCGAGCCACCATGCCTGCGGGGACTGACGCGCTGATGAGAGGAGTACACCCCAGGTCACCGTATCTCCGCTGCCAAATCCAAGGAATGAGAGTGACGACTCCGTGAGGATAGCCGAGGCGATACCAAAGGCGATAGCGATCAGGGTAGAAGAGAGCGCATTAGGCAGTGCGTGGCGGAAAAGTATCCTCATGCCTGAGAAACCCAGTGAATGCGAAGCCTCTATGTACTCGAGGTTTCTGATGCGGAGCAGCTCGGCGCGTATATAGCGGGCTATACTGGTCCATCCGGTCAGTCCGATGATGACCATGATGTAGTAGATATTCGGCTTTTTGATGATCGCCAGTATGGACAGGATGAGGAATAGCGTAGGAATGCTATTCAATATCTCTATCATACGGGAGATGATGATATCTACGGGTACGCTCACTTCCTTTTTGAACATAGGGATATACTTAAAAGGTATCACGAGCAGGTTGCCGATACCCATGATGCCTATAAAGATCAAAAGGCTGATCAGCAGCTGCCATAATGCGGATGGAATACTCGCCTCCATAGCATCCGCCAGGGCATAAGACCTGGCCTGGAAGGCAAAAAAGAAAGCAAAGAAGAAGAACAGTACATTGATAAAAAACCGGATACGCGATATTTTGAGGTTTTCATCTCCGAAATATCCAGCCAGGGCTCCCAGCAGTATGCCGAGGAGAGACGCGATGGTCATGGATACGATCCCTACGGTGAATGCTATCCGGGCGCCATGTATCAACCCTGACAGTACATCTCGGCCCAGCTCATCAGTGCCAAACCAGTGCTTGAACTGCCTGGACGGCACATCCTGCTCGGCAAATGGCCCCACAGAGTGTACGTTCTTCGGATCCTGATTGAGCGGTGAGTATGGGACCGGAGGAAAGACCACAAAGTCATAGTGTAGCTCCGACCATTTCTTATTGCTAAACTCATGTGGGAAATCAGCGATGCCCAGGCCTACGGCAAACTCCCGGAACACCGGAAAGTAGACCTTGCCCTCATACTTACATACCAGCGGTTTCTCATTGGCGAGGAAAGGAGCCAACAAGGCTACCAAACCGATAAAGGTCGCTATATACATAGAGATGACTGCCGTCCGTTTCTTGCGAAACTGACGCTTGACATATGCCCAGAAGCTCTGGTCTGATTTCACTATTTTTTCTTTCTTGCTCATGTATGCTGTGATGTCATTTCTTTGAGTAGGATATGCGAGGATCTACCACTGCGTATAGAATGTCTGATACCAGATAACCTGTAAGGGTGAGGATCGCCGAGAACATTGTAACGGTGAGAACTGTAGGGTAGTCTTTCTGTACTACAGCCGCAAAACCCATCGAACCCATACCAGGAATAGTAAAGATAAACTCCAGGATGATAGAGCCGCTCACAAGTGCGGGGAGTATGCTGGCAAAGATCGTGATCACAGGAAGCAGTGAATTGCGCAAGGCATGCTTCCAGACGACTTTGTTCTGAGGCAAGCCTTTGGCCTTGGCAGTGCGGATATAGTCTGTACGGAGGATGGAGAGCATCCCACCCCGCATCTGCCGGGACATGTAGGCAAAACTACCATATGTGGCTACAAACACCGGCAGTATCATGTGGTAGGCCAGGTCGCCTATTTTGGCAAAGAATCCATCATCCCAGGTGACATCTCCCATAAATGTAGGCGGGAAAAAGTTCAGGTAATCTCCGCCGCACAGGAAGAATATAAGCATCGTACCGATCCAGAAACTGGGCAGCGAGTATAATATGTACAGGAAGGTCGTGAGGAACTGGTCGGTGGGTGTATCCTTGCGCAGCGCGGAGAATATACCGAGAGGTATGGATACCAGGTATGTAATAAGGATGGCAAAGAAGCTGATAAGCAGGGTCCATCCGATGCGCTCCCAAATCATGCTTTTGACGGGACGCTTGTTGAAGTATGATTTGCCAAACTCCCCGCGTATAAATCCACCTGTTTGCTCCATACCCGGCTCACCGAACCAAGGTGCATCTCCGAAAAGCCATTTATGGTATTGATTTCCGAATCCGTTCCAGTGTATGGTAGGGACGAGTGTCTTCCATTTAGTTGGATTGGCCTTCATATCCGCTCTGGCAGCTATGAACTGGTCGAGTGGCGCCTTCAGTGAATTAAAATTGGGTAAAGCGGATAGCCTGGTGATCTCAGCCAGCGACGAGTCGATCACTACATCCTGCCATGAGCGGAGGATGATCGCACTCGAATTGCGCAACTGTACCAGTGGCAGGGTAGTAGAGGAATCCCTGGGGGCAAAGAGGATAGCCTTGTCCAGCGCCATGCCCGCATCGTAGTAATGGGATATTTTATCCCAGTTGCCATAGCGGTCGCTCATGCGTGCCAGCATCTCGCGATGCTCAGCCTTGTCGATATAGTTCAGTGTATCGCAGGCCCCGAGCGAGGATACGGAGATGTAAAAGATCGGTTTGTCCAGCCCCAGTTGCCTTCTGATCTCCCGGTAGGCTTTATCTGTCGCCATTTTGTCCGTGGCTTGTCCATCGCCTGCCTTTTGATTGAGCAGGGTCTCGGCAGGGTCGCCGGGAGCATTGGACATGATCGTAAATGTCGCTATCGAGATGATGATCAGCGTCGGGATGAATATCATCACGCGCTTCAGTATATATCCCAGCAGTGGGAAAGACAAACTCGCCGTTACTTTCTTCTCCTCCTTTTTGATCTCCGCTTCTACTACTTTCATATTACAGATGCCCGATGCCTTATTTATCCTCGAGTTTAAACATATTCTCCGCGAAACCCGGTCTTACATCATAGGCCTCTGCATTGGTGAAGCGCTTGCTGATAGCGATCCTCTCCTTAGGGGCAAAGAGGAAGATATACGGAGACTCGTCATGCAGTATCTCCTGAAATTTCAGGTACATAGGAGCCCTCTTCTTGGCATCGAGTTCTGTACGGATATCATCCACCAGTTTGTCCGTTTCAGCATTGCCAAAGAAGACATAGTTGCTGCCGCCTTCGATAGCCTCTGTATGCCAGATCTGCTTCTCATCCGGATCGAGTGTGCTACCCACCCATGCACCATAAAACATTTCAAATTTGTGCTGCTTCTGGTTTTGGATATACATAGCCCACTCCTGTGGCACCACGTCTACGTTGATACCTGCCTGGCGGCATGATTCTTTGAACATCAAACCCGCATCCCTGCGCGTATCATTACCCGCATTGTAGGTGAAGGTGATGTTGAACTCAACATGCTCGCCATTGATGTTTTTGTCGAGTATACCATCATGATTGCTGTCCTTCCATCCTGCTTCGTCGAGAAGCTTTTTAGCCTCTTCTATATTGTAGTCATATGGCTTGATATTGCTGTTGTAGATCTCCTTCTTAGACGGATGTATAGGTCCGATCACGCGATCTGCCAATCCGTATGTGAGCACGCTTACCATCTTGTCTACATCAGTGAGGTGTGCCAGCGCCTGGCGTACTTTTTTGTCTGCAAATTTAGGATTGCGCAGGTTCATGCCGAAGTAGTGGTACTGCATAGAGCGTGGTGTATGCAGGTTGAAGTTCTCCTTTACTTTCTCTGACTTAGGCAGTTCGGTGAAGTCCTTGTATTTGATACCATATGCCACATCCAGCTTTTTGCCTTTCAGCGCTACGATAGCGGCAGTATAGTCATTGATAGTCTGGTAAACGAGCTGCTGGGGATAGGCCTGGAATCCTACGTTCTCTTTCTCATATTTCTCACCCCACCAGTTCTTCTTCCTTTTGAGTACGATCTTCTGGCCGGTGATCCATTCGCTGAATTCATAAGCGCCGGAGCCTACTATATAGCCCTTCTCGCGCTGGTATTTCTCAGAGTTGTAGTTAGTGGCGAACTCTATGATCTTAGGATCAGAAGCCAGTGCCTTGCTGGTGTCGTTGAGTTGCTTTACGGTGAAAGAAGCCATGAGGTTCTTTGGATCATATATTTTAGACGGGAGGATTAGCAAGCCACCAGTATTCTCCACAGAGTGCATGTGTACGTTATTGCACACGAATGTCACTTTCTTTGGATTTGACGGGTCCGTTACGACATCTTCTACGAAGTCGAAGAAGCCCTTGTAAGGCTGGCAGTCGGTTTTAGGGTTTTTGATGACCTTCATGGAGAAAGCCACGTCATTGCCCGTAATAGGCGTACCGTCATCCCATTTTGCATCTTCCCTGATCTCATAGGTGATGCTCATGCCTTTGCCTGTAGAGTCCTTGAGGGGTGTAGGCACAGCCTTGGCGAGGCCGGGCAGATCTTCAAAAGTCACCGGATCTTGTCCGAGCAATGATTGGAAAAGCTGCGCTAATACATACTGCGTCGATGCAGATTGGTAGTTGAAAGGGGTGAGCATATCCGTATCACTCAGTTCATGAATGATCACTTCATTTTTACCCTTTTTCGTGCCGCAGCCAAAAAGGAAAGCAGCGATAAGTATCCCTGCGACGATCTTCCTGGAATTTTTCCAATTCATAATGTGGTTTATTATTTGGTTAATGATCTGTAATAAAGCAAACAAATATAGCAGAATCTGTTATAGTATTGCAAGTAGGCCCTACATAGCCTCTAAACCGGACGCATGACAATGAAAAGAGATATCAAAATAGTCTGGCATGACTAAAGTACTGATCACCGGAGGTAATGGCCTGATAGGGTCCCGCCTGCAGACGCTCCTTCTGGATAAAGGCTACGGGGTCAATATCATAGGGAGGACAGCCCATGTTTCCACGGACCCGCGTGTCAGGTTTTTCACATGGAATGTCGCTGCCGGAAGCATAGATACCAGCGCCTTCGATGGAGTGTCGGTTATCATCCATCTGGCTGGCGCCGGAGTGGCGGATAAGCGCTGGACAGCCCTCCGGAAAATGGAAATATATGATAGCCGTATTGATTCTACACGATTGATTTATAACGCACTTGCGACTGTCACTCATCAGGTCAAAACCATAGTGTCGGCATCTGCTGTAGGCTATTATGGCGACTGCGGGGCGGAGGTCCTGACGGAAACGCATGAACCCGGCTCTTCATTTCTGGCAAAGGTCACCGATGGTTGGGAGACAGAGGTAGCTCGTATGGAAACACTGGGTATCAGGCACGCATGCTGCCGGATCGGTATTGTTCTCTCCCGTCTGGGAGGAGCGTTGCCTGCACTGGAGCGCACTATACCGCTGGGCATAGCAGGTTATTTCTCCAAACCGGACCTCTACTATTCATGGATACATATAGATGATGTATGCGGTATTATGATCCATGCCCTGGAGAAAGACAATATGAAAAGTAGCTACAATACGACTGCTCCGGGACCGATCCCGATCAAAGAACTCATGCGCGCCATCGTACAGGCCAAAGGGTCAAAGGCGATCCTAACTCCTGTGCCTCCATTTGCATTGAAAATAGCCCTTGGCGAAATGTCAGAAGCTGTGCTCAATAGTCAGCGATGTAGCAACCGGAAGATAATGGAAGCGGGATACACGTTCACTTTTCCTGATCTCAAAGGGGCATTGGAGGAGATATATAGCAAGTAGAAAGACGTTGATCGAGGTTGTGTAGGTCACACATGTCCCTACGCCAAGTGGTTAATACGCCTGTTTTAGCAGCACATAGTCCGTGACGATATTGCCCTGGTCGCCGGTGCTATTGGCACTCATGAGCATATAACCTTTCTGTTTGAGTTTATTGAGTGTAGCAACGATGACCTTGAGGTTGGCCGGCTCTGTTTTTTCATTGAATGACTGCAGCTCCACGATTTCCTGATCTCCACTCTCGTAGGTGATGATGATCTTGGCCCCTACGAAGCCCGATCCCTGGGCCGCAAATTTATTGACATCAAAGACCCTCATCAGGCAGTAGCCGGTATTAGCTGGTGCCGCTGCTTTTTGGGCGGAAACGGTCAGCGTAGCCAGACAAGAAAAGGCAAGGAGGAAAAGGATACTTCGCACAGCTTTGATTTTGCTGATAAATATAGGCTATCTGCTTTAAATCTTATAGTATGCCGGTCTTCATCTTTTTTTAACAATCAAATTACAACCTTACCATTGTGGCATCCGTATATCTATCAAAACCAACCCATATGCACACTTCACTATTCAGACAAGCCGTCCTCGTATTTCTCCTGACAGCAGCCAATGCAGTAATAGCCATATCCCTGGTCAATATCCTGCGTGTTTCGGGTATCATCTAGTATTAACCTGGTATTAAGTAGTAAGTATTTAGTATTAAGTCAATACAGTATATGTGATATCCTGTCATGAGGTGTCTGAAAGTACGGCCCGGCAGGTGTTTGCTATCATGCGCAAATCCTTTAACTTCGTGTCCCTTTTGCAAAGGACATGGCGAATAACAACAACGATACATACTCGATCAAGCTCCCTCAGTTCGAAGGACCATTTGACCTGCTCCTGTTCTTTATAGAGCGGGATGAGCTGGATATCTATGACATTCCCATTTTCAAGCTGACCACGGATTTCCTCAGCTACCTGCACGCTATGGAGCGGCTCAATCTGGAGCTTGCCGGTGAGTTTATACTCGTAGCGGCTACGCTGATGCGTATTAAAGCAAAACTACTGCTCCCACGCAAAGAGATCAACCCGGAAACAGGCCAGGAGATAGATCCGCGTGATGAGCTGGTCAACCGCCTCATCGAGTATAAGAAATACAAAGAAGCTACCGAGCTGCTGCGCAATATGGAGGATGACCGCCAGAGCATCGCCAAGCGGGGCAATATCAAAGGAGAGATGGGCGAGATCGCAGCGCTCTTTGAGACAGAGTACGAGATGGAGTCGCTGACCATGTTCCGGCTGCTCAAAGCATTCCAAACAGTCGTATCGCGCGTAGAGCGTGAGCGCAATAAGCCGGTACACACCATCGTCACCCCCGCATATACTATCGAGGGCGAAAAAATGATCCTTCGCGACCTGGTCAAAACACACGGGCAGGTATTATTTGAACAGATATTCGACAAGGTCGAGAATCGTGTGCATGCCATATTTACATTCCTCTCCATGCTCGAACTCATACAGGAGCAGTACCTCACCATCGTAGTAGGCGACGGCTACAACAACTTCTGGATCCGCTCCAAGACGGAGGAGGAGAAGATCCTCCCGGACGCTGAGGAGAACTAAGACCCTCCATACCGGCTCTTCAGACAAGACTGTTTTCTTGTGTTTTGCTCACTTACTAGCTTATTTGACTCACTTATTGGAAAGTTATAGGGCATTAGTATTCAATGGTTTACTTTCCGCCTCAAAATAATAACATGAAAAAACTTAAACTTCTGTCCGTCCTTCTGTCGGTATCGGGCCTCATTTACCTTAGTGCATGCAGCCACGGTAGCAGCAACAGCACCTCATCGCTACTGGTAGGTACCTGGAGCCAGAATAGCGAGCATTCTATGACTAAATATAACGGTGCTACCACCTATGACACTACTTTCACATATGGCCCCGGCACCACTCTCACTTTGACCGCCGATGGGCACTTTATCACCCCGCAGTACACGACCACCTATTCGGTCAGTGGCAGTAAGCTAACTGTGTATGATATTGGCAGCCCCGGTGTAGTATACAGTACGTTTACCGTCCTCACTCTGGATGCGCACAATTTCAGCTATGAGATCATAGATACCCCATATTTTGGCACGGTGACTTATGATACGCATGTATTTACCAGATAAGGTATTTCAGTTTTTGCGCAGGCATATCCATGACCCGTTAGTATTCTCAAAATTTAACCAATAAAAACACCCCGATGTCAAAAAAAGTTCTCTCCGTTATTTTAGTCTTTGCATTAGTTCTCTGTATCTCAGCATGCAAGAAAAGCGAGTCCACTCCCTACAAATGCACCACCTGCAGCAATACGCCAAAAGCAGCAGCAGCAAATGACCACGCTGCCACAGGTATATATAAAGGTGTCGTGGTAGGCTCTTCGGGCATCATTACCTTTGATCTGTTTAATACGACCAGCACGATGACAGCGGTCATGATACTCGATAGCCAGGCGGTCAATCTCACCAGCACATCTACCTATGTACAAGGGCAACCTATATCGGCAGTCTTCACAGGTACTATGAATGGCTCTCCTGTGACTATCAATTTCTCCTGCGACGCTTATGGTGGCAATATCAGTGTCACAGCCAGTATCACAGGACATCCGGGTGCGATCATCCTGGTCATGAAGGAACTCTCTACGGCACTCATACAGTGTTTCCAGGGTAGTATCTCAGGGTCATCTTCATCTTATAATGGAGTATTCAACCTGGTACTAAATACATCTACCGGTACATGGGGAGGTGAGTATAATATACCTATTACCGGCCCGTCTACTACTGGAGGCGCTTCTACCAGCTCTGGTGTCAATTGCACCGGTTGCCTGGGCGCACCTTCGAGCAATATCAATGGTACGCTATCAGGCGACTATGTCAGCGGCACCTGGAATGATGGCATGGGCGACACCGGCATGTGGTCCGGCACGAGAACCCTCTAAAAAAATATCACACTGTCTCCCTGCCCGATCGACAAGATCAGGCAGGGATTTTTATTCCCCTTCGCGGTAAAATATTTGTGGCGTAAACGACAATTTTTTATATCCCCCCGCGTCCTTATATTTACCAAAACAAATATTAAAATGAATACTCAATTACTCGTTACAACAAGTACTTCCCTGGAAGGATACAAGATCAGCCAACAACTCGGATTAGTGCGCGGTATCACTGTTCGCTCCCGTAGCATAGCAGGCAATTTTGCTGGTGGGTTCATGGCTATCTTTGGTGGCAAAAGTACCATCTATACAGAGCTGTGTGAGAAAGCACGTGAAGAGGCCTATGAGCTCATGATGGACCATGCGCAAAAAATCGGTGCTAATGCCGTCATCAATATGCGCTATGATGCCAATGAGGTCATGCAGGGAATGACCGAGGTGCTCGCCTATGGTACAGCTGTGGTAGTAGAGAAAGCTTAACATACTTTGCCCTCGGTTAATCCATTTCTGTCGCTATCTTAGGACCCCGCTACGATGACAGAAGTAACCGACCAAAACCCCTTATCGCAATTCAGGCCGCGCAGGATATTACTGCCGGTAGCTATAGGCGTAGGGGTTTCGCTATACCTGATCTTCGGGCTGTCTAAAATGGACATGTCAAAGTTGTCTCAGATTCCATTCACGGGACATCTGGTGATAGGCCTGCTGCTGGCGCTACTGACAGTGGTGATCCGCGACCTCGCATACATCTATCGCATTTGGCAGCTCACCGACTGCAAGCTTTCTTTTATGAAATGCTTTGAGGTGATCATGCTCTGGGAGTTTGGTTCGTCTATCACACCAGCTTCCGTAGGTGGTATCACGCTTGCGCTATTTATCCTGAAGAAAGAAAAGATCAGCTACGGCAAAGGCACTTCTATTATTATGCTTTGCTCCTATCTGGATAATATCGCTTTCGTGAGTGTGTTTAGCATATTGTTCCTTCTTTTAGGCACCAGGATGTTTGATCTCTCGGCGACATGCAGTAGCCTCGGTGATAGCAAATTATTCAGTGGTATCAGGATACTGGGCCAGTATGTGTGGATAGGATTTATCATAGTGGCTGTGATAGGCGGATTGCTTGGTTTTGCCATTTTCGTTCGCCCGGGTTGGGCGCGCGGGTTTTTTGAGAGAGTATCAAAAATCAAGATACTACACCGCTGGGAGGAGAAAATAAAGCTGCTCGGCGAAGAGATCTGGTACGCGTCACGTGAGTTCAAGACCAAAGGTTTTCTTTTTTCCATGAAGGTGCTGATCGCTACGATCATCTCCTGGTGCGCACGCTATGCACTGGCCAGTGCACTGATATGGACCTTTGCCGATGGCGGCCTGAACCAGCTCGATGTCTTTGCCCGTCAGTATGTACACCGCATGATCGTGATGATACCCACGACGCCCGGTGGCAGCGGCATCATGGAGGTTTCCTTTATCGCACTCAACTGTGACTTCCTGCCCGTCGGCCTGGCGCCGGCTGTAGCTATCATATGGAGGTTATTCAATTTTTACCTTTATTTGGGCATCGGCGCTATCGTGCTGCCCCGCTGGATAGCGCGAGTCAATAAAAAGGCAGCATAACTGTATTTACTTAAAACTTATAACCTACAACCACTCATGAAGAAGGTGCTTTTCATAGACAGAGACGGGACCATGATCCTCGAGACAGATGATTTTAAGATCGAGACCATGGAGAAGATCGTCTTCTATCCCGAGATATTTTATTGGCTGGGGCGGATCGTTCGCGAGTTTGACTATGAGCTGGTCCTTGTGACCAATCAGGATGGACTCGGCACGAATGTATTTCCTAATGAGCCATTCTACACGACGCACAAATTTATCATGAACACATTCGCGGGCGAGAAGATCATTTTTGCAGAAGAGTGTATCGATTGCCACTATCCTCATGATAATAAGGATACACGTAAACCGGGTACAGGCATGCTCACGAAATATTTTTCAGCAGACTACGACCTCAAAAACTCCTTTGTCATCGGTGACCGTATCACTGATGTCGTACTCGCCAAGAACCTCGGCTCGCGCGCCTTCTGGCTCAATGACGGCCGAGGCCTCGGTGTCGGAGAGATCAAAGAAACGCGGGAAAGCCTCGCACCGCAGATCGCCGTGGAGAGCCGCCAGTGGGAGGATATATACAATTACCTGAAGAAGATCGGTTGATTCACTTTTAACAGAAAAAGCGGTCAAACAGAGATTTTAACTGATGTAAATCATGGTTTAACCCACATGATTCTCTGACACTTGATTATATTTGGGAGATAATCTCTATTCAATGAAGAAACTTTTTACCGCTGTTTTGTTCCTGTGTGTAGGCCAATCTCTCTGGAGCCAGATCACGATCACGAAAAACGATATGCCGTCTATCAGGGACACTGTCAGGTATAGTTTGACCAATACAAATATCAATGTCAATGCCACCGGTCCTAATATGAGATGGGATTTTTCTAACCTCATCATCACTGGCCAGGCTATCGATAGTTTCCGGTCGCTGCTTAGCATCAATCCACTTTATATACTTTCTTTCGGCCTGCAGGACTATGGCATACGAGCGACCAATGTGCTGAATACCCAGCTGCTGCAGATCAGTAATCAGTATAACTTTTATAAAAAGACGAACTCGTACCTGTCTATAGATGGCACTGGTGCTGAGTTTAATGGTATCCCGTTACCTTCTGCATACACTATAGAGGACAAGGTTTATCAATTCCCACTGACATATGCAAGAATGGATACAACCCCATATGATGTGAAGATCACTATACCGGGCTTTGGGTCACTGCATCAGGTAGGTACCCGGTACAACAATGTAGACGGATGGGGCAAGGTCATCACGCCGTATGATTCTTTCGATTGTATCCGTCTGAGGGCATATACAGAGGAAGTCGACTCTATCACTATCGATGCGCTCGGCACGAGTATCGGCATTCCGCGCAACTCGCTCACCTATCAATGGCTGGCGAATGGCCAGAAGATACCAGTAGTAGAAGTGAGTGGCACCAAACAGTTCAATACTTTTGTGCCAAACAGGCGCAGGTTCCGTGACAACTATCGTGCGGTGCCACCACAGTTTGCACTGACTGCAGATTTCCGCGCCAATACGACCAACTGCTATACGAATGCGATCGTCGTGATCACCAACAGGACCAGACCCACAGTGCAGGGTACCAAATACAGGTACACGATCACTCCTTCTACTTTTAATTTTGTCGGCGGTACGAGCGACAGTTCTGCATCACCTAAGGTCAACTTCACCGCACCCGGCCTGTATACAGTATCGCTGCATGTAGAGAGCCCTGCGGGAGGCAGCTCGCCAGCGGTCGGCGACACGACGAAGGTCGACTATATCAATGTATCTTTCCCTGCGGGAATAGAGGATGTGGCAACAGCTTCGACGCTGGAGGTCTATCCTAATCCCGTATCAGACATACTCACCGTACGCTCGGCAGAAACGATAAACTCTGTAACACTCATCAATAGCATAGGCCAAAAGGTAATGACCAGAAGTGCAGACTCAAAGTCTTTATCCATAAGCGTGAAAGCTTACGAAGAGGGCACCTACCTGCTGGATATAGAGACCAACGCCGGTCATCAGATCAGGAAGGTCGTGATACAATAATTACCGGTCTTTTTCAGATCTCCATGCTACCTCATATGGTATACGACGCGCCTGTGCGGACACGTATACGCGATACTCGAAGTAATTAGAATAGGCTGCATCGGTTTTGCTATCTGCTGATTCCAATCTGGCACTTAGCTTTTTCCAGTCATTCTCCGTAGGGAGTTTCACCGCGAAGCCATTGATCGCATTGAGCAATTCAAATATTCCTTCAGACAGCATCTCTTTATGGTTATTGAGTTTGCGTTTGCATGATTTGACCAGGCTGTCTATGATCGAGTAGCTCTTCATCTCATAGTGGCAGATGACCTGCATCACGGCGGTCATCACGTCCGGCGCAGCAGCGGTCTCGGCGCGGCTATACTGCTGTACACTATCGAGGATCGCAGATGCTGCTTCATATTTGCCGGCACCAAATAGCATATATGCCGAGAGGTATTCGAGGTTCATGCGGTGATGCACAGGTATGCTGTCGCCATATTTTTGCAGGCGTTCTTTCACATCTTTTACTGCAGCCAGGGCTTTGGTAAACTCGCCTTCAGAGATCAGGTAATTAAGCTCAGCCTGATAAGTGATCCGGAATATATTGACCTCGAGGTTACTCAGCTTTTTGAATGCCGGATTGTCTTTCAGCTCCCGCATCTTGGCCAGTGTAGTTTGAAAGGCTTCTGTCCTGGACAGGTTGAAACAGTCTATGAGATAGTTATTCAGCGCGGCAAAGTACCGCTGCGGATAGAGAGGGATCAGGGCGCTATCCGCCTCCATCATCGCAATAAACTCAGTATTGATATCAAAGGCCTTTGCCGTGTCACGATTCATAAAATGATAGAGCGCTTCGGTCTGCATTTTGTCCATCAGCGCTTTACGGGTTAAAGGCTTTTTGGCTTGCCGTGTATTGATAGTTTTCAGGAGGGCCTTTACTTCTTTGGCTTTTGCATCGCTCTTGCCACCTGCCTGTAGTTGTATCTTTTGAGCACTGTTGTATGCAAATCTGTAGGCTGACTCTGCGAGGATATCATCTGTTCTTTGACCGGTCTCAGCATAATGCCCTTGTATATCTTCCGCTGATACATTGCGAAATTGCTCCCGGGCTGCTATCACCGATTCCAGCTGTATGGCCTGTAGCGCTATTTCGTGCTGCTCGTATTGAGCGGCATCGGCTTTGATCTGCCTCACTTTTACCTTGGCCTGATGCGTAAGCCCCTTTTGCAATAGCAGTTTGGCTGCAAAAACCTCCTGCTGAAGCCTTTGCAAAACATCGCTATCGGCATTGTACTGTATCAGCGCCTGGAGCAGTTGTTTATAGAGGATCGTTTTCTGTACTGCAAAATGGTTCCTGCTGACAGCGGTTGCCTTCACTGCTGCGTCTTCATTGTATATGGATTGGTTTTGCAGGGTTTGAAACAGAGACAGGGAAATATTGCCATCTTTGAAGTGGCGCCGCAGGTAGAGGGTAAAATACCGTTTTTCGGGTCCATTCAGACTTTTAATTAATTCAAACAAATATTCTGACTGTTGTTTCAAATTATTGCTGTTATTATTCAAAATTAAGAAGCTCAATCAAAATATCCTACAAATCAGACAATTAATTTTAACCCGCATCTTTAGTTCTATATATATGGTAGGCGGTGTTTCTTTGCAGTAAAATAGATAGTATGAAAAGGATAACAATTGCGATAATGTTTATGTGCTCGCTGGCCACAGGCCTTCAGGCAGCGGATTGGGCCAACTGGTCAAACTTAGCCAGCGTGACTTCGATATTCCAGAATGGCAGTAAATTATGGATAGGTGGCCGCGGAGGAGTGGTAGTGATCGACACTGCTACACAGCAGCGCACGGTCTATATCAAGACAGCCGGGCAATTGCCATCTCTCATGGTGGAGGATATGGGCTATAATGCAGCTATGGGCACCACCTGGATAGGCACCTATGACAATGGCCTCGTAAAGGTCCATGCAGGTCAGTTTACTACTTATAATTTTCCGGACTCCAGCGTGAGGTTATATCACATAGCTGTCGATCAGGCAGGTAATGTATGGTGTGCGACCAATAGTGGCTTGTATAAGTTTAACGGCAGCACTTATAGCTTTGTCGCCATACCTAGCAATGCCTGGGATGTAAAGCTATTCCCTAATGGCAAACTGCTCATAGCGGGCAGCAAGCCTCTCGTTTACGATCCCGCTACCGACAGTTCGTATGTCGTCAATACAAACGTATTTGCCTACAGCGCATCTGCCATCGAGGTCAAAGATGACTCTTCCTATTACTTTGCTTCGGACCATGGAGGCATCATATATGTGCAGGATACTACTGCCTATGATATCTCCGATACTTCTGTAGTAGAGAACTTCGACCCTAGTATCAGACAGCTCAAAGTGCTCGCTAACGGAACTTTACTTGCGCTCAGGAGTGATGCGAAGGTATTCTCCTACAATGGATCTATGTGGATGCCATCTGCCTATAGCACAGATGCAGAAAGCACCCAAACAAATTACCTGTTTCAGAAAAACTCAGGTGAACTGCTGGCCGGAAGCGCCTATCATGGTGGTACAGTAAAGGGGCTTAACGGTGCGACCTCTATATCTCTGCAGAAGTTCGGCATCTGGTCTGATATGATCACTGCCGTGAAAGCAAAAACAGACCATGAGGTCTGGGTCATGGGTGGTAGCCAGATAGGCCTTTATGATGTGACTGCGAATGCATTTGAGCGGATAGATACGCTCCCTGCTGCGACATGGTCCAATACCGGTGGTATCACTGCCTGGAATGGTACGTTTCTCGCATTTGGCTATAATAGCCTCTATCAGTGGACCGGCTCCGCATGGACACCACTCGCCATACCCGGAGTCAACACATTCAATATTACAGGCATTATCACTGATACTTCAGGCGGGCTCTATGTCGCGACATTTGACGGCCTGTATATTATTCACGGAAGTACAGTCGTCCGGTACTATACTGCCAATACCGGCGTATTCCATAACAATGACCTTATCCGCGATATACACTTCGACGCACTCAGAAATACAATATGGATGGCTACCCCTATGGGCATAGTCAGGTATACCGGCGGCGCATTTTCTATCATCAATAGCAGCAATACTCCTCAGATATCATACTACAGCTATATCCGGTCTATCACTCAGGATGCGGCGGGTGATATGTGGTTTGGCACTGCCTACGGTGGCCTGATACGCTATGACGGTTCTGATTATTATGTCGAGGTTTTGGCTGGTTCTGCCGGTAATCAAACTGTCAATGGCATTGCTTTTGACGGCAATATCATGTACGCCGTAGACAATGTATATGGCTTTTGGGTCAAAGAGAACGGCACATGGACAAACTACAACAGCAAGAACTCTGATATAACCTGCGACAATATGGCAGGGGTTTATGTTGATCTCTATCATAATGTCTGGCTCACCTCATTTGACTATGGAGCCCAGAATGCATTCGGCATAGACATCTATAATAAAACTTCGATCGTGATGTCTGTACCTACTATAAGCGACGCAAGGAAGCTAACTGTATATCCTAATCCAGCCTCTACGCTCCTGACCATCAGCGACCCATCAGTAGAGGAGGGTTCGGAAGTGACACTCACAGATGCGATCGGCAAAAGCTATAGCTACAAAGTGTCAGCACACCATATCGACGTCTCTCAGCTGGCAGCGGGAATGTATATCCTCCATGCGCGTACAGGAACCGCTCCGGTCAAATTCATCAAGCAATAACACTCAACTTTTAAGGGCCATTACCAGGATTTGGTTATTTTTTTAAATGGTTTTTGTTCATCTCGTTGGCTCGTGAGTTATATATCACGGGCCAATTTTTTTATGAATTTGCAGTTAAGATTTGATTTCGCCCGAAGGTCCTCATCCCCACAGGGCAGGCATCTGCCTTCGGCATCTTCATTCTCCCGCAGGAGAAGGAAGAACCATCGATTGAAATGTGGAAATGGTATATTAAGAACAGGAGAATAGAGCAAGCTTGTCTAAAAGGGCTTTAATACAATTCATAGGACTATTGTGCTTATATTCCTGTGTTGTGTCCATTTGTTGGCCTATAAACATCCCCTTGTGTATCACTTGCTTTGCATGGTCAGAAGGTCGGATTACCTTTAGGTACAATAAAAATAACCTCTGCTTGGCCAAAAACGCTGCCGGTCCGTTTTTGAGTGATGAGGAGTTGGTACACCGCTATCGAAACTCCCACGATACTGCCTATATAGGAGAGCTATATGTGCGCTATACCCACCTCGTCTATGGCGTCTGCCTGAAGTACTTCCGCAATGATGCAGATGCACAGGATGCTGTCATGCAGATATTTGAGAAACTCATCGTCGAACTCAAAAAACATCATGTAGAGACATTTCGCCCCTGGCTGCATACCGTCGTCAAAAACCACTGTATGATGCACTTCCGCAAGGAAGCATCTGCGAATAAAAAGGAAGTCCAACTCATAAATAATGTCAAGGCTTCTATGGAAAATGTGGACATAGAACATCAAGATAGCGAGCAAGAGAAAGAAATGATGGTGCAATACTTGTCATCAGGGCTGGGTAGTCTCAAAGACGAGCAGCGGCGCTGCGTGGAGCTGTTTTATATCAAAAACATGAGCTACCAGCAGATCGTAGCAGAGACAGGCTATACTATGAATGAGGTAAAGAGCTATATACAAAACGGAAAGCGTAACTTGAAAATATATATCACAGACAAGAGCAATGGCAAAGCCTAAACATACCATCCTGACGGAAGACGGTGTCATCACACAGGAGGCGCTTCTCGCATATGCGCAGGGCAGGCTCAGTGTGGAGGAGACCGTGCAGATGGAGAAGCTGCTCAAAGACGATCCGTTCGCACAGGATGCGCTGGAGGGTGTGCGCAGCGCTGATGCTCCGGCAGAAATAAAAACGGTGGTCTCGTCGCTCAATGTAAAACTGCGTGAAAAAACAGGCGCCCGCGAGAAAAAGAAAAAAGGGATAGAGATACACTGGGCTACGTATGCCTATGCGGCTATGATCGTGGGTATACTCATCGGCCTTGGATTTGTGATGGTACATTTCATCGCGGAGAAGGACCAGAATCTGGCTATGAACAAAAACATGCCTCAGGCCGAAGAGAGTAAACCTGTGACGGAGGAAAAGCCGCAAATGATACCCGACACCACGCGTATTGCGCCCACTACCTCGACTGTCACTCTAAATGATACCATGGCGTTCTATGCAAACGCCACCGGAAATGCTACATCGGTTTCCTCCGGAGCAGTTTCGCAGCTGGATGCTGAAAAGATGAACAAGGATCAGGTATCACAAAATATAACTGCCGCACCTCCAGTAGCTGCCGCAGACAAAAAAAATGCCCAGGCGCCGACAAAGACAGAAGCAACAAAAGGCCTAACCATCAATGGCGGTCGCGAAGATGAAGGAACGCAATATGTAGTAAATGGACATAGAGTGGTAGGCAATGCTGAGCAAAAACCAAAGTTGGCTGAAGAGAAGAAAAAGCAAACGGATGATGCGGCAACGGCGGGCTATTACAAAGTTCCGGCCACTGCTACGAGAGAGGAGGCAACAAGCACAGAGGTGACTTCTGCGAAAAAGCTAAGTAAAGAAGGTAAGGCGGATAAGTTCACTGTGACTCCTACTGACAATCTCAAAGCCGCCAGAGTACTTTTCGATGCGGGGGATTTCAAGGAAGCCGGGAAAGCATATAATAAGATACTCAATGATCTACCAGACAATTCGGATGCACTCTACTTCGGTGGGATATGTGAATATCACAATGGCAAGAACAGGCAGGCGGAGAAAAGTTTTGATAAACTACTGAAGGCAAATCAATATGTGGAGGGCTCGAAATGGT
>JAOQAO010000227.1 GCA_025963485.1 Bacteroidota bacterium | reverse complement strand
TGATCGCCAATGCTGTGACCTGTGTGGCTGCGGTGAACTGGCGGGCCTGCTCCACCGCATTTTGGCCCGTAGAGCCATCGAGCACCAGCAACACTTCATGAGGTGCATCAGGGATGACCTTCTGCATCACACGGCGGATCTTGGAGAGTTCGTTCATGAGGTCGACACGATTGTGGAGGCGGCCTGCGGTGTCTATGATGACGACGTCTGCGCCATCTGCTACGCCTTTCTCTACTGCCTGGTATGATACAGCTGCGGGGTCTGAACCCATTTCCAGCTTCACGATACCTACATCTGAGCGTTTGGCCCATACGTCGAGCTGGTCTACGGCCGCTGCTCGGAATGTATCTCCTGCGCCGAGCATGACCTTCTTGCCTGCTTTCTTAAACTGGTATGCGAGTTTGCCAATGGTGGTTGTCTTGCCTGCGCCGTTGACGCCTACGACCATGATGACGTACGGCTTTTTGCCAGAAGGCAGATTGAAGTTCTCGAATGATTCGTTCTGGTCATTGATAAAGAGGAAAGATATTTCTTCCTTCATGATGCGATTCAGCTCACTGGTAGAGGTGAACTTGTCGCGTGCTACGCGGTCTTCGATATTCTTGATGATCTTGATAGTGGTCTCTAGGCCTACGTCGGAGGAGATGAGGGCCTCTTCCAGATTATCGAGTACCTCTACATCTACAGTGGATTTGCCGGCTATGGCGCGTGTGAGCTTGCCGAGCAGGCCTTCGTTGGTCTTCTCCAGTCCTTTGTCGAGGTCTTCTTTCTTTTCTTTGGTGAAAAAGCTGAAAATGCCCATGAATAGTATTAAGTAGTTAGTATTGAGTATTTAGACGAATACAAGGTGGACAAAATTTCATTCACAGGGGCTTTAAAAACAAAGCCCCTTCCCATGCGATGGAAAGGGGTGTATGTCGTGAGGCCATAAGGCTTCATTTATTTGTCTTTGAGGAACTCCTGTACTTTATCCTTGTGGACTATCTTCTCGAGAAATCCATAAGAACCTGTCTTGCCTTTTACAGCCTTGATCACGCGTACATAATCCTTAGAACCCACTTGTGCAGTACGGTCCGTCCTTGCGTTCTTTGATACTTTTGCCATTGCTTATTCCTATTTAATTTCTTTGTGAAGAGTTACTTTCTTGAGGATCGGGTTGAATTTCTTCAACTCCAGACGCTCTGTGGTCACCTTACGGTTCTTGTAAGTGATGTAGCGTGATGTACCCGGCTGACCGCTGTCTTTGTGCTCGGTGCACTCGAGTATCACTTGTATCCTATTGCCTTTTGATTTCTTAGCCATGACTTAGCTTATTATTTGCTTCTGATTAATTAGTTTATCGCGATCTCGCCTTTCTTGCTCAATTCCTTGAGGTAAGGGTACAATCCTTTCTTATTGATGGTCCTGAGAGCCTCAGTAGATACCTTGAGAGTGACCCACTCATCCAGCTCCTGGATGTAGAATCTCTTGGTCTTTATATTCGGCAAAAACTTCCTTCTGGTCTTGCTGTTAGAGTGCGAAACCTTATTTCCGGACATTGGTCCTTTGCCTGTCAAATCACAAAAACGTGCCATAATAGCGCTTTAGTTCGTAAAAAAATGGAGTGCAAATATGAGGATTTATTTCTTAAATCCCAAATCTTATTGAAAATGTGTAGAATTTAAGTCCAGAATGGATTTACGATGTACAATTTACTGATTTACAATTCACTAGGACTTAGTTATATGTTGATAGAGCTGTCCCAATTGTAATTAGTAATCCGTAAATAGTAAATCAATCGTCATGCTTTGGGGCTACCCTGACCACCAGGCCCTCGATATCCCCTGTTATTTTGATTTGGCAGCCGAGGCGGCTGTTTGATTTTACAAAAAAGGCCTGATCGAGCATATCCAGCTCGGCATCAGACTGTTCGTGGAGCTGATGATCGCTCTCCAGATACACCTGACAGGAGGCGCAAAGGGCCATTCCGCCACAGGTGCCCTCGACCCCAAGGTCATTCATGCGGCAGATCTCCATCATATTGAGGTTCATGTCGGTAGGAGCCTCGATATGGTGCTCCTGTCCTGCCCTATCGATGATAGTAACGGTTATGGTGTCTTTCACGCGGCAAATATATTTATGATTTTTGAATTATGACTTATGATTTGAATACAAGTATCGCGGAGGGCACAGAGGTTTAGAGAAATACAGGTGAGCACGCAAAGAGAGTGCATTAAGCTACTTGATCAACCTATTCACAAAGCGCTGGATCGGTGGGGCGAAGAATAGGATGCAGAAGACGACTACTAAGTATGCCACCCGGAATGCCCGCCACCACAATGGGAGGAAATCCCAGGTGAGGCCATTGCGATAAAGGGTGCCGACCAATGAGACAGAACCCGAAGTAGCGAGTGCCATAAGCAGTGCAAAAAGGATGTTGCGTTTGAAGTCTTTGGTCATTGGGCAAATATAAAGTCTGGAGTTTATTTGGCCTGATTATTTAATAGCTTTATATCAAATCAATGGGTATGAAAATAGCAACCTACAATGTCAATGGCGTCAATGGACGCCTGCCTGTCCTGCTGCACTGGCTCGCTGAGTCTAAACCTGATGTGGCCTGCCTGCAAGAGCTCAAAGCGCCTGAGGAGAAGTTTCCGCTGCAAGCGATCAATGATGCAGGCTACCACGCCATCTGGCATGGGCAAAAGAGTTGGAATGGTGTCGCTATACTCTCCCGAAGCAAGCATATACAAGAGGTGCGACGCGCACTACCCGGCGATCCTGAGGACCTGCACAGCCGCTATATAGAGGCCATCGTCGATAATATCCTCATCGGCTGCCTCTACCTGCCTAATGGCAATCCCGCGCCGGGGCCGAAGTTTGACTACAAGCTGGGTTGGTTCAAACGGCTGCAGGAGCATGCCGCAAAACTACTCGCTGAGGATGTACCGGTCGTCCTAACCGGCGATTATAATGTAATGCCGACAGAGATCGATGTCTACAAGCCTGAACGCTGGGTGGATGATGCACTCTTCCGCCCTGAGACCCGCGCCGCATACAAGAAGCTCGTCGATCAGGGATGGACCGACGCGATCCGTAAACTGCATCCTACCGAGACCATCTATACTTTCTGGGACTACTTCCGCAATGCGTATGGGCGCAATGCAGGGTTGCGTATAGATCACTTCCTGCTCAGCCCGCATCTCGTGCCGCGATTAAAAAAAGCGGGCGTGGATAAAGAGGTTCGCGGCTGGGAGAAGAGTAGCGACCATGCACCGGTGTGGATCGAGCTGAAGTGATTTCGGATTTCGGAAGGCGGATTTCGGATTGAATAGAAATACATTTTTTTTGAACCACATAGATCACATAGGATACAAGGAGTTTGCTGCCTATGGTATATAGCCAAATCCGGCACCTGCATAGTCCATACCTGATAGCGGGAAAGGTGTACAGTCCAGTATATGCTTATCATCAGCCAGGAACTTATTGGCCATGGGGCCGGCGTCGGAGATGGCGATGACAGGGTCGGCGTGATATTGTTTTGAGATAGAGATCGCGGCTTGCATAATATCACTGAGTGAGCCATGCACATCCTGAAATAATATCTGATGTGAAGTAATATCTTCCCAGATGATCACGACAGTCCCACCATTGCGCTGGTCGAGCTTTGAGAATTTATCCAAAGGAATGTAGCCGGTATGATCATACTGCGACCAGATAGTGAGCTGTGGACCGGAGGGATTGGTGCGGCCTTTCCTGATCTGCGGGCTGACGGAGCCTGCGGCAAAAACGCTTGGCATCATGTACATTTCTATTATACCATTGCCCTCGCGATAGTCTATATCTGATAGCCGCCACTGGCGGAAGAAAGCGATATTCCGGCCGAGTGTGTCTGTGGTTTTCATTTCCCCTCTCCTGATATAAGAGATGATGCCCACATCACTGCCCGGCGTCTCCCTGTCAAAACGCATCACAAAATCATCGGGCGTTAGCTTATTAAAGAAGTTCTGTGTGTAGCGATGTACGTAGCCAGTGGTCAGGTCGTGGTCAAGAAAGAAATGCGTGACTCCGAAGATGCCATCGATCTTAGTGATGCCTAATTCCCTCCTTCTTCCATTGCTGGGTATCAATTTTGCTTTCAGCCTATTCGTTATAATGGATTTGAATCCTCGCTGGCCCGCGTCGCTATGCCCGGCCAACACCAATGGTGAAGTAATAGAATCATGCTCTGGCAGCGGTACTGTTACCACTTCTTTAGCCGGGTTACTACTGGACGCTCCGCTTTGGCAAGACGACAGCAGTATGAATGACAGGATATGGATGAAGATCACGGAGCGCATTTTTCCTATTGGGTCAACTAGTCTGTGTAAGGTAAATAAATTCCTATAACCGGAAAAATCCCCTTTTATAGGTATTGTTTTAAAGCTAAAGTATACAGACATTTAATATTAAAATCAATCCTATGTCTGCATACCAGGTAATCCTCTCCATTGTGATCTTCATCGCTTGCTTTTTTATATTGAAAAGCATCAAGGCGGTATTCTCTACGATATGGCTATACCTGCCCGCCTTCACCATCGTGTGCATGCTATATGCCGCTATGATGGCTGTGGGGTTGGGCGCAGATATAGTGATACAGTCAGGAGAGCACTTCTGTCCTGCCCTGGCTTCTGTGTTGGCTATTTTGTTCTGGTCATTTATAGTATGGTATGCTACACGGATGGTCATGTATGTACGCTACAGAGGCGTAGCCGACCCTCCATTGCTGATATTTCAGTTTCCCCGGTTTTTGGGTTACCACTGCTTTGTAGCAGTGCAGGCTGCGATACTGGCCCTGCCATCTATGGCAGACCTGAGCGGATGGTATATAGTGGCCTTCATAGCGGCCCATTCGTTGTATTTCATACTCTTGACGCGGGCCTTTGACCCGGCATACGCGGACAATGCATACAGAAAGATAAGCCGCTATATCGCTGCTGCTATAGGCATTGGGTATATCGCCTTCTTCATCTGGCTGGCATCGACCCATAGCCAATACAGGTCAGCCGGCTCGCCGATGCGCCATACGTTCTGGCTGCCGGTGGAGGCCATTATTGTTTTCGTCATGCAGTTCTTTGTACTATGGGGATATATGAACAGGAAAGAGATCGCCGGGCTAGGGCCTCCACAGACCAGGTTTTTCCAGGCTTACCGGAGGTATTTCATCTCGGCGGCTGAGTGGCTGTGCATGGATGCAGCTACAGCAGAGAGTGAATGGTTTTACTTCCTTGCGTTCAATGTGATCGGCACCGGGGGCTTTGTCGTTTATATACTGGTCATCCTGCATCTGTCATGGGCCGGTGCGATAGGTGCTATGGCTTTTGCCCTGCTGGCATTCAGCATACTTATTGGTTTTTTCAGTGCCATATCCTGCCTGTCGATGAGGCTCGGGGTCAATCTGAATATCGCCCTCATAGTGGTCACAGTGATCATGGGCCTGCGCGTCACCAACCCACACAAGGTAAGGACAAGGCCGGAAGCCCACTATCAGCACCCCATTCGTATTGACACCTTTTTCTCACAATGGCTCAGCCAAAAAGGCAGGATGGACTCTATAAAACGCGGCTCATATACAGCGTATATCGTCCTGAGCGATGGCGGAGGCTCGCGTGCCGGCACATGGGTAGGCAAGGTCATGTCGCATATGCAGGACCAGACAGAGTCGCGCTTTGGAGATCATCTGCTGGTCATGTCCGGAGCATCAGGCGGCACGATAGGCAATACATCTTTCTATACTCTCCTGCGGGCTCAGCTGGATCATAAGATCAATGACAATTTCCGCAAGCATATCGATACTTTCTACACTGCGGATTTCCTCACCTATACGGCGGGGAGGTTCCTGGGCCCTGATTTTTTCCGGTACCTCATACCCCTGCCTATGGATGACCGTGCGGCAGCCCTGGAGGTAGCATTTGAGAGCAGCGGCAAAGACCCTATTATAGACTCCTATCTGCAGCGGTCCATAGATGAGGTATTTGATACTACAGGGGTGCTGCCTGCATTCTTTATCAATGCTACCGAGATCAATGGCATGCCCGGATACATCAGCCGCGTCAACCTCCGTGACAAGCGCATCAATATCAAACGACTCCTGAGCGATACTTCCGGAAATCGTATAACGATGAATATGAGTACTGCTGCTGTACTTAGTTCGCGCTTCCCCTATATATCACCGGCAGGTGATATCGCCACGCTTGACTTCGTAGACGGCGGCTACTTTGACAACTCCGGGGCAGGGACTGCCAAATCTTTTATGGAAGGGATATATGCTGCTATAGATGCCCGGCATGACTCCCTGCTCAGCGCCAATCTGAGGTTCCAGCTCGTGGAGATCAGAAACTCTGCGGTCATCACCCCGGAATCAAAAGCCATCAACCCGCTGGTCAATGATCTGTTCACGCCTGTGGTGACGCTCGTAGGTATGCAGGACGCGAGCACTAAAATGGGCACCTATGCGCTCACACGGTACATGCGCTATATGGATCATGAACGCCGGCCACTCACTATCGACCTGTATGATCCAAAATACAAAAGCACTAAGCCTAATAATAGCGATGCACTGGAGGAAGATTACCCAATGAGTTGGGTCAATAGTGCCTATCAGCTAAACCGCATGGATATGCGCCTCAATGCACTGGAAAAAGATCCCAACTCTGAGATCAATCAGATAGAATTGGCTTTGGGGAAAAGACGGGTAGGTCCATAGTTGCGTACCCTCATACTTGTCTTCAAACTTCGGGGCATTTGTTTTATGCTGCGCTGCAAGGGATAGCGGCTTTAAGTTTCCAACTCAGATAAAATGAAGGAGGTTATCTCATTTTATTATCTTCATGCCTGAGTACATACCCATTTGAAAACTATATTTTCCATATTCCTTTTTTGCATGCTATCCGGCGCCAATATCAGAGCGGCCGATAGCACTTTAGTAGCTTTCCGATACGTCGACTCCATAGCCACCTACCCACCTGTTGGCCTGACCAATGCCACTGACAGTATAGCTGCCTATCTGCTCCGGAGCTGCACGACGGATATGGAGAAAGCGCGTGCCGCATTCACCTGGGTCGCGCATCACATCAGCTATGATGATGAAGCCTACAACTCCGGCAAACACCCGGATCAATCGGCGACGAATGTCCTGAAGATCCACCGGGCCGTCTGTGAAGGATATGCCAATCTGTACAAGTCACTATGCGAGGCGATGGGCCTCGATGCGGTAAAGATCAGCGGCTATGCCAAAGGGTACAGTTATAACGACGGGGACCACTTCTCGAAAACCAATCACGCGTGGAATGCGGTAAAGGTAGATGGGCGATGGATACTGCTGGATGCTACCTGGGGATCCGGTGTAGGCGACACTGAGCAGGGCAAAATGGTCAGTCACAAAAGGTTTATGCCCTATTGGTTTGACGTGGATAAGAAAGAATTCCTCTTCCGGCATTTCCCGGAGGATCCACAATGGCTACTGATAAAGGAAGCACTGACGCTGGAGCAATACGAAGACATGCCGCGCATACGTGAACCCCTGTTTATGATGAGTTTCAGCGCCAGCGATATACTGGATAAGTACCTGTCCAAAACCCTGCCTAATGTATTGCCCCGTCCTTTCTATAGCAAGCATCACGTGACCCTCGTTGACTTCCCGCTGACAGGTGTACTGGCTGCTGGCACCCAGATAGACCTCACCATCATCAGTGATGAAGACCTGATACTCGCCATCTCCAATAACCTCAAAGAAAAACCCGTCATGATGAAAAGATCAGGCAACCGCTACACAGCTTCTCTCACGCTCAAGCGGGGCGACCTGCACATTGCTATTGCTAAAGAGGCGAGACATTATTCTGATATTATGCAGTATAAGGTGAAATGATGGTTGCTATAAGTGAAAGACGCTCGGATTAGAAATGTACGTTAAGCTTTTCAGCTTAACGTGTTTTATATCTAAGTTGGAAACTTAGACCGGTGGGGGAAACCTATTCCTTTTTCATAGCCCACGGCTTAAGCCGTGGGCTATGAAAAAGAGCAAGTCAAACCTATCTACAAATAACTATGCCCCTCCAAAATAAAATTCTCACTTAAGCCGCTGGCGTTATCATCTTCTTCTTTCTTGCGCAGCGCATCTGTACCTTTGAGACGGGCAAAGCGGTCATCGCGCTCGACGGGAGTTTCCTGAGCATCTGTTTGAGCAACTTTATGCATCGGATCATCTGAGGGCAGTATCTTAATATCAGCGGGGTCGCAGATATTGTCGTGATAGACCTCGGGGCTATCTTCTTTGGCTACCGGATTTGTCATGGTCAGGGTGTCGATCGCGGTATCTGTTTCGGGATTTTTAGACAGCTGCTCAGGGTCTGTGTCTGAGAGTGTCTCCTTGAGATCAGCAAATACCTGTGTGACCTTCACGCCTGATGCATCGCTTCCCGCAAATGCATCGCCTTTGGCCTTTGTCTTGTCGCTCATGATCTTTAGATTTTAAGGATGAGAAATATCCTGAAAAAGCTACAAGGTCTGTGCCATTGTCATAATTGACAACAAATATTTGTGACCTGTTTTTGCACATGGAGGAGCCCGCTGAACAGCGTACTCACTGTAAACCCTCTCGGGGAGAAGGGAATGAACAGCCAAAACTTCCTAACGCCACAGCCGCCCATTTCCGATTTACCCTATATTTACCATCTTTATGGCTAACCTTAAATCTATATAGTCCTTGAACTCCGGCATCTCATTCTCATATCCCTGGTGGTGTATCATCTTCTGTATCGCGCTGGGCGCGGCCTATGCTCTGGGCCTGTACTACAGGGACAGGACCTTTGACGAGTCCAGTACACAAAGCCGCTGGACCAGGTGGGCGATGGGCGCTTTCCGGTTCCTGGCGGTCACTATCCTCGCGGTGCTACTCATGTCGCCCTTTATCCGCTACCGCAATACGAAGACCTACAAGCCTATCATCGCTGTGCTGCAAGACAATAGCGAGTCCATCCGGAATACTTTCAAAGCCGGTGACTCCGCGACTTATGTGAAGAAGATGCAGGGACTGATCGATAAGCTGTCCTCTAAGTATGATGTGGTGCTATATAGCTTCGGTTCGGAACTCAGGAAGACGGGCGACTTTGGCTTTGGCGCCAAAGTGACGAATATTTCTGACGCTATCGACAATGTCAACGACCTATACTACAACCAGAACCTCGGCGCAGTGATCATCGCCTCTGACGGTATCTACAATCAGGGCATCAATCCGGTATACAGTGCCGCTAAATCTACCTACTCGATCTACTCCGTTGCACTGGGCGATACGACTATACCCAAGGACCTGAAGTTCGGCTCGGTATACTATAACAAGATCACGTACCTGAATGACCAGTTCGCCGTGCGGGCAGATGTGGAGGCGACCTTCCTCGGGGGCAAGAATGCGGTGCTGACCGTGACAGAACTCGACAATGGCGGCGCAAAGGTGCTGTCAAAGAAGGACTTCATCATCGCATCGGAGAACTTCACTGCATCATACGACTTCATCATCCCTGCGGGAAAGGCCGGCATTTCCCACTATCAATTATCACTGACCAATCTAGACGGAGAGGTCACCTACAGGAATAACGTGAAGGATATTTTCGTCGAGGTACTCGACGGCAGACAGAAGATACTGCTCGTGGCCAACTCACCACACCCGGATATCGCTGCGCTGAAACAAGCCATAGAGTCCAACAAGAACTATCAGCTCGACATCGTCTATGCAGCGGACTTTGCCAATAAGCTCAATGACTACAACCTCGTGATCCTGCATCAGCTGCCATCTGCCAACTACAATGCCGAGAACATACTGACACAGGCGAAGGCGCTGAAGAAGTCTATCCTCTTTGTGGTCGGTAGCCAGACATCGATACCAGCGCTCAGCAAGGCGCAGGCAGCGCTCAACATCGTAGGGAGCCCGAATAAGTTTAATGATGTGACGGCTAAGGTGAGCAAGGACTTCAACCTTTTCACCGTATCCGATGCTACGCAGCAGTCCATCACGAAGCTGCCTCCGCTCCAGTGCTTCTTTGGAGAGTTTAAGGTCAACGGAGCGTCGCAGACACTCCTCTCCCAGCGTATCAATAATGTGGAGACGGACTATCCGCTGTGGATGTTTGCCGATCAGCTGGATAGCAAGATAGGCATCATCGCGGGCGAGGGCGTATGGCGCTGGAGGCTCTATGACTATATGCAGAATAAGAACTTCGATGCCTTCAACGAAGTAATGAACAAGACCGTGCAATACCTGGCGGTGAAAGGCGACAAGCGGCCATTCCGAGTGAACCTGCCAAAGAATATATTCCAGGATAACGAGGCGGTAACCTTTGACGCGCAGCTGTATAATGCCAACTATGAGATGGTCAATGGGCCTGATGTAGACCTGAAGATCAAGAGTGCAGACGGCAAGGAGTATCCGTTCAAATTCAACAAGACGGACAACTACTATACGCTCAGTGCAGGCTTCCTCCCGGTGGGTAGCTACTCCTACTCTGCCTCTGTGAAACTCGGAGCCAATGCCTACAAGGCTGATGGCAATTTCAGCATCGCGCCGCTACAACTCGAGGAACTGCGCACTGTGGCCGACCATAAAGTAATGTACCAGCTCGCCGCAGAACATAGCGGGCAGATGTATCATGCCAATGACTTTGAAAAGATAGCAGATGAGATACTGGCGAAGAATGCTCTGAAGCCTATCCTCTATGATACCTTCCTCACAGAGAGCGCTATCAACCTGAAGTGGATCTTCTTCCTCGTGCTGATACTGCTATCGGCAGAGTGGTTTATGAGAAAGTACCTGGGGGGATATTAGAAGTATTTAGTAACTAGTATAAAGTATTAAGACTAATACAAATACTAAATACAAATCATACTACAGGCTTTAGTCTAATTACTAAATACTGATTACTATATACTAAAAATGAACTGGCGGTTCTACATCACGACGATCAAAAAGACGCTGAGGCGGCAGGGGTTCCACGCGCTGGCTGATGAGGTGCTGATGGCAGAAGTCACCGCCGGCAAAAACGCCAACGCCATCCTGAAGGAAGTCATCAGCAAACTAGAGCAGTTCAAAACATCTGAGCAAGAGGCATATGGGTATATAGTATCAGAGGCAGAGGCACTTAGGCGTTTCGCCAAAACCTATGGCATAGAGCCCAGCAACTAACCCATTGGTCTAAAAATAAGCAGGATTAGCCTTTTTACACCACATAGTAAATACATACTTAATGTAATTTACCGTATTTCATTGCCTTTTAGACCAACAATTATTGTATTTGACCGAGGACGGGAATTATATATCCTATTTAGTTTAACTTTAAACAGTTATTCCCGTTAATCAAGTATTTGTAACCTGCGAAATACGAAGCCCCTCGCCCCATTAAACCCTAATGGTATTGTATGAAAAGACGGTCCGTATTTCAATGGTTTGGGGATATCCCCATCTCTCAGAAACTTTATTTCACTGTAGGTATCATGGCCACGCTCATTGCCGTCGAGCTGGTCACGCTATGGTTTGCCATTGGGACACTGTCATCTGTACGTGCCTATGTAGCGGGTGAGGGCCTGTATTCCAAAGGACAGAAAGATGCTGTTTATCAATTACAAAAATTCAGTCAGTCTCATAATGAAGCTGATTATCAGAGTTTTTTGGCATTTATGAAAGTGCCGCTTGGCGATCATAAGGCGCGTGAGGCAATGCTCAAGCCGGTCCTGGATAAAGAAGGGGCCCGGCAAGGCTTCCTGGAGGGGCGCAATCATGCTGACGACATAGACGGCATGATCGATCTGATGCTCAGGTTTCAAAATGAATATCATATCCACAAGGCTATAGACGCATGGGTCGCTGCCGATGCGCAGATCATGCACCTGATGCCGGTAGCAGACCAGCTACATCGTGAGATCAGCTCTCCCACTCCTCGCCAGGATGTCATCGACTCGCTGCAGTCCGAGATCAAAGTGACCAACGAAAAGCTGACCGTGGTAGAAGACAATTTCTCGTACGCACTCGGCGAAGGTTCCCGCTGGTTAGAAAATATCGTCCTCAAACTATTATTCGGCGTCGCACTCACTGTGGAGATCACGGGCCTGCTGCTGGCACTCTCTGTGAGCCGCGGACTACAGAAAGGGCTCAAAGAGATCCTCCGTGCGTCCAAAGCAATAGCCCAGGGCAGTTTTGATGACAAAGCCGAGGTATACTCCCGGGATGAGATAGGCATGCTCGCAGTGTCGATCAATAACATGGCAGAGGAGTTGGGCAAGGCCGAGAACAAGTTCCGCAAGCTACTCGAATCCGCACCTGATGCTATGGTCATAGTCAACCGTGACGGTATCATCCGCCTGGTCAATGCTCAGACGGAGAAGATGTTTCAATACAAACGTGAGGAGATCATAGGCCGGCCTGTGGAAATACTCATACCCGAACATTTCTCATCGCAACATTCCGGGCACCGCGAGAGCTTCTTTGACGATCCCAAAGTACGTACCATGGGCATCAGCCTCGATCTGTATGGCAAAAGGAAGGATGGAGAGGAGTTTCCCGTGGAGATCAGCCTCAGTCCGCTGGAGACCGAGGAAGGGCTCTGGGTATCCTCAGCGATCCGCGATATCACGGACAAAAAGCGCGACCATGAGTCGCTGCGAGACTATGCTCACAAGCTGGAAGTGACCAATAATAACCTGGAGCAGTTCGCCTATGTGGCCTCTCATGACCTGCAGGAGCCACTGCGCACTATTACCAATTTTGTGACGATGCTGGAAGAGAAACATGAAGGCAATCTCGATATAGACTCCGTCAAGTACATGGACTACATAGTCAATGCTGCCGAGCGTATGAAAGCGCTCATCAGGGACCTGCTGATGTTTTCGCGCATCGGCCGAAACCATATGGCTGAAAAGATCGACTGCAATGAGGTCGTCAATGAGGTACTGGCCGACATGCACCCATTGATCCGGGAAACCGGGGCCAGTATCACAGTGGGCTTTCTGCCCGTCATACATGCGAGCAGGACCGAGATACAGCAGCTATTCCTCAATCTGCTGACCAATGCCATCAAATACCGCAGACCCGATACCGCTCCGGAGATAAAAATAGGATCAGAAGCCAGCGGTGGACAATGGCTTTTCTCTGTCAGTGACAATGGCATAGGTATTGATAAAGAATATTACGACAGGATATTTATCATTTTCCAGAGATTGCACAATCAGGATAAATACGCTGGCACTGGTATTGGTCTTTCCACATCCAGAAAGATAGTCGAACTGAACGGAGGCAAAATATGGGTCGAATCGCAACCGGGGCTGGGTAGTACATTTTACTTCACTTTCCCCGCGTGATAGTATAATAAAAGAATAGAATGAGTGCGCTGAATTTAATATTGCTTATAGACGACAGTGATGCGGATAACTTCTATCATAAGATGATCATCGGCCGCTCGGGAATATCATCCGAGACACAAAGCCTGGAGGGTAGCCTGGATGGATACAGCTACCTGCTCAAAAGCATCAGTCTGGAAGACAATAGTCAATATCCGATGCCCCAGGTCATATTTCTGGATATCAATATGCCGGCGATGAACGGTTTTGAATTGCTCAGCAAATTCCGGGAACTACCAGATCCATATCAGCGCAAAAACGGTCTGAAGATATTTATGCTCACCGGCTCGCTCAATCCCGACGACCGCGCCCGGGCCACCGAGCAATACGCCGATCTCGTCACCGGTTTCCGTATCAAGCCGCTCACCGAGACTATTATCCAGGAAATAGCCAGAGAGTATTTCTCCGCATAGATTTCCATACGGTAGACTACTTTCATTATATTTGAAATGAAAGAATGCAATACGACGGAAATAAATCGATCAGGCTATCCCGGCATGCACAAGAGCAATGTCAGGAAAGAGGTGCGACGGAGGACGAAGTAAAAACTGCGATAATCGAGGCCAGATGGGCCATAGTGCGCGACAATAGATTTGAATGTAAATACAGTTTCCAATTTAATGCACTATGGGGGAATAAGTATTACGCAATAAAAGAAGTAAGACCTATATTTGTAGAAGAAGATAATGAGATTGTAGTGATTACTATTTACACATATTACAACTAGATATGACTATAAAATACGATCAGGAAGTAGATGCGCTTTATATTAAACTCTTAGAAGGAGAGTTTCAGTGCCGCACGTTGCGTTTGGGAGACAACGTTGCGCTTAATATCGGACCTAATGAAGAGTTGGTCGGTATCGAGATCCTGGATGCGCGTAAAAGCAATATATTAGAAAAGGGGATTCCCGAGTTTATTAAAAACCTCGGGGCTGGTGAAAATTCCTGGGCAATGGCTGCCTAGTACACCCTTTCGATTTTTATTACCCTTTCATGCATGGTCTTCCGTTTAAACAAGTCCCTTGCCTTTCCTGATCCCTCGCTCGCTGATGACGACGGCTGGCTCGCTATCGGCGGCGACCTGTCTCCGGAGCGGTTGCTCCTCGCATATCAGAATGGCATCTTCCCATGGTTCTCCGAGGGCGATCCGATCTGCTGGTATAGTCCGCATGCGCGGTTTGTGCTATTCGCAGATGAAGTGCACATCTCTCATAGCATGCAGAAGCTGATACGCTCTGCTAAATATAACATCACCGAAGACACAGCTTTCGCAGAAGTCGTATCAAACTGCTCTGTCATCGAGCGCCCCTGCCAGACAGGCACCTGGATCACAGCTGATATGAAAGAGGCCTATATCACCTTGCACCAAAAAGGCATCGCACATTCCGTGGAGATATGGCACAAGAGTCAACTCATCGGAGGCATCTACGGCGTAGTGATAGACCGCGTCTTCTGCGGCGAAAGTATGTTTAGCCTGATGCCATCAGCATCCAAGCTGGCAATGATACATCTCTGCCAGTCTGGCAAATATGATATCATCGACTGCCAGCTGCATACACCGCATTTGGAGAGCATGGGTGGCAGGTATCTCAGCCGGACGGAGTATATGCAGTTCTTCTCTTAACAGACATTGTCATATTATGTGAAAGTCAAAACCAGGTCACAAGCGCCAGCGACTAACACATTTTAGATATTTCGCATTCTCTCTTTGAGGTAAAAGAGAGCGATGCCATCCCTTGCCCAGATGAGTTGGAGCCGACCTATCGATGACAGCTATCACCGAAGAGGGATGGCATCGCTGGGCTCAAATGCCTGTTCAAAATTCTAAATATTTCGGCTTCATCCTTTGAGGTAAATCACAAATTACTATATTCGCGGCGGGGCGAGCCTTATGCGACCAGCTCCTGCTCACTCCCCCAGATCGGAAACGAAGCAAGGGTAAGCGGTTGAGCGGTGCGACATAAGTAACTTGCCCTATTTTTATTTAAATAAGACGTGAGACGGTAGACTTGATACAATAGACAATTACCTCTCGATTTTTCTATATTTCTTTTGCTTTCAGTTTGTATCTTTGACATGTAAATGGTCATTCCATTTTCAAATCTTCAAATTATCTAATCTTCAAATTTTTTCTCCATGAAATTCTTCATAGATACAGCCAACCTCGACGAAATAAAAGAAGCAGCATCCCTCGGCATCCTCGACGGTGTCACTACCAATCCATCGCTGATGGCCAAGGTAGGCATCACAGGTGAGGCAAACGTCAATAAGCTCTACGTAGACATATGCAATGTGGTCAATGGCCCCGTGAGTGCAGAGGTGATCTCTACAGATTTCAAGGGCATGGTAGAAGAAGGAAAAAAACTCGCCGCACTCCACCCGAATATTGTCGTGAAAGTGCCAATGATCGTCGAAGGGGTCAAAGCGATCAAATGGTTCACAGATAATGGTATCAAAACAAATTGTACGCTGGTATTTTCTGCCGGCCAGGCGCTCCTCGCTGCTAAAGCGGGTGCATCTATGGTATCGCCATTTATAGGCCGTCTGGATGACGCGGGCTATGAAGGAGTACAGCTCATCAGCCAGATCGTAAATATC
>JAOQAO010000203.1 GCA_025963485.1 Bacteroidota bacterium | reverse complement strand
TTTGCTATCCTGTCATGATGATGATCGCAAAAGATAAAAATATAGGCTGGTGCGCCTCCGGCGAAAATATTTGTTTACTTTACGACGGCAGCATATTCAGGAGAAAGGCCGAAGCAAAGTAGCGAATGCAAAAGCATCCTGGCTGTCTCGCATGTAGCGGAAATAACTAGACTCACAGATCATATGGAGGCTGCGCCTTTGCGACATAGTGGCAATAATTTTGACTTCATCCGGTTCATAGCCGCATCGCTCGTCATTATCACACACTCCCAGGCCTTGCTCGGGCAGGGCGATTGCGACCTGCTGTGCAGGATCACAGGGGGCACGGTCATGTTCAGTCATTTGGCGGTAGCTATATTTTTCACTATCAGCGGCTACCTCATCGCTCAGAGCCTTGCCAGCTCTAAGTCTTATCGCAGCTATCTCTGGAAGCGCCTCCTGCGCATTATGCCCGGCCTCATCACCGTGATGGTACTCATAGTCTTTGTACTGGGGCCCATCGTGACCACCGTGCCGTTGCGCGAATATTTCTCCTCTGGTAAAATCTGGTCTGTTCTTGGTAGTATCAGCATGTACCGCCTTGACCTCCACCTGCCCGGCGTTTTCACACACAATTTTGAAAGTGCAGTAGATGGATCTTTGTGGACACTGTCTTATGAGTTTACGTTTTATTTATTGCTGCTGGTTGCTTTTTCGGTAGGCATATTCCGGCAGCGCATGGTCTTGCTGATAGGCTGGGCGCTCCTTTTCGCCCTTCGTGCATATCTGGGCAATAAAATATATTTCTATGACAAGTGCTATTCCTTTCTACTCAATCATAACATAGAGTACCTCGTCGAGTGGGCATTGTATTTCGGAGCAGGCACGATCACATTCCTTTACAAGGACGTAGTGAAGTTCAACGTTTGGATATTCCTCGCAACCGTAGTGCTTCTTTGTGGAGCGATATTTATTGGTGCGCCTATGGGCAGGCTCGCTTGTTATTTGTGTATACCCTATATCATTTTTTATCTCGGTTTCCTGCCGGGACCTTTGCATCAGTTTGGCCGCTACGGCGACTTTTCCTACGGCATATATATTTACGCCTTTCCGGTTCAGCAGACCATTATACATTATGCACATGGCAGGCTGGGCGTAGGCTCATTGATGATACTTAGTTTTGTGTGTACGCTGCCATTGGCGGCGCTCTCCTGGCATCTGGTGGAGAAGCGCGCCTTGCAGTTCAAGAACTATGTGCAATAATCCGGTTGAGAAGATCTGATGGAATGGATGGGATAAAAATTTAGCTTTGCAGGAATAGTATTTCAGGAAAAAAGAAAGGAAAATGAATCTCGATCTCACCGGCAAAAACGCATTTGTATCAGGTAGCAGTAAAGGCATAGGCAAAGCCGTCGCCACAGAGCTCGCACGCCTCGGCGCCAATGTGACATTGGTGGCCCGCACGGAGACCGCCCTCATGCAGGGCCTGATAGACCTCAGTTTCAGCGCAGGAGCGGAACAGCGCCATGATTATCTGGTAGCGGACTTCTCCAATCCCGAGAAACTCAAAGCTGCCGTCGAGCGCCACATGCTCAAGACCAACAAGACTTATCACATCCTCGTCAATAATACCGGCGGCCCGCCGTCCGGTAAGATCACTACAGCCACGGAGGACGATTTCGTCACAGCATTCAGCAATCACCTGCTGTGCAACCACCTCCTCACCATGCTCATGGTAGAGGGCATGAAAAAAGATAAATATGGCCGCATCATCAATGTCATTTCTACTTCCGTCAAAATACCGTTGAAGGGTTTGGGCGTGAGCAATACCATCCGTGGTGCCGTAGCCAGCTGGTCAAAGACCATGGCTAACGAGCTCGGAGAGTTCGGCATCACGGTAAACAATATCCTTCCCGGTGCCACGCAGACCGAGCGCCTCAAAGAGCTGGTCAATGCCAAAAGTGAAAAGCAGAAAATGCCAACCGATGTAGTAGAAAAAGAAATGCTCGCCGAGATACCACTCGGCCGCTTCGCAAAACCTGAGGAGATCGCCAGCGCAGTAGCATTCCTTGCGACTCCCGCTGCCGCCTATATCAGTGGTGTAAATATCCCCGTGGACGGAGGACGCACAGGTAGTTTATAAATCTGTCCCTGCCGAAATCCGAAATCCACAATCCGAAATCAAATCAGTCTTCTTTCTCCAGCACCTTGATCTGGACTAGCATGATGCGCTTGTCGGTGGCTTTCGCGATCTTGACCTCAAAATTATCGATCCTGATCGCTTCTCCCTGCTCGGGGATATCCTCATTGCGGGCTACGATGTAGCCTGAGAGTGTTGTGTATTCACCTTCCGGTATATCCAGGTTGTATTCGTTATTGAGGTAGTCCACCTCCAGCCTTCCGGAGAAGATATACTCTTTGTCGTTAATCTTCTTCTCTGTCATTTCCTCCACATCATGCTCGTCCTCTATCTCACCAAATATCTCCTCCATCAGGTCCTCCAGGGTGATGATACCCGCAGTCCCACCGTATTCATCTACCACCCAGGCTATGTTCTTACGCTCCTTCACGAGCTGCACCATCAGGTCCTGCGCATTCATCGATGACGGCACCACCTCTATCGGCCGCGTGAACTGCCGGATCGATACCGGATTTTTCAGCAGGTCGAAGTGATGCATATAGCCGATCACCTTGTCCATATTATCGTCATACACGATCAGCCGTGAGCGCTTCGTCTCCAGAAATTTCTTCTTGAGTTCTTCCACTGTTTCATCCGCTTCTATGCCTTCTATCTCCGGGCGAGGCACCATGCAGTTCTTTACCTTTGTTTCTTTGAGATTGAGCGCCCGTTCAAATATCTCAGAATTGAGGTCATCCGTTTCATCTACATCTTTTTCTTCGCTGGCAGCCGATTCCTTGATGAGGTACTCGAGATCATCTTCGGTGAAGCTTTGCTTGCCCTCATGATAGTCCTTACCCGCCACCATCTTGATGACCTTGCTCGATACCGTGTGAAATATATTGGTCAGCGGCATGAGTATGATGTAGATCAACTTGGTAGGATAGGCAAATAAGAGCAGCATCCTGTCCGCATTGATACGGAAAAGCAATTTAGGCACCAATTCACCCAATACCAGGACCAAAGCAGTTGTGGTAAATGTCCGGATGATCAGCAGGGGTACTTCACCATGCGGGAGGAAGGGAATGCGGTCAGGTGACAAGAGTGTCGACATCAAACTGCCGAAGAGCACCATCACAATATTCAGCCCGATGAGCATCGTACTGATAAACCGCGATGAGTTTTGATTGAACTCCGATACGATGCGGGCGCTGCCTGTTTTTTCTTTCAGCAGCTCTATTCGCAGTTTATTCGCGGATATGAATGATATCTCTATCCCTGAGAAAAAAGCGATGAGCAGTAATAATATGAATAGTAAAAAAACGTCCATGTGTATGCAGCAAATATAATGCTATTCGCTTTTGGGTTCCTCCGGTTTATTTTCTGAATCTTTTTTCATCTTCTCTACAAACCGGCGCTGCCCACGTATATTCATATATATGAGTATACAGAAACCAGTGCAGATAAAAGGGAAATAAACCAGGTAATCAAATTTCTGTTTGGTGACCAGATTAAATGTACCCATGAGCACGCCCAGTATTGCCGCCGCGAGCCATGCCTTTTCCAGTATTTCGAGAAACTTCATTCTTATCCTTTATTCAAAAGGCAAGATACAGCATTTTTTATTGACGTGGTAAGGCGCTTACTTTAGCAGCGTCAGCGAGCCCTTATTGCTCAGTGTCTGACCATCGAGGAAGGTAATAGTGACCTGGTACACATATGTGCCGTTTGATGCGAAAACCCCACGGTACTTGCCATCCCATCCGGTGTCCATATCGTTTGATTGATACACCTTTTCACCCCACCTGTCGAATACCTCTATCTCAAAGTATTTGACCGGTCCCGACGCAAACACCATGTATATATCATTGACACCATCACCGTTTGGTGTGAAGGCATTAGGAACATAAAAGTGCTTTGACGGATCTACGAATAGCGTGATCGTATCTATACCGCTGCATCCGCCGACAGGATCTGTCACTGTGAGTGTATATATGGTGGTGAGCAGCGGAGACGCGACCGGGTTGGGACAGTTGGCACAACTTAATGTTCCAGCCGGAGACCAGCTATATATATAGTTTGCAGCAGGCAGGATATTTATCTCTATCTGCTCCGAGCCCCCATAGCTGATACTGAGCGGACTCACTGCAGCGAATGTAATAGGCACCGGCTGCGCGATGATGATAGAAGTATCTGCGGTACATCCCCGCGTATCCGTAGCGGTCACGCTAAATGTATCTGCCGACAGGTGCGTGATAGACGGGGTCACCTCTCCTGTAGACCACAGGTAGGATACAGGTGGGTTGCCTCCTGTTACGCTCGTGTATATAGCGCCGTCTGCCTGATTATTGCAGCTCAGGTTCTTTATACTATCGATATTGATACTCATAGATGGTGCAGGATTCACCGGATAGGTTGCCATACTGGTACATCCATTATTATCTGTGACGGATACATCATAGCTCCCCGGAGAAAGGCCCGTAGCAGTCGTCCCCCCTTGTGATGGAGTAGTGCTCCATGTATAGGTATACGTTGGTGTACCATTTGTCGCTTGCACGGTCAGGCTGCCGTCATTGGCACCGGGGCATGACTCATCTACTTCACCACCCGGTGCGAGGGAGAGGGTAGGATCAGGATTGACAGTGATGGTCACTGATGGATCGCTGATATAGGTACATCCGGCTGCATCATGTGCGGTGAGCGTATAGGTACCCGATGTTTTGACTGTGATAGCTGCACTGGTCTCAGTAGTTGACCACAGATAATCGGCTTGTGGTGCCAGGTTATCCGACAGGATCACACTATCCCCCTGACAGAAAGTAGCCGGACCGGACAGCACGATTGACATAGGTGTCACAGGAGTGACTGTGATGATGACATAGGCTGTATCCGCACAGCCACCAGTCGCGATCAGCATATAGTTTGTGACATCATTGGTCACACTCGTATTAGTTTCTGTGAAAGTCGGGTCCGACACGGACGCGCTGCTGAGATGTGCAGCCGGTGTCCATGCATAGGTCACTCCCGCTACTGTGGGGCTGCCGAGCTGGATACTATTGCCCGAGCAGATGGTCGAGTCATTGCCAGCTATGGCAGTCGGTCTTGACCCCACTGCGATCACCGTAGAGCTGGTCGTGCCTGTGCATCCATTATCTGTAATATCGAGTGATATCGTTTTATTGCCCTGCGTGCCCCAGTTGATCGTATAGGGTCCCGCACCACTTCCGCTCACCACATTGGCTCCGCCAAAATTCCAGTTATATGTAGCCGTCGCGCTCACTGTACTACCATAGGTCACTGTGATATTATCTCCCGCACATGCATTCAGGGAGCTTACCACAAAGCTATTATCAATGTCCGGATATATCCTTACCGGCACCGTGTCCATCGCGCTGCATGACCCTGACGTCGCAGTCACGACATAGAATGTATCTATAATAGTTCCTGTAGGATTACTTGGTATCGTGATGGTCGGGTCCGATGCAGAAGCATTGCTCAGTCCCCATGTCGGCGACCAGCTGTAGGTATAGCCTGCCACCGGAGGGCTGCCAAGGTTGCCCTGAACCCCTGGACATAGCTGTACAGGAGTGCCTGCGTCGGCAGAAGCTGTATTGGCGATCGTGATCGACTGCGTGGCCGACCCGGTACATCCGCCATCAGTCACCGTGAGGTCGACGTTTTGCATGCCGTTTGTATTCCAGCTTACGCTGTATGGTCCAGCGCCTGCGCCGCTGATCACGTTACCGCCGTTGAAGTTCCATGTATAGGTAGCAGTTCCTGATGCGCTTCCCGTCAGTGTCACGGCTACAGGCTGTCCTGCGCATGCGGTAGTCGAAGGGTTGAGTGTGAACGCTACACCCAGAGAGTTGGAGACAGTCACGCTATGTGATGTATTAGACGGGCATCCGTTATCTGTCACTGTGAGGTCTACTGTTTGCGAACCAGTAGAAGACCAGTTGACCGTATATGGTCCGGCCCCGCTTCCGCTCACTACATTGCCTCCGTTGAAGTTCCAGTTGTATGTCGCGGTTCCGCTCACTGTACCGCCATAGGTCACCGTGACGTTGGTACCCTGGCAGGTCGTAGTCGGATTGATCGTGAAGGCACTATTCGGTGTAGGATATATAGTGACTTTCACCGTGTCCTTGCCTGAGCATGATCCCTGTGTGGTGGTCAGTATATAGACTGTATCGATATTGATCCCTGTTGTATTCGTTGGTATGGTCACAGTAGGATTGGCGATACCTGGATTGCTCAATCCACCTGCAGGTGACCAGCTATAGCTATATCCCGTGGTCGGTGCCGCACCGAGCTGGCCGGCTACACCGGGGCATATGGATATATCCCCTCCGGCATTGGACACGATCCCGTTCAGGATGTCTATCGTTTGTGTAGGCGCTGTGCCGCTGCATCCTCCATCTGTCACGGTCAGGTCTACATCCTTAGGACCGCTTGTGTTCCAACTGATACTATATGGACCCGCACCTGATCCGCTGATCACCGTCCCTCCGTGAAAGTCCCACGTATACGTAGCAGTACCAGATCCTGCGCCGGTCAGTGTCACCGCTACAGGCTGCCCCGGGCATGCGGTAGCCGATGGATTCAGCGTGACAGTTGGGCTAGGTCCGGTGGTTATATTTTCTGTGACCGAGGAGTTCGCTGTACAGCCATTGTCTGTTACGGTCAGTCCTACGGTTTTGACGCCTATAGTAGGCCAGGTGATCGTATATGGCCCTGCTCCCGTTCCACTCACTAC
>JAOQAO010000202.1 GCA_025963485.1 Bacteroidota bacterium | reverse complement strand
CACCTGTAGCTCCGGCGGCGATCTTGATACGGCCGCTATTGAGGATATTGAGCGCCATGTTGAAACCCTTGCCACGCTCGCCGAGGAGATTTTCTACAGGTATCTTCGTATCATGGAAAAATACCTGCACAGTCGACGACGCTTTGATACCCATCTTCTTTTCTTCTTTGCCCAGAGAGATACCACCGAATGATTTCTCTACGATAAATGCGGATAGCTTTTCATCATTCTCTATTTTGGCAAAGACAGTAAACACCTCAGCAAAGCCACCGTTGGTGATCCACATCTTCTGGCCATTGAGAATATAGTGCGTGCCTTCAGCATTAAGTACTGCGCGCGACTTGGCGCTATTGGCATCAGAGCCCGAACCCGGCTCTGTGAGGCAATAAGAACAGCCTTTCTCACCGCTAGCTATACCAGGCAGGTATTTAGCTTTTTGCGCATCAGTGCCATACCAGGTGATAGGCAGTGAGCCTATAGATGTCTGGCAGCCTATCGTAGTGGCAAATGAAAAACCGAGAGAGAGATTCTCTGTAAATAAAAGAGAGGTATTGAAATCGAGGCCCATGCCTCCATACTGCTCATCGACTGATACTCCGCAGAAACCAAGGTCAGAGGCCTTCTTAAATATTTCCATCACGAGGGCCTTGTCTTTCTCAGCATCGAGGCCCGCGACTTTCTCTATGCCTAAGCCATGCACTTCTTTCAGCATAAAGTCCTTGACGCTACTACTGATCAATAGCTGCTCTTCCGTAAATTCTTCGGGAATGAAAAGATCGGCTGTATCTGTTTCATCAAATAAAAAAGCACCGCCGGTGAGTTTGGATGGGGTAGGCATATAGCTGTGGTGTATTGAGTATCCCTAAATATATCAATTGATTTCGGAATGCGCACATTCTCTCTGCTAAGTATCCACACCTACCACAATCGAAAACGTGAAACGACGCTCACAAGAGGAGGTCAATGAATATTTATCACACCTGTCATGAGCGGATGCAGGGTACAAAAGTAATACAACGTAGCAGGTGCATCCATCGGCACTTTAAATGTGAGCGTGATACCATTAGCATCCTGGTTTGTGACGCCGGTATTGAATGCTGTACCCGGCCACGAAGAAGTAGAGGATATCCTGAACGGATGGCCAGATGCAGGTGCACAGTTGAACACATAAGTAAGGCCTTTATACAATGTCAGTGTTGGGTTGCTATTACTGCCGGATACATAGTCCGTGGTATTACCTATGAGATAAGCAGATGCACCAGAGGCGCTAACTGAGAATGTGACACTAACGACTCCTGTAGGACCCGTAGCACCGGTCGCGCCACTGGCACCACCTGTACCATTGGTACCAGCCGCACCTGTAGGACCAGTGGGACCTGTCAATCCATTTGAACCGTTAGTCCCGGCAGGGCCAGTAGCCCCCGCGCCGGTAGGACCGGTCAGGCCATTTGTACCATTGCTGCCAGCTGCACCGGTAGGACCTGTGGCACCGGCGAAACCATTTGTACCGTTGCTACCTGCAGGGCCAGTGGGGCCAGTGAGTCCATTTGTACCATTACTACCATTTGCACCGGCAGCACCTGTAGGTCCGGTAGCGCCAGCAGAACCATTGGTTCCATTGGTCCCCGCTAAGCCAGTAGGACCGGTCAGTCCATTTGTACCATTGCTACCATTAGTACCGGCTGCACCCGTAGGGCCCGTCGCACCCGCCAAACCATTCGTGCCATTGGCACCGGCAGCGCCGGTAGGGCCGGTCACACCATTAGTACCATTACTTCCATTAGTACCAGCCGCTCCGGTCGGGCCAGTGGCACCGGTCACGCCGTTAGTGCCATTCGTACCGGCAGCGCCTGTGGCTCCAGTTGATCCGTTAGTGCCGTTAGTACCCGCAGCTCCGGTCGGGCCTGTCACACCATTTGTTCCGTTAGTGCCAGCCGGTCCCGTAGCGCCCGTCGCTCCGTTCGTTCCATTTGTACCATTCGCACCCGTAGCACCATTTAAACCATTCGTTCCGTTTGAGCCAGCGGCTCCTGTTGGTCCTGTCAGGCCATTAGTTCCATTTGTCCCAGCCAGGCCTGTCGGACCGGTAGGCCACGTAGCTCCACCTCCAGCGCCTGTAGTACCCGTAGCACCTGTCGGTCCGGTGGGGCCTGTCGCACCACCTCCGGCGCCTGTAGCACCGGTAGATCCGTCAGCACCAGTAGGACCTGTGCTGCCAGTGGCACCGGTAGTACCGGCGGCTCCGGTGGCCCCTGCCAGACCATTGGCCCCATTGGTTCCTGCGGTGCCTGTAGGACCAGTGGGACCGTTTGTTCCATTTGTTCCGTTAGCACCCGGGGTGCCTGTTGGGCCAGTCACCCCATTATTTCCATTCGTGCCTGCAGCACCAGTAGGACCAGTAGCTCCATTAGTACCATTTGTTCCGTTAGTACCCACAGCACCTGTAGGCCCGGTCACGCCGTTAGTTCCATTTACACCGGCAGCGCCTGTAGGGCCGGTCGGGCCATTAGCACCATTAGATCCGTTGGATCCCGCTGCGCCTATCGGTCCTGTCGTGCCGTTAGTTCCATTTGTTCCCGCAGCACCTGTAGGGCCTGTAGCACCATTAGTACCATTCACTCCGGCGGCGCCATTGGTTCCGTTCGCACCTGTCGGGCCAGTGGCGCCATTAGTACCATTTGTCCCGTTGGCTCCTGCGGCGCCTGTCGGGCCGGTGACACCGTTTGTTCCGTTAGCTCCGGATGCTCCTATACTACCAGTGGCTCCTGTAGAACCAGTCTGGCCAGTAGCTCCTGTATCTCCCGTCGCACCTGTGGGGCCGGCAGCACCCGCACTTCCGGTTGCGCCTGTGGCTCCAGGACTGCCCTGCACACCAGTAGAACCGTCAGCGCCAGTAGCACCTGCATTGCCTGCGGCACCCGTAGCGCCGGCAGGTCCGGTAGCACCCGTCGGACCGGTCGGTGCATTCGCTGCATACAGCGCATATGGAACGCTCATCAGTTTCGATGTCCCCATATCTATATATGTTCCTGAATTATTTACATCAATTTCTACCTGCAAATATTTTGCGTTGGTGCCCCAGTTCACCGCACTAAGATTGCCCGTGCTGCCTATCACCACAGTGGCCAGGCCAAATTGATTGGTAGTGTCATTGATGACCTCGGTATACACTGCTGAGCCTCCGGGAGCGGTGTCATGGATAGTAAAACGAAGTTTCACCGGTGTAGAAGCAGTGACGGCACCAGTGCTATTGCGCACGACGGCCTGGTAGTTGAGCCCTTGCGGGACCTGTCCGGAAGAAATTAAAATCGAGCAAACAAATAGCAGTGTGAAAAGGAAAGCTTTTCTCATGATTTATATTTTAGGGATACTAAAGGTAAAATTTACTTTTAAAAATAAGAATGCCGTTTATCTCCTCATACTCAGAAATGTATTAGCTAACTACTCTGCATTTTTCATGAGCTAAATGGCAAGCGATAAAAAATTAAAAGCCCCCGTGAAACCGGAGGCTTTGAGCTAAGTTGTTTTCTTGAAACTTTATAGTATAGTACACCAACTACCAGTAGCAGCCCTCAAAAAACCAATCATACCCCATTCCCGAGTGCCAGTGAGATAATTTTAGACAACTATTTAGTGCTGTCCCTCTCCTATTTCTTCGATCATTTTGGCGCAGAAAGCTGGCAAGTCGTCAGGCTTGCGACTAGTGACGAGGCCATTGTCTACTACTACTTCTTCATCCGACCAGTCTACACCGGCATTGATAAGATCAGTTTTGATAGATGGGTAGGACGTCATCTTGCGCCCCTTGAGCAGGCCGGTCTCTATGAGCGTCCATGGACCATGGCAGATGGCGGCGATAGGCTTGCCCTCCTCCAGAAATGAGGATACAAACTCTACCACATCCACATCAGTACGGAGCCTGTCCGGATTCATGACTCCTCCGGGCAGTACCACTGCGTCATAGTCATCAGAGTTGGCATCAAATATGGTCTTGTCTACTGGTATTCGCCTCCCCAGTCCTTATGGTTCCAGGCCTTTATCTTTCCCGATTTGAGACTGAGTACGTCGACTTTCGCGCCTGCCTCTTTCAGCGCTTCCATTGGCTTAGTGAACTCTGACTCTTCGACTCCATCCGTGGCTACGATGGCCACGCGCTTATTCGCGATCGACTTTGACATGTTTAGTTGTTTTAGTCATACGTATTGCAAGGATCGTACCGGATAAAGCGGAAACCAGACGGATATAAAACAATAAGGACCGGTCATAAGACCAGTCCTTAAGTATATGATATATGAAGTTGCTATTCGTGCTTATTTCTTGACCATACCCTGCAGATAGTAGGTCTTATGGTCAGTATTGGTCCAGCTGTATATGCCACCTTCCGGCGTATATCCTTCTGCCATTTTCAGATTGACATTCGTAGCCAGTGAATTTGGAAACTCTCCTGCTGCTATATAATATTTCTCAGCCACAGGCGTAGATGAAGGTATAGCGAAGGCAGTGCCCACGGCCAATACGAGGATAGCCGAAAAGAGGATAGCCAGTTTAGTGCTTGTTTTTTTCATGATCGTTTTTTTAATTGAATGATAAATACCATACAAACATAGTCTATAGTTGAGTCATGAGGGTTTATATTATTCTTTGAAAGCTTTTGACTAAAGGCCGGTCAGACCTGAGCTACGTTTGATTCAAAAAACCAGGCAGCATATGGCAATGCTACGTATTAGCATATGACGGCTTGGTTAGGAATTAGATATAAGAATTACTTCCTGTTTATTTGCGAGGTGATCGTAGTGTCTGTGATCTTGTCATCATCCGCCAGCAGAAACGCTTTTGAAAGGATGATGGAAAGCCCCGCATCTCCTTCAAACGGGATAAAGAGATTTTCGGTATGATCCTTCTTGCTCCTGTCCGGTACTATACAGAGATATTGGTCATTGGGTTCCATGAGGATATTGGTACTGCCGATGTGTATCTTGTAGGTCCGCAATTTACCTTTGACCACAAGAAATTTATCCACCACTTCTGCGATCTTGTTTATCTTCAGGCGAGGCACGAGACCGGCCAATATATCTTTCCGGTTTTTGGCTGTCTCAGACAGATCACCAAAAGAATAAGAGGTCCAGTAATCCCTATAGGCCGGGACCCCACCGGAATCCTGCCAGGTAGGGTCATTACCCACGCTGGCCACTCCCACAAACAGATCCACATCCCTGAGCACTTCAGAGAATGGTATCGGGGGTACATCAATGAGATCGACCGTTTCGTTGTTCTCCTGTTTGATGAATCGCACCTGATCAGTGGTGATATAGTTCCATATGCCGGTATCATTGGTCGCGCCGTCGGCATTGAGTTCATTTATCCAATACTCGGCGCGGAGGCCATACTCGTTGAGCTTCACCTCCGCCGACTGGTTGTTTATGCCATTGTCAAATGCACCAAGCAATGAATATTTCCAACCGCGTGTCTTGGCCAGCATATTGAATTGATGCTGCTTCAGGACGTGCGCCGCCATCCTGTTGCTATAGGACTTGGTATTGGCCTCGGCATCAGTGAGCAGGTATACCTCGCGGAATGCCTGTTTAAGCGGCTGTTGTATTTTGTGGTCTACCAGGAAGCTGCGCCACTTTTTGATCTCTGCTACACTCTGCACAGCAGGATGCCAGAGAGATATTTCGGCGCTCTCATGAGGGACTATTAATTCATCATTATTGTTGACCCACTGATCTCCTATGTATATAGCAGATTGGCTTAGGCCCTGATGTTCAAATACCCAAATGATCTTCCTCGCGAGAAACGACATGAGTCCATGCTCCAGATATAACCTGGTGAAATTCTCCATGGTCCATCGCCGGTCGCTGCGCAGCATGCGGTCTATCCTATCCCGCTGCGCAGAGGTAGTTTGATCGACCTGCTTCTGCGTATCTTTTAGTTTTTTGAGCCGTGCGGCATATTTTTCTTTGACAAAAACAGGCACCGCCTTCTGTTCGGCCCCATCTGGCTTGAACCATTTCATTTCTGATTTACCTACTCCGGTTATTTCCAGTATGGCTTTGTATTCATCAAATAGCATTTCCTTTTTGCCCTCTGCCAGGTCATGATCATCTACTGCCAGGTCCTCTATCTCATGAAGCGATACACCCTGCTCACTGGCGGCAGCCAGCAGGTATTTTTCAATAATATCTTGTGTACTGCTTTGTTTGATCCTGAGCTTCAACCGCGATAGCTGGCCTATACCATCAAGTCCGCGGGAGGAGTATAACGTAAACAGGCAGGCATTGCCGACAGCGGCCGCTGCCGGACCCTTGCCGGGTATTTTGCGATATGAACGCTCCGCGAGATCAGCTATGGTATGGATAGTTCGCGTATCGTGAAAGTGGGAACACATCCATACAAACCCTTTTATCGGATCCAGATTGATAGCACTGATAAGCTCGGAGGTGGTGTAGGTATATGTGTTGCCCGCATAGCCTGATGTATGCTCCTGCAGTTTTTCCTTGAGCGCTATGATAAAGACGAACCAATCATTCACCACTGCTTTAAATTTGTCTGTACCCAATTCCTTGAAAAGTACTTTAGTTTCATCCAGATATTTCTTTGATGGCTTGGAGCCCGTTGCCTTTTGTGCTTTTATGATCAGCTGGTACCATATTTTTTTCTCCGGCGCTGGCAGTGCCTCGATAGCATGATTGGCGTATGCAGAAAAATCGTCTTCCCCAAGAAACAAAGTCGGCTTGACATCTCCCTCTTGCCCGGTGGATTTAAACAAAATACTGTCAATTTTATCAGTGAGCTTTAGCTTTTCTTTCTCCTTGTGATCGCCCATCTTTTGCACCTCTGTGCGGAGTTCATGCAGCGTAGCGATCATTTCCGGTGAAGGAACCTGAGCTTTGGTTTGCTGGTCCACCTGATTGAGCAGAGATGCTATGGGCCATACGCTAATGTCGGCCCAGTCTTTATGTTTGTTTTTGGAAAATGAAGTTATGAGCCTTTCCAGGTCATCATCATCCATGATCAGTTTTGATTTGAACAATTGCGCGACATATGATTCCCTGATAGCATTTTTTTGGTATCCGGATTCTCCTGTACTCCAGGATTTATTTTTCTCGTTGTAGGCGGATATATTTCCGACACAGTCGATGATAAAATCAATGCGCTTTTTGTCGGACCAAGTGGAAACTTCATTTTTATACGTCGGCAGCGCACTAATCTTCACACTCCAGAAATAGCCATTGGTTTTGGCATATTCATCCCGAGACTCCTGGATGACACGGTCAAAATCCATTTCATCAGGGCTCTGTCCGAGCAGGGCTCCTTTGAGCGTATCCAGTATTCCCATGGCTTATCCTCCTACGAGTGGCGTTAGTTTGACAAAACTGATCGCGGTGGCATCTGTGAGCAATACCTTTTGCTCCAGGGTCTCGGCCTGAAGATTATCAATGAGGACAAAGAATCCATTCTTCATAAAGGCATCCAGCGCTGTATAGACCTGCTTCTCGCCATCTATCAGCTTTTTGGGTTTGAGTTTGTATCCGTTGATGGTTTTTTCTGCTTCGCCGGGCTCTATCAGTCCATTAAAGAACTCAGGCAGTTTATTATTGTAGTTGTCCACCTCCTGCAGTACCCGCTCGCTGATGATTTCCCTGACGGTGACTGATTCTGACCGGAACTCCAGGTCCAGCTCCCGAAGTACCTTGCCGGCAAATGTTTCGTCTTTGATAGTAATGACCATTTGTAGTTTTTATAGATTATGTATTCCGTGCTTTTCAAATCTAGGAAAAAAAATGATTGCGGGAACATATCAGCCACAGTCCACCGGGAACCGGGACTAAGCAATAAGGACCGGTCATAAGACCAGTCCTTAAGTATTAAATGTGTGTTATGATTTAGAGGCTTACTTTTTGACCATAGCCTGCAGGTAGTAGGTCTTTTTTGTGGTAGGATTGGTCCAGCTCGATATGCCGCCCTCAGGCACCCATCCCTGAGCCATTTTTGCATTGACGCTTACCGCTAGCGTATTGGGATATTCTCCGGCTGCTATGAAGTATTTATCCGCTACGGTTGTAGTCGGCTGAACGGCAAAGGCCGTACCCACTGCGAGTAAAATGACCGTTGCGCATATAGCAGCGATCTTAGTGATGCTTCTTTTCATGATCGATTTTTTGATTTAGTAATGGTGTAATATAGGAACTTAGTTTGGAGTTTAAATATCGAAGAACTAACGGAACTAATTCTACCACAATGAGAAAGCATTTCAAAATATCTACCGGTGGGGAATTTGGGGAATTTTGAGGTTTGGCACAAATTTTAGTCTCTAATATTCAATAAATAACTTAAACCAAAATATATGAGATCCTTACTCACTATCGCTGCCATATTTACAGTGCTCTCCATGAGTTCTTGTGTCACAAAGAAAAACTACCAGGCCCTCGAAAGCCAACTATCGCGGGCTAACAGTGATCTGAAAAACTGCAATGACATAAAAGATAAACTGACCAGCCGCCTGAGTTCCTGCGAAAATGACCTCGCCATGTCGCGAACTTCCCTGGGAGGTAAGCAAGATCAATTTACTCAGCTCAAAGAACAGCTCGCAGACTGCCAGAAGCAACGCGATAAGCAGCTAAGCCAGGTAGGTGACCTGACTGTGCTGTCAAAAGGCGCCAATGATAATATCGGCAAGACGCTGGCACAGCTACAGGACAAAGATAAATACATACAAATGCTACTGGCTGCCAAAGACAAGGCGGACTCTATCAACCTGGCACTGGCCGTCAACCTGAAAGGAGTCCTGAAAGACGGACTGGATGATAAAGACGTAGATATAAAGGTAGACAAGACCGTGGTCTACATCAACCTGTCTGACAAAATGCTGTATAACTCCGGCAAGTATACAATCACCGATAAGGCAAAAGCTGTGCTGGGCAAAATAGCATCCATAGTGGCCTCCAGACCGGAGGTAGATGTGATGGTAGAGGGTTACACCGACAATAATCCTATCAAAACAAACTGTATAGATGACAACTGGGACCTGAGCGTAAAACGCTCCACGAGTGTAGTGCGCGTACTGCAAAATGACTATCATATCGACCCTAATAAACTGATCGCCGCAGGACGGGGCGAATACAATCAACTCGTGCCTAACGATAATGCCGAAGATATGGCTACAAACCGCCGTACCCGCATCATCATACTCCCAAGGCTAAATCAGTTTTACGACCTGCTGGATCCGACCAAGGCTGCCAGCAAGGTAAAATAAGAGTTTACAAATCTATTATACAATGGTCTGGGCATTTTGCTCAGGCCATTTTTTATATTATTCTGAGACGAAGAGTGAGACTTTAAGCGCCTACTGTTCCGGTCTTGACTTTACCGGCACGTTTGTAGTTGGCTACGATCACACCATTTGAAGTAGTGATGGATTCTGTCAATGTAAATGCTGCGGGCATAGCGCCATCGTCAAAGAGTTTTTTCCCCTTGCCCAATACCAAAGGATAGATTTTGAGCCGGAGTTCATCGACCAGATCATGCTTCAATAGCAGTTGAATAAGCTTACTGCTGCCCCAGACCTGTATGTCCGGGCCTTTAGACTTTTTGATCTTTTTGATATCGGCCACAGTTTTAATGAAAACGGTGTTTTCCCAGTCCGTTTTCTTTCTCTTTTTGGAGAAGACATACTTAGTGCCTTTACCGATCCCCGGCCAGAAATCAGCATGATCAGGCCAGTAGCCTTCCCATATATCAAATGTCTTCCTACCTAAAAAATAGTCGGCCTGCTGCAATTCCTTTTTCAGCACCTTATCGACCGCCTTATCGTCATAAGGAGCCTGCCAGCCGCCGTATTTAAATCCGCCGGACTTATCTTCTTTAGGCCCACCGGGTGCCTGCATGACGCCATCGAGTGTGATGAATGATAGTGCGATTATTTTTCTCATGGGAGTAAGTGTTTGGTTATAGCTAAGGTAAGGATAAAATTTCTGCTGTAGGGGATGAGGCGCGAGTGGAAAACACTCATGGCTCTCAACAGTCGCTTGGTTTCTTAAATATGTCCTCAAAAAACTGGTGCAAGAATGAAGCAAGGCCATCGCATAGCCGTCTTGTGCTTCGGTTAGCTCGTCAGGGATCGACGGTTGAGCCAGGACGACGGTAGTACTTGTCGTGCCGTGAATGTATACTGTGCCTATTCATTCCGCTTGTTGTACAAAAAGGATAATAGTGGTATCTTGTCGCGCCCTGATATGAAAACACCATGAAAACAATCTGCACTCTGTTTCTTCTCTTTTGCGGCACTATGATCGCTGACGCACAAACACAAACGATCGGGCTTAGATCTGGGCCTCATTCCGGATTTAAGGCATATCGTGGTGCCGGCTATCATGCCAGCCCAAGCTGGACACTGCCTTCCTACAACGACGCCTCATGGGTAAATGTGGTCAATGGCTCTGTGCCGGACACGTCCATAGGAGGATCGTGTAACGGCGCAAACTGGTACCCCTTTGGCCAGTCAGATACTGCGATCTGGACAGATGTGACCACTCACTTTCCTGATACCGGTTGCTTCAGAAGGAACCTGAGGATATGCGGCACCGTCGTCGCCGGCACGCTGAATATCATAGGCGATGACTATGCTGATACGTATATCAATGGCCACTTCCTGGGAGCTCAGCCAAATGCCGTCACCGGACAGCGCTATATACTTAATGCCACACAGCTCGCATGGTTCCAGCCTTGCAACAATGTGATCGCTGTACAAGTAACAAACTCAAACAGGTATTGTGCATTTTTCTCCATGTATGGTTCACTAACCATAGATACTACAGGATGCCGCTATACCCAGGGAGGCCTTTCGAACAATTCGGCAACCATCTGCCCCGGACAGAGTTATACCTTTGCGGGGCATACATACACACAGGCCGGCACATACCGGGACACGATCCCTACGCCTTTTTGTGACAGCATCGCGATTCTGAACCTGACCATCAATCCATCTATCCGCGATTCCGTAACACAGCTTATTTGTCCGGGGCAAAGCGTAACAGTAGGGCCGCACACCTATTCGACCGCCGGGATATTCAGGGATACTTTCACTACAGGCACCGGGTGCGATAGCATTCATATACTAAACCTCTCGGTTGGCACTGTGAAAGTTGGTTCCACTTCGCGGACGATCTGTACAGGACAGATCATCACTGTTGGCCTGCATTCATATAATACCACCGGGACATATCGGGATACTTTTGCTACTGCCGGTTGTGATAGCGTTTTCATTCTCCATCTCCTTGTGACCAATGAGATCATTGATTCCGTATTGCAGACTATTTGTCCCGGTCAGACTGTCATAGTGGGTACACATTCATATGCTACCACTGGAATCTACCGGGATACATTTGTGACAGGAGCTTGTGATAGTATCTATATATTAAACCTGTCTATTGGTAACATACGATCCGATTCCGTGTCTCAAAGCATCTGTCCGGGCCACAGTATTATCGTAGGCACACACACTTATACCTCCCCGGGTGTTTATCGTGACACCTTTGCTACTTCAAGCTGTGATAGTATCTATATATTAAACCTGTCTATCGGGAGCATACGATCCGATTCTGTGTCCCGAAGCATCTGTCCGGGGCAAAGCATTACCGTAGGCACACACTCTTATACGTCCCCAGGTATTTATCGTGACACCTTTGCTACTACAGGCTGTGATAGCATATATATATTAAATCTATCGGTAGGCACTACGCCCCGCGATTCAGTTTCTCAGCTTATATGCCCAGGGCAAAGCATTACAGTAGGTACACACACTTACTCCTCCACAGGTATTTACCGCGACACCTTTGCTACTACCGGCTGTGATAGCATTTATACATTAAATCTATCCGTAGGCACTATGGCCCGCGATTCAGTTTCGCGGCGTGTATGCCCGGGGCAGATTGTCATAGTGGGTTCGCATAGCTATGGTACAGCAGGAATATACCGCGACACATTTACCACCACAGGATGTGACAGTATACATATATTGAACCTCAGCATTGGTGTCCCGCGTGATACAGCAAATGTCGGTTTCTGCGAGGGGCAAGGCGTAACTATAGATGGGTACACCTATACACAGCCGGGATTCTACTCCGACACCATACCTGCCAGTCCCTGCGACAGCATCTATACACTGCATGTCAATATCTGGCCGCTACCCTCTATCCAGATATATGCCAGTGATACAATAATCACGCAGGGGGACACCATCCAACTCGGAGCCAACGGCGACCCAAACTATCACTATGCCTGGTCGTCTGATGCTGCACTGAGTAATACTCACGGTCAAAACCTTCAGGCTATAGTGCAACAGTCTGCCTGGGCAGTAGTGCAGGCATCGGATAGCAATAACTGTGTAATCTCCGACTCCGTCTATATCCGCATAGATGACTGCAATGGAGTGATCTTCGTACCTAATGCTTTCACGCCAAACGGCGACGGCAAAAATGATACTTATCAAATAGTAGGCAGGTGTATCACACTGCACGAGATGAAAATATTTAACCGCTGGGGCGAGAAAGTATGGGAGACGGATGATATCAATGCAGCATGGGATGGTACCTACAGAGGCATGATGCAGCCTACAGAAGTTTATGTCTACATACTGACCTACTCCACCGGCTCTAAGAGCAGTGGCGCAGCCAAGCATTTACAGGGAAGTATCGCGTTGATAAGGTAAATAATCAGATTCAGCACATGCTCTCCATCATGAATGCTCAGAGGGAGAAGATGCCATAGTAGCCGACCTGTTTGTACCTAATTAAAATCAAATCTGATGCGACTAATATTAGGCATCCAGCGCATCACCTACTCATACCATAACTCAGAAACATACAAATTTGACAACTTTGAGAAAGAGGTCAAATCTACCCGACAATAGGACTATGCCTTCACCTTAGCCATCTTCGGCGCCTTAGCCATCAATTCAGCTTTCTGCTCTTTGACGCGGTCGCTGTTGATGTATTCGTCGTAGGTCATCTCCTTGTCGATGATGCCGTATGGGGTGAGCTCGATGATGCGGTTACACACGGTCTGGATCATCTCATGGTCACGGGATGCGATGAT
>JAOQAO010000200.1 GCA_025963485.1 Bacteroidota bacterium | reverse complement strand
TTACTCCAAGCCAGTACAGGCTCTCTATCGTGCGTGTAGCTGTGGTACCGACAGCTACTATATTCCTTTTTTCAGCGACAGCATCCCTTAGCTTTTTGATGAGATCAAGAGATACATCCAGCCACTCGGCATGCATATTATGATCCGCTATGATCTCCGCTTTCACGGGTTTGAAAGTGCCCGCGCCGACATGCAGCGTCACAAACTCCCAATCGATCTTTTTCTCACGAAAACCATCAAATATCTTGTCAGTGAAATGCAGACCCGCTGTAGGAGCTGCTACTGATCCTTCGATCTTTGAATAAATAGTCTGATAGGTGTCGCTGTCACTTTTATCAGCTTTGCGCTTGATATAGGGTGGGAGAGGGACGGCGCCTGCCATGTGCAATACCTCAGCGAAGGTCACGTCGGTATTCCATGTCAGGTGGATGATAAAACAGTCGCTAAGTTTTTCGGAGATAGACGCTGTGACGGTGATGCCGTGTCCTTCGATAGGCAGATGGAGTTCTTTCTCTTTCCACTTATCAGCCTTGCCGACGAGGCATTTCCAATAGACCTCTCTGGTCTGCATCATACCAGTCGTAATATCTGCATACCTGTCATCCGGCTCCAGGCAGAAGACCTCTATTACGGCGCCGGTATCCTTGGTGAATAGTAGCCTTGCATGGACTACCTTAGTGTCATTAAACACAACAAGCGAATTCGTCGGAATATGGGAAGGCAAGTGCCTGTATGTATCTTCAGATATACCTCCGTCTTTATACAATAGTAGTTTCGAACTATCTCTATCGGGCAACGGAAATTTAGCTATCCGTTCATCCGGCAGGGAATAGGTATAATCGGCAATACGTATGTCACGGGGATGGCGCTTTTCCGCTGCCTCATTTTCCGCCAGCTTTCTCAAAAGATTGCCGTCCTCAGAAAGAATTTTTGAGAGGGAAGCTGCCAAATCCATTTCATCATCAGATCTCATCTTGTGAAATTGATGATTATAATTTGGATTTCTTCTTCTTGCCCTTATCAGCTTTCTTCCCCTTTGACTTCGCCTTCACAGCATCCGCCTTTTTGCCTTTCACTTGCGACTCGCTGCTTACGACTTGTGACTTCTTGACTTTTTTAGCTTTCTTATCCTTTGACTTCACCTTCACTGCATCAGCCTTTTTGCCTTTCACTTGTGACTCGCTGCTTGCGACTTGTGACTTCTTGCTTTTATCCTTTGACTTAGCAGCTATTGTTTTCTTCTTGTCCAATATTTCATGTCCCATTTTATCCCGTTTAGTTTCGAGGTAGAACTGATTATGCGGATTGGGGTGGACCTCCAGTGGCACATTCTCCACGATCTCCAGTCCATAGCCTACCAGGCCTACGCGCTTCTTGGGATTATTGGTCATCAAGCGCATTTTGTGGATGCCGAGGTCATTGAGTATCTGCGCACCGACGCCGTAGTCGCGGTTATCCATATTGAAGCCCAGCGCGAGATTGGCCTGTACCGTGTCATGTCCTGTTTCCTGCAGCTTATAGGCGTGCAGCTTATTGATGAGGCCTATACCGCGCCCTTCCTGTTGTATGTAGAGCACTACGCCTTTACCTTCTTTCTCGATGGTCTGCATAGCGGCATGGAGCTGGTCGCCGCAGTCGCAGCGCATAGAGCCGAGTATATCGCCTGTAGCACATGATGAGTGGACGCGCACCAGCACTGGCTCGCCCTTCTTCCAGGTGCCTTTCACGAGGGCCATGTGCGTATCGCCGCTGTTGAATTGTGAGTAGGCGATGAGTTTAAAGTCGCCATATTTTGTTGGCATTTCTACGACCTCCTCTTTTTTGATGAGACGTTCGTGTTTCATCCTGTATGCTACGAGGTCCTTGATCGAGATGATCTTTAACTTGAGCTTTTTCGCCATCTTGAGCAGGTCGGGCAGCCGTGCCATAGTGCCATCTTCATTCATGATCTCCACGAGTACACCCGCTTCTTCAAATCCCGCTAACCTCGCCAGGTCCACCGTGGCCTCTGTATGGCCGGTACGCCTGAGCACCCCGCCTTCCTTAGCGATAAGTGGGAAAATATGGCCCGGACGAGCCAGTTCCTCCGGTTTGAACTTGGGATCGATCATGGCATGTATAGTCTTCGATCTGTCGTGTGCGGATATGCCTGTGGTGCAACCATGACCGCGCAGGTCGACTGAGATAGTAAATGCCGTCTCATGCGCTGAGTTATTGCTGCCGACCATCAGGCTGAGGCTGAGGCGGTCTGCGATGGCCTTGGAGATGGGCGCGCAGATCAGGCCGCGTCCTACTTTGGACATATAGTTGATGATCTCCGGTGTGACATTGCGCGCAGCAGTGACGAAGTCCCCTTCATTTTCGCGGTCCTCGTCGTCTACTACGATGATGAGCTTGCCTTTCTTGATGTCTGATATCGCTTCCTCTATGGTATTCAGTTGAGATTTCATGATGTATATTTTATGACTGCGGCTATGCGCAGAGGTGTGTTTGAAATAATGCGGCGCAAATTTGCGAAATAAGAAGGAATTAATTTTTACCGGTGGAGCTATATATGATGTTATCGGCAAATGCCCGTCAATGCTCAGATTTTATTTTATCTGTTTTTTATATATTAAATAACCTATCGCCAGTTTAGCCTGTATTCCTCTTCGTCGGGCTCCAGGCGCTGGTTTGCACACCTGTCAGGTATTTGTAGAAGCCATACAACAGTGCGATGTTCATCAGGTTGAAATACGCTACAAACCGCACCAGACCTATATGGATGCCTATCGCCTTGAGTCCGTTATCCATCAGCGGAGACAGGCAGAAAAGCACCAATCCTGCAAATATCACCAGGTAGAGGGTATTATGCACTGCCATTATTCCACTCGTCAGCAGCATTAGGATGATTATAAAAGGCCCCATCCACCGCAATACTTTATGTGAAAAAAGGCTAAAGCCCACTGCATCAAACCTGAATAGCATTTTCCAGTAAACGCCAAGATTCTGGTAGTTGCCGGAAGAGATGCGTGTCTTGCGCTTGAACTCTTCCTTCACATCATTGGAGACGTCTTCGTAGCAGATAGATTTGAATTCGGAGATGGCCTTTTTGCCATTTTTAAGAATACTCATGCTGATGTAGAAATCCTCCATGAGGAAATTTGTCGGGATGGGAGTAAAGCAGTCAGCCCGCATGGCATAGCAGGCTCCAAAAGCTCCCTGCATAGCGCCCCATATCAGGCCCTCGCGGTATTTGATCATGTTCTCCCGCTGGATGTAGGTCGCCTCCTGCACAGAGATTCCGTCCCTGCGTTGGCCGTTGTTCAGCACATTGGCAGCTACCTGCCCGATACCGGGATTCTTAAAGTGTTTCACCATCTCATAGATACAGTCACGGGTGAAAAGCACATTCGCATCCGTGAGGATAAAGATGTCCTTGTCCGTGATACCCTGCGCTTTGATCTGCGTGTAGAGCATATTCAGTACTCCCGATTTACCATTGCGCTCGTAAAAGGGTGAAAACTTTACCTGTGGGTACTTTTGAGCGTAAGCGTCTATGATCGCATTCGTTTCATCCGATGAGTTGTCAGAACCTATATAGAAGGAGAGCCGGTCCAGCGGGTAGGAAGTGTCAAAGACCGATTGAAGCTTCTCCTGTATCACTTTCTGCTCGTTGTAGGCGGACATCAGGATATAGACCTGAGGCAGGTCATCGCCGGGCACATAGACGACGCTGTTATCTTTGCGGCCTGCGGCCAATAGCTGCAATAGCAGCGGAAACAGCACGTAG
>JAOQAO010000160.1 GCA_025963485.1 Bacteroidota bacterium | reverse complement strand
CATTTCTCTTCCTCACCCCGCCACTTGTATTTCACCTGTCACCACATCACTTTAATTAAAACCATGGACCACTCACAAATACTAACCAACTTCAAAATAGAAGCGCTCAATGACATGCAGAAAGCCATGGTAGAAACCGTACCTCATCCCAACGATGTCGTACTCATCTCCCCTACCGGTTCCGGCAAAACACTCGCATTCCTTCTACCTGCATTACAGCTATTGCAAAAAGATAAAGCCGGCGTACAGATATTGATAGTCGTTCCCTCACGGGAGCTTGCTATACAGATCGAGCAGGTCTGGAAACAAATGAGTACTGGTTTTAAGATCAACTGCTGCTACGGCGGCCACTCCACGCGTATCGAGAAAAATAACCTCAATGTGCCACCCGCAGTATTACTCGGCACACCGGGCCGCATAGCCTTTCACATCCGCAATGAAAACATCACATTGCACGGAGTGCATACCCTGATCCTCGACGAGTTTGACAAATCCCTCGAAGGCGGATTTCAGGATGAGATATCCTATATCACTACCCACATGCGCGGACTCGAGAAAAGGATTCTCACCTCCGCCACCAAACTCGATGACATCCCACGCTTCGTTGGATTGCGAAAGACTGTCACACTCGACTTCACCGCCCAGTTCAAAGAACAGAAAGCAAACCTCGAACTAAGAGAAGTCAATATCCCCGAAGGCCTCAGCAAAATAGATGGCCTGTGTTTATTGATCGGCAAATTAGGTGCTCACTCCAAGATCGTATTCTGCAATCACCGTGAAGCCGTCAAAAGGATAAGCACCAATCTCGTCCGCCTCGGTGTAGCACATGGCGTCTATCACGGCGAGATGGAGCAGATAGAACGCGAGAAAGCCCTCATCAAACTACGCAATGGTAGCACCACCCTACTCATCACTACTGACCTCGCATCACGCGGCCTCGACATACCGGAGATCGAGTGTATCATCCACTATCAGCTCCCCGCCACCGCCGATGCCATGACTCATCGCAATGGCCGCACAGCTCGTATGCACGCTACAGGTACAGCATTTTTCTTATTGGAAGAAAAAGACCACCTTCCTTATTTTGTAGAAGGAGAAATAGAAGAGGAAGAAATACCAGAGACATTCACTCAGCCCCCACCGCCAGATTGGAAAACATTATATATCGCCGCAGGCAAAAAAGACAAGATCAATAAAACAGATATCGTGGGTCTCCTGCTTCAGAAAGGCGGTCTCCAGAAAGACGAAGTAGGCCGCATCGAGGTGCTCGACAATGCAGCCTACGCAGCCGTCAAAAGCTCCCTGATCGAAAAGACCCTTCTCACTATCAAAAACGAAAAGATCAAAAACAAAAAGGTCAAATTCGAGATCGCCGGCTAACATACTTTCCCATATCCACTGATTATCGCCCTCTCCACAAGTGTGGAGAGGGTCGCATGATTTACGACCAGTAAATCATGCGGGGTGAGGCCGGCATATGGCCCGTAAAAGCCCTGATTTTCCCCAGTAGTTTACCTGACAAATCACTACCTTTACAGAATGGAAACGCCCTCTATCACACAATAGATTATCTTTCCGCCGCACATACTTAAACTCAATAAATGAAAAAGTGTTTTACGCTTGCCCTGGCCGTTTGTTTTCTGACTATCACTTCCCATGCGCAGTTTGCCTCACAGGTCATTTTCCAGCATTATTTTACTAAAGCTCAGGTCGACTCGATATTGGTCGCATCCGGCGTACCCGCTGGCATTCTTACTACGGTATACGATGTCAAAACCTACAAGGTCATATATAATACCGTAGATGCCGACAGCCAGGCCATTACAGCCACAGGCCTGATGGTGGTGCCTCAGCATACCCCTTGCGATGTACCCATGCTCAGCTACCAGCACAATAATCTCTTCCGCAAATCCAATGCTCCATCACAATACCATTACGAGTGGTTCATCGGTTTGGCCTCTGGCTCTTTAGGCCTGATCACGGTCTTGCCCGATGGCCTTGGCCTCGGCACCGGACCCGGCTCACATCCTTTCCTTCATCTTCAGACGGAGGCCACAGCCGTCATCGATATGCTGCGTGCTGCAAAAGAAAGTGTAGACACCACAGGTGCATCATACAATAAACAACTATTCCTCGCTGGTATCTCCGAGGGTGCATATGCATCCCTGGCTGCACACCAGTATATCCAGACATACCTCGATCCGCAGATGCATGTCACCGGCACAGGAGCTATAGCAGGATACTACGACATGAGCGGCACTATGGTCAATATGATCCTGTCAAATAGCAATTACAATGACCCATCGTTTTTACCAGCTCTTTTCATGAGCTACAATAAAGTATATCATTACGCTGCCCACGACTCCGATATATTTGTATCACCTTACGACACGCTGTTACCGGTTTTGTACAATGGCAGCAAAGAAGGATACCAGATAAATCCACAACTTCCGGGAGTGGCCAATCAGGTCTTGCAGCAAAAGATCATCGATACACTTCAGAATGACCCAAATAATTTCTTTACTCAGCTGCTGCGCAAAAACGACGCGTACAATTGGACACCTACATCTCCGGTACACATGTTTTTCTGCACAGCCGATGAGATCGTACCTTATCAGCACTCAGCAGTAGCAGTCGATCATTTTATTGCAAACGGTTCCGTCACTGCCGATACGCTCAATGTCGGCGCTACTTATGATCACAATCTCTGTGGCCAGTTCTCTACACTGGCTGCCATTCAGCTTATCAAGACACTTATTTTCCAACCTATAGAGGCGCATACCTACACGACGGCAGCGACATCTGCCACTGCGCTCGATGGGACAGCCTCAGTCCGCGACACCATGGGCGATCCTCCCTACTCATGGCATTGGAGCAATGGTGATAGCACGGCCACGATCACTGGCCTCGCTGCCGGCACTTATGTGGTGACCACCACAGACCAGTCTCATTGCTCCCGCACAGACAGCGTAGTAGTGACATTTACAAATGGCGTGAACGACCTCTCCCTTGACAACATTGGCGTCTACCCCAATCCTACCAGGGATCAGATCGTAGTTGATTGCCGCAACTCCACCGAGAAGATCGCTTCACTGGAAATACTCGATATCAATGGCAATATCATCGATGCCCCGGCTATCAAAAACACAACATCCACTCACATAGACCTTAGCAGCAATGCTAAAGGCATCTATATACTACACCTCCATACCCAATCCGGCAAAGACCTTAGAAGAAAAATAGTATTACTTTAATTAACAGCTGAAAAATTGCTCAAAAGGCTCTTCCCTCTCCTTCAGAGAGGGAAGATGCCAAAGGCAGATGGGTGAGGCCTTCACCTCACTTTTCCACCACCTCATCCCATCCCCCTTCCCTTGCCGAAGGAAAATCCTATATTATGTCGTCTTATTATCAAACAACTGGTTGATACAAGGCAAAATACACACTGTACACACATAGATGCTAAATGAAGAGATGCTGCTGCGAGGCCTGCGCGAACAAAGCGCCACGGCCCTGCGAGACTTTGTCGCGCAGTATCAGGATCGTGTCTATAATACAGCCTTGTCGTTTGTCAAAGACACCTCTGATGCAGAGGAATTGACTCAGGATGTCTTCCTCGCAGTCTGGAATTCTATCGCCAGCTTCCGTGGCGAATCAGCCCTCTCCACCTGGGTCTATCGCATCACCGTAACTAGATCACTGGATCTGATCAAATCCCGCTCCCGTAAAAAGCGCTTCGGCTTTATCTACTCCATCACCGGTGACAAGGAAGAGATCAAAACGAAAACCGTCAATTGGATCCACCCCGGTATCATTGAGGAAAACAGGGAAAAGGCAGCCTACCTATTCAATGCCATAGATGCCTTGCCCGAAAATCAAAAAGTGGCCTTCACCCTCAGCAAAATGGAACAACTCAGCCAGAAAGAGATATCAGAAATAATGAAGATAAACGAAGGGGCAGTGGAGTCCCTACTCCAGCGCGCCAAGCAAAACCTAAGAAAATCACTGGAAGACATCTACGAGGAATTAAAATGACACCGGTCATAAAACTAAACGAAGGAATATTAAAAACATAACGTCTAATCAGGAACAATGCAGACAGAAAAGAACAAATGGGTAGATGATGTACTAAGCAGCGCTGACATCATAAGCCGCGCCCCCAGCCCGGACATGACCATGCGCATGATGTCCCGGACGGTTTCCACGAGGGTAAATTCGCCGGTCATATGGCGTATCGCCGCATCCGTTGCTCTCCTGATCGCACTGAATATTAGCACGCTGTACTTATATAATGGCCATCACAGCAATGAACATCATGGGCATTCGCAAGATGCTGCGTCTCTTTTTGGCCTTGGATCAGGCGACAATAACCAGGCTGACCTCGGTACTGTATTTTTTGGAAATTAACCCTGTAAACAATTAATGAAAAAGATCTTATTCATCATTTGCCTGCTTCTTACTATACACGTATCCTATGCCCAATACAACCCGCTCTGGATACCCGATACGCTTAGCGGCTCTACGTTTAACCTCACCGCACAGGATACATTCAGGCAAATGCTCACCGGCAATCAAACTATCACTGCCGCATACAACGGCGACTGGTGGGGCCCGACCATGATCTGGTACAAAGGCCAGACCGTGCACATGAATGTGACCAACAAACTTCAGGACACCACGACCGTGCACTGGCATGGAATGCATCTCCCGGCAGTGATGGACGGCGGCCCTCACCAGCTCATCCCGCCCAATACTGTCTGGTCACCGTACTGGACCATTGAGAATAACGCCGCTACATACTGGTATCACCCCCACCTTCATATGGAGGCTGAGAAGCAGATCACAGAAGGCCTCGGTGGGCTCATCATTGTCCGCGATTCTATCGAAAGCGCCCTGGCGCTTCCACGTACCTATGGCATCGATGATATACCCCTTATTCTGACAGACCGCAGTTTCTCTGCCAATCAAATGACTGTTGTCCCATACGGTGATTCGATGGTGACAAATGGCGTCCTGCATGCACAATGCACACTCCCCGCTCAGGTCGTCCGTTTCCGCATGCTCGATGCAGCCATAGAGCGCTCATATAATATTGGTCTCAGCGATGGCAGCACCTTTTACGTCATCACATCCGACGGAGGACTGCTCAACGCGCCAGTGCCACTCACACGTTTTCTCATTTCACCGGGCGAGCGTGTAGAGATCCTTGTCGATCTTACAGGCAAAACGGGTAGCCTTGATCTTAAAGCATACAATTCTACGCTGAGCAACTTCGTAGGTGGCGGTGAAAATTTTGGCGGAGGGCCCTTTGCCAATGCCCTTGGCAAAAAAGATTTCCCCATACTGCACATCAATATCGGCGCCCAAACTGCTTTACCCATTACGACCATTCCGTCCACACTTACCACAAATACTTACCTCAGCGCCTCATCTGCCTCAGTCACCCGCGATCTCACCATGAGTGACAGCACTGGTGTATCAGGCATCCTGGGGCCCAATGCCTTTATCATCAACCATCAGATATTCCAGCTCAATAAAATAGATTATCATGTCCCTGTCGATAGTACCGAGATATGGCAGATCACCAGCTCATCCGTTTTCTCGCATCCATTTCACATACACGATGTAGAGTTCAATGTGCTTAGTATAAACGGGGCGACACCGCCAGCCGAGCAGCAGGGCTGGAAAGACGTCATACTTGTGCCCAATAAACCACAAGGCCCTACCAGTAGCAATCAGGTCGTCAGGTTTATTGCCCGTTTTTCAGATTTCTCAGACACTATTCATCCATTTATGTTCCACTGCCACATTGCGCTCCACGAGGATGAAGGCATGATGGGCCAGTTTGTAGTGACAGGAAATTCTCTGCCCAACGGTATCGCAGAACCAAATACTGTAAAACCTGATTATACCATTTACCCAAATCCATCTACCAACCAACTATTTATCAGCTTCGCTAATACCAGCACCAGCGCCTATTATGTGCGGATCGTCGATGCGCTTGGCCGCACCATGTATATGCTGCCAAGGCCACAATTGGAAAATGGCATCGACATCAATGGCCTATCAGCTGGCATCTACGATCTGCAACTGACCGACGACAAAACAAAGATCACCGTCTCAAAGAAATTTGTAAAAGAGTAATGAAGACCTCACGCTATATACGATTAGTTTCACTGCTGGCTATGATCGGCTTACTCAGCTTCAAACCAGTAAACACAGCCTATCAGGTAGGCGACAACGTTGCTGACTTTTCTTTGAAAAGCACAGACGGCAGGATGGTCTCTCTGAGTTCATATAAAAATGCAAAAGGCTTCATCGTCGTCTTCACTTGCAATCACTGCCCCTTTGCTAAGAAATACCAGGAACGCATGAATGCCCTGAATAAAAAATATACGGAGAAAGGATTTCCATTGCTCGCTATTAGCTCAAATGATGCGATAGCCGTTCCATCCGATTCCTATGAAAATATGCAAGCCCGCGCCAAAGAAGAACATTACAACTTCCCATATTTATTTGACGAAACACAATCAGTAGCAAAAACTTTTGGCGCTGCCAAAACACCACAGGCATTTGTCCTGGCAAAGGAAAACGGGAAACTGGTATTAAAATATTCAGGCGCTATAGATGATAACGGTGCTGAACCGGCAAAAGTGACCCGGCATTATGCCGAAGATGCAGTGAATGCATTGCTGACAGGGAAAAAAATAGACGTCACAGAAACCAGATCAATAGGCTGCCCTATCAAATGGAAAAACAGTTGAATAATCTAAAATGAATGATCAGACAAAAATAAAAGTACTTGGTGGGCTGGTAGCGCTCCTCGTCATACTCAATATCTCCATGTTGGGCTACATGTGGTTCGCACCTAATGGTGGCAGGCCCGGTGGCCCGCGCGATGGCCGTGGCCCTGCAGGACTTGTGATCAAAGAATTAAAATTTGATGATGCCCAGCAAAAACAATTTGAAAAACTCCGCGACGAGCATCACGGTGCCATGATGAAGATCGGCGAGCGCGAACGCCACCTCCACGATGAATTTTTCAAAACATTATCAGATCCTAACGAATCATCCGCCACAGTGGATTCGCTCATCACAGAAATACTGAATGGACAAAAAGAAAGGGAACAGATCACGTATCACCACCTCGCTCTGGTGCGGCAGATGTGCAATCCTGGTCAGCAAAAAACATTTGACAATATGATAGCTAAAGCCATGGGGGAGAATCGCCGCGAAGAAGGGCCACCACCGCCAAGGGATTAAATCAAGTATAAACATGCGAAAACTGCTCTTCATATTTTTAAGCTCAGTGCTTTATCCTTTGGCCGTTCACAGTCAGACCACAGTAGGACTATTGCAAAGCAATAGTGCCGAAGATGGCTATGTACTCTTCGCGCCTATGCAGTCGGACACTACCTATTTAATAGACAAATGCGGTCGCCGCATACATCAGTGGGGCAGTATGCACGCCCCCGGCATGTCGGTTTATTTATTACCCGATGGTAGTTTGCTCAGGTCGGGAAATGTTTCCAATGCAAATTTTCACACCAATGGTTCGGCAGGTGGCCTGATAGAAAAATACGATTGGAATAATAACCTCCTGTGGTCATACACGATCTCCAGCCCCACAGAAACACAGAACCATGATATATACCCACTTGCCAACGGCAATATACTTGTCGTCATCTGGGAGATCATCGATAGCAATACTGCTATTGCAGCAGGCAGGAAACCATCTCTTATTTCCGGCAATGTTTTCTCCGCAAAGATAGAGGAGTTACAACCTATCGGAACCAATCAGGCAAACGTAGTTTGGCAGTGGCGCCTATGGGACCATCTCATACAGGATTTCGACGCGACCAAAAGCAATTACGGCGTAGTAGCCGATCATCCCGAACTGGTAAATGTAAATTACACATCAGCAGGTCCGGCATCCAGCGACTGGACACACGCCAATGCGGTGACTTACAATGCAAGCCTCGACCAGATCATCCTTAGTGCACATCACATGAGCGAACTCTGGTTCATCGATCACAATACCACTACCGCGCAAGCCGCCTCTCACTCCGGTGGAGCACATAGCAAAGGCGGCGACCTCCTCTATCGCTGGGGCAACCCTGCTGTATACGGCAGAGGCGCCGCAGTCAATAGGGTATTCTACACCCAGCACAACCCTACATGGATCCCCGCAGGATATCCCCATGCCGGCAGCATCGTAGTTTTCAATAATGGTGTCGGCAGGCCAGCCGGGACATATTCCTCTGTAGATATCTTTACACCACCGGTCGATGGCAATGGCGACTATCCCATTACCACTGGTCAGGCCTATGGCCCTTCATCTGCTTTATGGTCCTATACAGCGGCTCCCGTTGACACAGATTTTTTTGGCAATGCCTTAGGCGGTGTCCAACCGATGTCAAATGGAAACATATTGGTCTGTGAAGGTCCCAAAGGAAATTTCTTTGAAATAGATTCGAACAAAAATAAGCTCTGGCAATATGTCAACCCGGTGCGAAACAATGCAGCAGTGACACAAGGCACAGCCATCACCAATAATTCTGTATTCAGGTGTACGCAATTCGACGCCAGCTATTCAGGTTTCGGAGGACAAATACTTTCACCTCATGGCCATATAGAAGGGAATGCTATACTTAGTCACTGTGATAGCAGCTCCTCTAGCGCCATCAGTGAAATAGAAAACTCGATTAGTATATCCGTTTATCCCAACCCTGCATCAGATCAATTGAACTATCAGCTCACGACCAACGGTATCTACCAAAAGTATACAGGCACCATATATGATCAGCTTGGCCAGATTATAGAAAGTGTAGAAATAACTCCTTCCAAAATATATTCCTACAATACACGAGGTTTAAGCGCCGGGGTATATATTTTGAAAGTAACCTCAGCTACTCAGTCATATAGTTCTCAATTTGTCATAAATAAATAACCAAACATAAATTCAATCATTAATCTCCAAACCAACACTCATGAAAAAAGTTCTTTTCGCCCTGGCACTGCTGGCCTCAGTCTATGCACAGGCACAACTCTCTCCGGCCATCACATCCTGGATACAAAATCCCGATACGAATGCCAACCGCGGATACGCCAATATCCCATCCAATGTAGAAGTAGTTCAATATTCCACCTCTGATGTGTATGTGAGCTGCACTTGCGTCCCCGGCTACAGTATAGGCCCATGGGTTGGCAATCCTAACGTCGCTGCCAATCAAAATTTTGTCTACAAGATCACTCTCAACCCACAAAAAAACACTGGTACCGGCACCGCTATAGGCCGTGGTCACATCGGTGTATTGACCAATGGTGTAAGTATCTTCAATGCAGATGACGCGCAATACGTCAATAACGTATGGTCGCGCAACGGTTACTATTTTGAGTATCCGAGCTTTGACAACTGCATAGGTCATCCTCAGCAGCAGGGCGAGTATCATCACCACGTCAGCCCTAAGTGCCTTTACAACCAAAATGATAGCACACACCACTCACCTATCATCGGATATATGTTTGACGGATTTCCGGTATATGGTGCCTACGGCTACGGTGATACAGTGGGTGGCGGCGGTATCAAGCGCATGCACTCATCATACAGGCTTCGCGCGGATCAGTCGAGGACTACTGACCCTAGTGGCAATACCGCTTCCACAGCCGGCCCGGCAGTCAGCACTCAGTATCCTATGGGCTGCCTCCTTTGGGACTTTGAATATGTACCCGGCCTCGGCGATCTCGATTCGCGCAATGGCCGCTTCTGCGTCACTCCTGAATATCCTGCGGGTACATATGCATACTTTATGACCCTGGACGATACACTGGCACCTGCCTATCCATATACTTCGGCAGGGACTTATTATGGTGTAGTACAATCCGGCAATCTCGGCGTAGGCCCCGGCAATGGCGGCGGTCATAATACGATCACTGTCTCCACCACGACATACACCACACCGACAGGTATCAATGACCTGAATAATGCTGCCAAATTTGAGATCGTACCAAACCCGACTCAGGGATATGTATATATCTATATGGATAATAAAAGCCCTAATAATGTGACAGGCAAACTATATAATGAAAGCGGCCAATTGCTTGAGACCATCGAATATATGCAGCCAAGCATCGCGTACACAATTGATCTGACTAAATATCCTACCGGCATATACATCCTGCATATGAATAACGGCACCCAGGATGTCAGCCGCAAGATCGTCAAGTCAAATTAATATCTTAGCGCCATGCGCCAAAAGCTGAACATCGTTCAAAAAACAATAATGATCTTCTGCATAGCCACAGCATCAGTTGTGGCTATGTCTTTTTCACCTGTCGGTGAAAGGCGCAATATAAAATTGCATATCTGGAATAATGTGGGCGGTAAGGAGATCATATACGACAACGCAACTTACAAAAACAGTACCGGCCAGGACTACACCATCACCAATCTGAAATACTACATCAGTAATATTACGTTGACGGATACTTCAGGCAAAGTATTCACCAATAAAGACAGCTACTATCTCATTCGCCAGGACGACCCCGCTACGATGGATATAGAGCTGGCCGATATCCCTATGGGAAATTACAAGTCTATATCATTCCTCATCGGAGTGGATAGCCTGCACAATTGCAGCGGTGCGCAGAGCGGCGCATTGGACCCTGTCAATGCTATGTTCTGGACATGGAATACCGGGTATATCTTTTTTAAGCTCGAAGGTAAATCCCCCGTATCTACCAGCCCAGGTGGCATCTTTGAATATCACATAGGAGGCTACAAAGCTCCCGCCAATTGTATCAGGAAAGTCACCCTTGATCTGAACGGAGATACAGACCAACCCAATATGGTAAATGTACCTACTGGTAAACTGCCCGACGGCAAACAGCTTAAAATATCCTCAATAAACTTGTCTGCTGATATCGCTAAAATCATGGATGGCAAAACAGTCATTGACATTGCCAAACTTTCGTCCGTTACTGATTTCCGAAATGCACCTGCTATTGCAGATAATTATCAGCACATGTTTTCTCTTAGTAACCTGAATTATGACTATTAAGAAAGTAGTTACCATCAGTACCCTTCTTTGCTTCGTATTCTTGCTTAGCAATTTTACAGAGGACAATCCCTATTTTAAGATCGGCGAAAGGGATGTCACCTTTCAGCTGCCCAAAGGATTTCCCGTTCCTAACTACACTTTCAAAAACAATAAGCCCACTCCGGCAGGATTCACTCTCGGACGCATGCTCTTCTATGACCCGATACTTTCCAAAGACAGTACCACCAGTTGCGCATCTTGCCATCAGCGCATCGCTGCCTTTGCACATATAGATCATCCCCTCAGCCACGGCATCAATGGCCTCATAGGCAAGCGTAACGTCCCGGCCCTTCAAAATCTCGCGTGGGGCCAGTCATTCATGTGGGATGGCGGTGTCAATAATCTGGAGGTCCAGCCACTCAGTCCGATGACTAACCCTATTGAGATGAATTCCGATCTCGGAGAGGTACTGAAAAAACTAAAGCACAGCGACTATTATCGCACTGCTTTCAAAGAAGCATACGGCGATACACTCATTTCATCGGAGCGCATGCTCAAAGCTATCACACAGTTCACAGGCATGATGGTTTCCTCCAATTCGCGCTATGATAAATTTATGCGCCATGAGGATACACTATCACAGTTTGAGTTCAATGGTCTCATAGTCTTCCGTGAGAAATGCGCCAAATGCCATCGCGAGCCCCTCTTCACCGACGAATCATTTAAAAGCAGCGGCCTTATGCCAGACACCCTGCTCAATGATCCGGGCAGGGAACTTATCACAGGCAGATACAAAGATGAGAACACCTATAAAGTGCCAAGCCTCCGGAATGTAGCCATGACCTATCCATACATGCACGATGGCCGTTTCCGTAGCCTTGAGCAGGTGCTTGATCATTATGCCGCTGGCAAATTCTACACACTCAATATCAGTCCCGAACTCCTGGAAGCACGTAATCTGTCCGACGTAGAAAAAAAAGAGATCATCGCATTCCTCAAAACACTTACAGATAAAGAATTCCTGTACGACAGGCGTTTTGCTGATCCTACATACAGATGACAAGGACTTTCCAGGTTTCCCAATACAATAATGGAATAGTATAATCAGCTGGCATCCTCAGCTATAAAAACCTGGAAAGTCTATCGGCCAATCTAAAAACGATATCCCAAAATAAGAAAAGGACGACCCCCGTCGTCCTTTTGCTTAGTTATAAGGGAAGAAGATAAATTCAGGTTTAGTAGGTCGTGAGTTGAAAATCATCCAGCCTCATAGGCTGTCCGTTTTCCCCTTCAGCTATGATATTTTCAAAAAACAGCTTCTCACCTGGTTTCACATTATGTAGGAAGCGGATCATAGACTCATTGAATGTACCATCACTGGATACATCATTGATATCACATGATCCCGACTTACACGTCATCTTAAAGCTCTTCACTTTGCTGTATGAGCCGTTTTCCGATTTACCTGAAATGGTCAGCTTAGCGAGCAGCATCTTGGGCGAAACAAATCCACCTACTATATCATCTCCTATCGTTGGCACCGGCCTTGGTTTGACCTTGACATTATATTCTTTTTCCGCGAGTTTATTATGAGTTCCTTTCTCCACCACGACCATAGCCAGGGGCCCAGTCTTGGTAGGTTTGACGTAGAATGTATTTTTGCCCAAGGTAGTAATCGCGGCATTGTCACTATACATCTCAAACTCCTCATCACTGAGCAGCGGTGTCTTGAGATCAAAATAGTATGGTTTGTCCGCATACAGATAGTCGAAGGAAGGAAGTACAGGCATGGCACGTCCTTTAGCATTCGTAGTACTACCTGGCTTATCAGCTGGAGCCATGTTTTTGGCTACTGGCGCATATGGCGCCGGCATATATTTCTGCTGTATCTGCACTACTCTTATCGTATCATGGATCACCTGCGGAGCTGCTTGTTCAGTGTGCACTTCGGATGCACTCGCCGGTGCAGAGGCTGAGGCTATCGGCATATTGCCTGCCATTGCGATCTGCTGTTTACGGCTCGCGTGATCCTTATCATCCACTATCGTCCAGATGAAAGCAGATATACCCCCGAGTATGATCAGCGCTCCGATTATCACCGGTATGCTGAGTCCCATTTGTTTTTTCTTCCCGACAGGTTTGTTCTCTGCTTTTGGCGCCGATGGTTCCTGATTCACGACAGGCGGTACTATCGCTGTCGGCTCGGGAACCTCGACTGGAGGCATCATAGTTACTTCCCGTTCCTGCTGGCTCGGTTCAGCTACTTCCTCCGTTTTGATCTCGGGGCTTATGACCGGATCTATGTAGATGGCTCCCGATGCAGCGATCTGGCTCTTCGCTTCTTCTGATTTGTATCCATCAAGTATCAGCGTCAACTCTTCCAGTGATACATTGCGCTCCTGCACATTGCGCACGAGGCACTTTTTGACAAAGTTCACAAAAGGCTCCGGCAGGTTATGCACTCGTACCCAATGGTCGCTATGGCAGATATTCCGCATGACTTTCTCTACGGTATCTCCCTCTTTGTAGAACAGCTTCTCTCCACTGATGAGTTCAAACACAACTAATCCCAATGCCCATATATCTGCTTTGACAGACAGCTCACCATAGGCCCCTTCGAAATATTCAGGCGCTTTGTAGCATAGCTGTTGAGGCTTGACCGTAGACGGGACTGATAGTGCATTGATATTTTCGTTATTGAGGAAGTCCGATATTTTGGCGATCGGATCTTTCTCTGTCAGCTTCACGAGCAGATTTCCCGGTTTGATATCGAGATGCGGGCGCCCGAGCGAATGCAGGTATGATAACCCTTTGATCACATCCTTGATCAATCTCTTGATAGTCTCATCATCTGATCCATGCTTTTGCACATAGTCCGTCAGCATACCGCCATTGACATACTCCACCACGCCGATCGGCTGCGCATCGATCTCACCGAGCACGTTGGTCTCCTCGATCTCCACGAGATCATAGAAGGCACATATATTCGGGTGGAAGAAAATACCAGCCCGGTTCAGCTCCTTGATCAGGGAGGAGCCGGTGATCAGTTCCTTGCGGAAATATTTGATGCAGATATCACGCTGCAGGAGTGAGTCCACTGCGCGGAAAACGCGTGAATAAGTACCCTCAGCGATGAGGTCATGCTGCGGGTCAAAAACATATCTCTCTTTAAATTCGCGGGAGTTCATATCTTTTGTATTACTCTCAAAGATATTCCCAAGGCAGCCGCCTATCAATATGAGTTACTCGCGCCGGAGGTGGATATTTGCAGATTTAACCTCTCAAATGGACACCGAATAGGACAATCAGGCCCGTCCGGGAATCTTGTACTCCAAAAACGCCTTATAGTCCTTTCCCATTTGTATGGATAGCTCCTGAGACAAATTGTACATATCCTTCTGCCATCCGCTACGCGAAACCAGCCCTGCAAGATCATCTGCCGTAGACGAACCATGCCTGCCTGTACTCCGCAGATGGGCATACGCAGAGATATCAGCCATCGACAGGATCACATGCTCCATATCCGAGACGATGCCCCCGCAAAGATTGAAATCCATTTTATCCTGTATGGGTTGCAGTTCTTTGAGTACAAAATATTTCTTATCAAAATGCTCGCTGCTAAGAAGCGCAGGAGGGCAAAACTGCATCCTGCTTTGCGTAGTGATGATCCGATCTGCCTGATTCTTCCATTCAGGTTGTTTGACATGTAGGTGTTGCAGTAGTGATGAAACTTTAGCCTCCTTCATATCCAGCAGAAAGTTTTTACCTGTACTCTTCTGCTTTGCCAGTATCACGTACCTATCCAGTCCGAGGCTTCCTATGCCCGCTATCCGGAATGCACAATCACGCACTGCCAGGTCATTCATTTTATCCAATGATGCCAGGCACCCGGGTAGCCAGTCCATAAGGCGTTTATGAAGCTCCGGTTTCAGTTTCCGGGTACGTATGTTATCTATTTTCAAAGACCGTCGCTTGCCCTTTTTTATGGTGACCCTGTCTATAAAGTCCTCGCGCCTCCTGTTCGCGGTCTGGTCAAAGAACTGCTTCATCAGTCCCGTGGCCGTCTCCCGCTGCTCTATCAGTGCTTTGCCCCGGATGATAGCAGCCGTATAGTTCCTGAGCGCTGACCTAGCTATAGATGATGCCTCTTTATCGGTATATTTTAGAAAATCACCGGATACCAATATCGCTGTGATAAATCGCAATACGTCCCAACTCACAGGCGCGAGCACGGCCTCATCGAAATCATTTATATCAAAATAAACGAGCCTGTTATCACCTTTGAAACTTCCGAAATTCTCCAAATGCAGGTCCCCGCATATCCATGTCCTGGTTTTGTCCTTCGGAGCACCGATAGTATCCAGCCTGTCGTAGAAAAGATGGCAGGTACCGCGATAAAACCTCAAAAGGCTTTCCTGCATCGCCCTGTATTTCTCTATCTGTCTGGGTTCAGGGTAACTTTTATTATACGAGAGGATAAGGGACTGCGCGCTTTTCATCGGTTTATTTTAAAAGTCGAACTCTTTCAATTCCGGATCAGTCAGTAGTTCTTGTATCAGTTTTTCATGCTTGCTCTCGGCACCGGACACTACCCAGTTACCTATCATTTCATTACCCACTCTGCTCTGCCGACCACGGACATGCTGGAGTCCGTATGATTCAAACATCTGTTCATAGTGCAGTAGCGTCTCATGCTTATAAAGAGATACAAGCTTATACTTTCTGATGCGATTAGCCCGATCCAGTATCTTCTCGAGACCCACCACAGCATAGAGTACGAATAGGATAAGTATCGTGCCTCCGATCGCCAGCCAATACTCTCCTGCACCTATACCCATACCGATAGCCGCCGCTGCCCATATGGTCGCAGCAGTAGTGAGCCCATTCACCCGGTTATCATCTTTGAAAATAGCCCCCGCACCCAGGAAACCTATCCCCTGTACGATATTCGCGGCGATGCGGTCACGATTTTCTGTTACACCTATTTTGTAAGAAAGGATAGTAATAATGGCCGATCCCACGGTGATAAGCGTGACCGTGCGGAATCCTGCCGACTTATTGCGATACTCGCGCTCTGCGCCGATGAAGCCACCGAGTAGCATAGCCAGGAGAAGCTGGCGTATCTCTAAAGGAATGACATCCATATCCGGAATTTATACTTGATTTATTAAAACTTGCTCAATTCACTATTATCTCCAGCGCCTGCCTGATCATCTTGTCTACAGTTTTCCCCGCATCCTTGCTGAAAACATTCTTTGCCCTCTGGGCCACGATCGCATTGATCGAAAGGCACCGGTGTCCGAGATGTTTACCCAGGCCATATATTCCTGATGTTTCCATTTCCAGATTGGTCACGTGATAGTTGAGATGACGGAAACTTTGTATAAGGTTGATCAGTTCAGTAGACTGACTCACAAATCGTAGTTGCCTGCCCTGCGGTGCATAAAAGCCCGGAGCTGTCAGCGTAAGCCCTCGCTTGCCCATAGAGTCAAAACGCTCCAGTAGTTCATTGTCAGCAAAGGCTGCATAAGGGTATACGGATGGAAAAGCAAGGTGTACATGATTTAGAAAAGCTTCGGCCAGCAATGTTTCCTGTATCGAGGCACTTTGCTTGTAATAGGACATCAGACCTTCCATGCCGATAGCACATTCCGAAAGGAGCAGGCTATCCAGCTCCACCTGATCACTCACTGCACCTGAGGTGCCGAGCCTTATGATCTGCAGGCTGGTGATATCTTCCTTTACCTGGCGTGTCTTCAGGTCTATATTGACCAGCGCATCCAATTCATTAAAGACTATGTCAATATTATCCGTTCCTATTCCCGTAGATATCACTGTCAGCCTCTTCAGCCCCATCATCCCCGTCTGCGTCAGAAATTCACGGTAGTGCACCGTATGCTCTATACTGTCAAAGTGCCTGGTGATCTCACCCACGCGTCCGGGATCACCTACGGTGATGATAGTATCGGCTATCTGCTCAGGGCGCAGGTGCAGATGGTAAACACTCCCGTCAGGATTTAGGATAAGGTCCGTTTCAGAAATTACTTTCATGCACTTATTATTAGTAAAATGGAAGTTAGCAAAAGAATAATGGAATGAATAACCATCAAACAGCCTCGCTGACGCCAGCCGTCGCCTCACCCATCTGCCTTCGGCATCTTCCCTCTCCTAAAGAGAGAGGGAAGAACCTACTGTCTAAAAATTATTCGTTTATATGTCAAAAGGAGAATGAGAATTGAGAATGAAAACAGCCCTTTGCTCTCTAGTAGCTTGGGAGTATTATTTCACCAGCCCCCATTTATATCCCTTGTGCGCACCGGAGGCAGATACATCTATGATATAGATCCCCGCTGGTAGTTGATCCGGCCTTATTTCTGTGGTAATGTTGTGATACGAACTAAGCCTCTGTCCTGCTATATCATAGACCGTTATATCTATAGATGTATTAGCCGCCACAGGCTCTGCCCTGAATCCATCAGGATAAGAAGTAAAGCGAACGAAGTCCGTTTGATCCGAAACATCCTTTACGCCCACTCCGTAGATAGCGCAACCAGCCGAATCCGAAGCCAACCCGTGATCACGAAAATCCTGCACTATCCTGCAGTGATACTTGCCACCATATAGGCTACTGTCGGCTTTGATATAAACCTGCGCTACATCCGGAAGCGTGACATTAGAAGCGATGCCATACATAGTTTCAAAAAATAAAGTGTCTGCAGGACCCTTGCCGATATCCCACCATATCTGCATGAGCGCAGAGGCCCATGTGGTGGCATACTTGTAATACCCAAAGAGATCGGCAGGCCTGGATGGCATAGCCGGATACACCGTCATATCATCCACAAATCGTCCACCCCAATATTCATTATGTCCATCCCAGGAAAACATTCGGTTCCAACCGAAAGTGTCTATACCAGCCGAATAAGAAGCAGCATTATAATCTGCAACGCCTTCATCGATGCTTTGCCTCTGCGAACTCGATCCAAAACCTGCCGAATGATTGGCATTGTGCGATAGGAAATGTGTATACTCATGAATGATCACATCAGCATCCTGGCAATCGGGCACACCACCCGTACCGTAGTTGATACTATTCGGCTCTATAAACATATCATTATCTGCAGAGGTCGCATGTGAATCTACCATGACCAGCGTATCAGCCATATTAAAGCCCAATCCATGAACATAGTTTCTCATCTCATTGAGATGGTAGAAAAGCATTACATCGATGAAACCCAGTTGGCTCCGGGTATAGTTGAAAGTGGGAGTAGCAGACGTCACCGGTGGTACCGTATTAGACCCCAGCATCTGCAGCTGTATATATTGATTGCTGAGCGAAAATATACCGGCATTATAGTTAGCATAAAATGGAACAGAGATCCGCTGTAGGTTGAGCTGTGGAGTATCAGCATTATTAAAATTTTGGTAGGCGGAGTCATGGCCCATATACGAGCCATAGTATTTCACATGAGCCGTAGTGAGCGGGTCCGGGCGAAATACCATCCCCGTCACCAGTGAGTCCGGAACAGCAGCTGCCTTGTATTTAGCCCCATCCTGTTCATATAAGATTCTGTCTTTTGCCACCAGCACATTGCGCGTGCCATTTTTGCTCTTCAAGTTGACCTGATAACAGAGTTCAGCACTGTTCGCATTTTCATCAAAAGCAATAACCTGATTGCCCGTTTGTACCACCTCATCGGAGAAATATTGCCGGACATAAGTCTGATATACAGCTACACTCCGATAATCAAAATCATTCATATTCACCCGCCATTGTGATACATCATAAGAATCGTCGAAGATCGAATTGATCCGGTTATTTCTAGTCACATTGACCATGATATCAGAAGAGAATATCGGGGTGCCATGATATGTTTGAGTGAAAGTATAATGGTAGCCTCCAAGACTTCTGGTGGCATATGTCAATTTCACACCAGATTCTTTGCCCTGCAGATTAGCTATATGCTTTTGAATAAAGACCGCTATCACTTCTGCGTTGCTGCCATCGCTCACAGCATAGCTGCCCATATCTGCCCGGCTCGTCGTGCTCTTAAAATCCTTTTGCTCCGCAAACGGAGCATGCCCGCCAGCCAGCGCAAACGATGCTATGGCCATAAATATAACGGACGAAAACAATTTTCTTCGGATCACCATACTTTGATTTGTATTAAAGATACTAAGAATCAGCCTAAGTTTAACAGGGCTTTTATCTTTAACAGATAAATAAATACAATACACAAGCATGCAAAAACAAGTCCCAGCCTGTTGTATTTATTCAGATGCTCTTTAAAAAATATGACAGAGAGAAGCGTAGCTCCCCCCACCGTAGCTATATTAGTGACTGGGAAAACAACCGAGCTTCCGCCCTCCACTTTATCGAGGGCTTTCATCAAAAACAACAGCGAACCGTAATTGGGAATGCCCAAAGCGATACCTCCCGCCACCTGCTGCCAGCGCAGCTTTATGCTACCTGTGATAATATAATAGCTCATATAGCATATACCAGTCAGCGCCGCACACAGAAAAACGATCAGCACAAAATAATCACTGCCTCCGTTTGGGAAATACACTTTAGTGCTCAGTTGCGCACCGCTATCACATAGGCCGCTTGTCACAAAAACCAATAATGGCATCAGCAGCGCTGCACCTTTCACTTTCGCATGGTGTTCCTCTTCTCCGCTCTCCTTATACGAACTCAATACCACGGCCACAATAGCACAAGTGATCCCCGCGATCTTATACCATGTCACCTCCTCATGATAAACGAAAAAAGCCAGTGCTACAGGTATCACAAGTCCAAGTTTCATTGCCACACTGGCTGTAGATACTCCAAACCTCAGGGCCGTTTTTCCCGTCAGGGAAAACACATGTATGAACGAGATCCCCAGCACCACTGCGAGCCATAGCCAGTTTGCATGGCTGGACTCCGTGAGTACTTGCACCGGACTCGCCGGGCTATTCAGGAAGCCGCATATCACACAGGTGATATAGTTGAAAACAATGGCCGGATACGCTTCTATCTTAAAGTGGTCAAACACTTTAAACATAAAAACCAGTACACTCGAGCACAGGATACAGAGTACAAGGTATATCATCGATCCTCCCTCATTTTAACTATCAGCGTATCGTTCACCAGCTTTTCTGTAGATATTATTTTCCCGGCGACGTCCGGAGCATTGATGCCTGTAGGTATTACTACCGGCGTTAATGTTATTCTGGCCTCGTCCCATAGTCCCGCTTTGATAAACTCATTCAGCGTATACGCACCTCCCTCTATGATGATGCTCTGGATCGATCTCCTGTACAGATCAGATACGATCTGGGATACTATATTTTCTCCGGGCTTGAGGCTCACGAATATGGTGCCTTCCTCCAGCCCTTCTTTGCAGAGATTGTACACGATGGTCATTGCCTCTTCGTCAAATATTTTGCTATCCCCCGGCACTTTAAGGTGCCGGTCTATCAGGATACGTACTGGATTTTTACCCTCCCACAGTCTCGCAGTCAGCTGAGGGTTATCTATGAGAGCGGTTCTTGTGCCCACCAGTATAGCATCTTCTTCTGTACGCCATTTATGCAACAGCTTTTGAGAATATTCATCGGAGAACCACACCTGTTTACCCTCATCACTCGCCATAAAACCGTCCTTAGACTGCGCCCATTTCAATATGATATATGGCCGCTTCTTCACATGATAGGTCGTAAACCTGCGATTGAAAAAGTCGCATTCTTCACGTATGACATTCTCGACTACCTCTATTCCTGCATTTCTTATTCTGGCTATTCCCTGGCCCGCGACCAGCGGATTCGGATCGTGGCTACCGGTCACGACCTTCCTGATGTCATTGGCTATGATGAGGTCTGCACAGGGGGGTGTTTTGCCGTGATGAGCGCATGGCTCCAGGTTCACGTAGATAGTTGATTCCCTGATCAGGTCCTGATCCTCTGGCTTTACACTTTTGAGGCAGTTGACTTCCGCGTGCGCCTGGCCATATACTTCGTGATAGCCTTCGCCTATTATCCGGCCTTCATGCACGAGCACGGCCCCCACCATTGGATTGGGAGAGACAGAACCCATACCCCTCAGGGCCAGCTCCAGACAGCGGGACATATAAAACTCGTCGGTGGTCATCAGTGCAAGGTAATGAAAGGATAGTTGGAAATGGATGCGGCTGTTAAAGCCCCCTTTAGGGGGTTTGGGGGTCGCCTAAAAACAAAATGGCCACCTCTTTCGAGATGACCACTTTTGAACCTATGAAAACGTATGACAAAAGTAGAAAGTTTATTTCACTTTTGCAACCACCTGTTTGAAGGCAGCAGGATTATTTAATGCGAGATCAGCTAAAACCTTGCGATTCAATTCGATCCCGGTCTTTGTTAATTTTTCTATAAAGCGCGAGTAGCTCAGGCCTTCTTCCCTGACAGCTGCATTGATACGGGCGATCCACAGGCTGCGGTATTCCCTTTTCTTCTGCTTGCGGCCGATATATGCATAGACACCAGCCTTTTCTACTGCGTTCTTAGCTACAGTATAGACATTACTCCTGTTGAGGAAGTATCCTTTGGCTTTGTCGAGAACTTTTTTCCTTCTTTTGCGGCTTGCTACCGAATTGGACGAACGTGGCATGTTATGCTGATTTTATTGTAGTTATATTAATTTAAGAGCAATCTGATACGTGCCTCATCTGCGACATGCACAGTAGTAGCTTTAGACAGGCCCTTTTTCCTTCCTTTAGCCTTACGGCCGAGGAGGTGACGGTGAAAAGCCTTACCACGTTTAATCTTGCCTGATCCGGTTACCTTGAAGCGCTTCTTGGCTCCGGAATTTGTCTTCATCTTTGGCATTGTTACTTTTTTTGGGACTGCAAATATAGCAGATTGCTTTGTATTTCAAAAAATACCGAAGGGTATTTTGTCTAAAGTCCAATTTATCAGCTCTTTTTTGGCCAAAAATCTCCCGAATCAGCTGATTTTTAATTTTTTGAACACTAATGCACAATTTATCGACCATCGGTCGGTTTTCATTATTCCTGAGCAAAAGTCACCTTCATAGTATATACGTCATGGACAGAAGTAGCCATATTAAAGAAACCACTGAGAATATGGTTCTGCTCATCCCAGTTCACATCGCTAAACCAGTATTTCAGCCCATTGGTCACGATGGCGCTTTTGAAGTGCAGGGTGACCGGTATATCCCCGGCAGATGCTCCACTGAAATTGACCAGCATGTATTCCCGGTTGGGGCTTATGAGATCAGTAGGCAGCGTTAGTTTGGTCATCTCAGCATCCAGAAACCTGTCAAACACCAGGTGCTCCACAGTGACAGACCTCCCTTTATTCACCTTGCCATCTATATGGAATGAGAAAGGGATAGATATTTTCCCGGTCTTGGGATTATGCGTCCAGTGCCGGAAACGGTTGCTCCCATCTTTCATCAGTCCCACCAACCACGTTTTTTCAGCACCAGTTCCATTATGTAGATTCATCCACCATATCCAGTCATAGGGATGTATTTCCGCATGGCAGGTATGGTTGCAGTCCAGGCAGTTCACCCCATAGAATCCCATAGATGGGAAGCGTGACATAAAATTCGGGTGCTGCTCTATATCAGTTCCTGGCTGGGTCGGGTAGAATAAATAATGTAGTTGCGGCCGGAACGCCTTCGGAGGGGTCAGCTCGCAGTGCATCCGGTACTTGTTCATATCTATATGCATGGTATCCCGCACATAGGGTTCTTCATTCCAGTTCTTTTTCCCTTTATGCCCAAAATTCTCCCTGCGGGTTTTCCCCGATAGATCATATGAAGGAAATGTATGCCATAGGTATTTATGCAGATGCATATAGAGATCAAAATTGATATCGTACTCTGTAAACTCCTCCTCACTGCTACGCGAGGCCCTTTTGATAGTACCCACGATCTTTTCCTTGACAGGATTCATTGCCCGCCAGTTGTAGTTACCAAAGGCATGTATGAACCACCCCACCAGGAAGACCTGGTGATGCTCCTTTTTCCGGCCTATCACAGAGTCCTGCACCATAGGTGTCACCAGGTCGAGTATCTCCTCGTTTATAGTATCATTGTCTTCTATCTGCTGATTGGTCAGTAGCAGATTTCTAAAAGCCCGTGCAGTAGTATTATAAGAAGATATGGGATAATTCGCCTGACCAAAACTATGCTCGCCAGAGACGGCCAATAGCAGCGTGAGGAACAAAATGTATTTAGTCATTATATATATGTAGCCTTTGCGGCAAATAAATGAATTATTTAAAGAACCTGTTTGCCAATAAAGTTAAAAGCATGAATAGTTTCAGTGAGATAGGCCAGGGAAGATGTTAATTTGCAGCTATGCACATCGATTGAGTATTTAACGGGTTGCCGTTTCCACGGAATTCTATATTTGCAGCCCTTATTTCCATTTACGGCATGACTAATAGTTTTCTCCTGATCAATCCCGAGGCCCTGGCCTACCAGACGCACTATGATATTTTCCGCGTCGTACACCAGACCAAGATCAATAATAAACCCGGCTTCAATTTTGACTCGCGCATCATACCCAATACCCGTGCTATATATAGTGGTACAAATACAAATGTCACCGAACTGATCCGTAGTCTCGATGCCTCCCGTATCAAAAATGAAATAGACAAACTCGCCAAGGTCCACGCTAAACAAAAATCAGGTATTTCCTTCGACGTGTATATTGACCGGGCCGCCCCTCGTATGTTCTATGAGCTTTTCTCAGGACTGACGTCAGTTTCATCCGAATTGAAACTCTACCATCGCATCAAAAACAAGGACACAGGAAACTACAAAGTGGCTCCATGCATTTTATCTAATAGCAAAGCGACCCTCTCCTTCTCTGTACAAAAAGCAAATGGCAAACTAGCGCTCGTACCCGTCATAGAACTTAACGGAGAAAAATCCGAACTCTCTACTTTCCAGGTATTCGCCTTCCTGCTGGAAAAGAACGGTATCTATACCACACTCTCTGTGCGTGACTCACAAACACTCGACTGGCTTGCCCGCGCCAATCCCAATCAATATGGCAGCGATCCGGTCGCCTTTACCGAAAAGATTGTGTCAATACTGGAGCGGGATTATGAGGTCAAAAAAGACGAGGTCTTTAAGATCAACCTCATCGAATGTGAGCCGCAACATGCAGTTTACCTCAGCGAGATAAGTGACACATTCCTTATGCTCACACCTCGCTGGGACTATGAGGGGTTTGTAGTAGAAACCACTGACGAGGCTGAGCTCGAAGAAATGCGTCAAGGTGAGATATACCGCATAGTTCGCCAAAAAGAGGCTGAAACCGCCTTCGTAGAAAAACTCAGGGCGCTACACCCAAATTTTGAGAAACAGCGCAACGGCCAGTTCTACCTAAGCTTCGATGATGCGAAGAAAAAGCATTGGTTCCTCAAAGTATATCAGATGCTCCTCTCTGAAAATGTACAAGTAGTTGGCATGGATATGCTGAAGCATTTCCGCTACTCCCCACATAGCATTCATACGGAGATGGCCATTGGGCGTACGATAGACAGCGACCTGCATCTGAATATCAAAGTCTCCTTCGGCGAGGAAAAGGTGGATCTCTCACACATACAGCGGACATTGTTCAATGCCCAGAAATTCATTCTGCTCAAGGATAACAGTATCGGAGTCATCAGCGATGAATGGTATGAGCAGTATGGAGCGATGTTCAAGCACGGCAGGATCGCTCAGGGCGAGCTCATAGTACCCCAGTGGATACTCCTCAGCATGGAGGACAAATATCGCAGCAGGGAACTAAAACCGGTCATAGCCAACGAATGGTGGGCCGACTGGCAGAAATGGCAAACCTCATCCGATGAAATGATACAAGTTCCTGCCTCTCTCAAAGCGATCCTCAGGCCATACCAGCATAAAGGCTTCGAGTGGATGGTCCTGCTCTCCCGCATAGGTGCCGGAGCATGTCTGGCAGATGATATGGGCCTTGGCAAAACCTTGCAAACGATCGCATTTCTGCTGCATTCACATGCCGAAAATCCCGGAGCGCGTTTCCTGATACTTTCTCCCCTGTCACTGGTCTTCAACTGGAAAGAAGAGCTCGCAAAATTTGCGCCTCACCTCGGCATATACATCTATCATCAGAATAACCGTAGTGTCAAAGATTTCATGACCTCCGATGCGCGCGTGATGATCAGCAGCTATGGCACAGCGCGCTCTGCGGTCGACGACCTGAGCGTAGTGCAATGGCATACACTGGTCATTGATGAAAGCCACAATATCAAAAACCCAACTGCGCAGATCACCAAAGCTGTTTATAAATTAAGTGCCGCAAATCGTATCGCCCTTAGCGGTACGCCGGTGATGAATAATACCTTTGACATTTATTCGCAACTCAATTTCCTCCTCCCCGGCCTGCTCGGCGGAGCTGAATTTTTCAAAAGGGAATATGCCATCCCTATCGACCGCGATATGAGCGTAGAGAAAACAAATGCACTACAAAAGGTGACAGCACCATTCGTCCTGCGAAGGACTAAAAAACAGGTTGCTGCCGACCTGC
>JAOQAO010000097.1 GCA_025963485.1 Bacteroidota bacterium | reverse complement strand
CACCTTGAAACCTGCATCCTTGCCTATTTTGACGATCTCTTTTGATAATTGCTCCGCAGTGAGGAATGATAGCGGTTCGTTGACCAATTCGCGTGCTATCAGTGTGCCTTGTGAGGTCGCTTCGAGCTCTGTGAGCTCAGCTTTGGTGACCGAGTTCTCGTTTATGATCAGTTTAGCGAGCGTATTTACCTTTACTTCTTTGGTCTTGTATTTCAGAAACTGATAGCTGCTAAGTATAGCGCCTTCCACGAAAGCCGCGCCGAGCGCCTTATTGGATGTGGCATTCTCAAAACTTGCCTCTGTCGCTCTCAGGGCATTGAGTCCGCGCGATATGCCGTGTGCGGCACGACGGGCGTCTTCTTTGAGTTTATAGGGTTCGCGGGTATTATCCAGCATGACTATTGTGACACTTTGGCCTCCACCCAGTATTTGGTACATTGGTTGCTTCGCATCAAAGGCAGCTTTAGCCGCAGCAGCATCTTCCTTCGGAATAAATGCCGCATACTTCGAGTCCTTATCACATAATATGATACGATGAGCAGCCGCAGCGGTATTTTTGGACAGTTGTATTTTGATAGCCATCTATTAAAATTGAGTGAGCGAAGATATATTAAAAGAGTACCATTATAAAATGCGCTATAAGAATGAGCTAATTCGCGCACGGTACTTGTAGGGACAAGGCCGCGGCCTTGTCTCTGCCTCAGTCTGGAATTCAGTGAATTCATTAATCCCTAAATATTACCGACTTTCGCCCTATGTATCTCAAGAAATCACTCGGCCAGCACTTCCTCAAAGACAAGAATGTCCAGATGCAGATAGCTGCGGCCATCGGCGACCTGAAAGCTTTCGCCCGGGTGATAGAAATAGGCCCTGGCATGGGGGCGCTGACGCAGCATCTCGTGAAAGACAAGCCTGACAACCTCTACCTCATCGAACTCGATGACCGGTGGGCTGAATACCAAAAGACGAATAATGCCTTTATGGCAGACCGCGTGATCCATAAGGACTTCCTCAAAACTGACCTGACAGAGATACTGGAATATCCCACGCATATCGTTGGCAATTTCCCTTACAACATCTCGACAGAGATCGTCTTTACGATCATAGACCATAAGGATATGATCACCCAGATGACGGGGATGTTTCAAAAAGAAGTGGCACTGCGCCTTGCGGCAAAACCGCGTACTAAGGATTATGGCGTGACGAGTGTATTGACCCAGGCGTATTATGAGGCGACCTATCTGTTTGATGTGCAGCCGGAAGCATTTGATCCGCCTCCAAAGGTGATGAGTGGTGTGCTTAGACTGGTGCGTAGAAAGGACAAACTCGGATGCGATGAGAAGTTATTCAAGAAGGTCGTCAAACAGGCTTTCACTATGCGCCGCAAGACCATGCGCAACAGCCTGAAGCAAATGATACATGAGAAGAACATCTCGGATGATACGGTCTTCAATAAAAGGCCGGAAGAGCTGGATGTAGCGGGATTCGTAGCATTAACTAAAATGATCTTTACGCTCAATGAAAGCACTGATCACTGATGATGTACATCCACTGCTGATAGAGCAGCTGACTGATATGGGCTATGAGGTGCATTTCCGGCCTGATATTACTTTCAGCGAAACGCTGGATATTATTGCTCCTTATACCGGACTCATTATTAATAGTAAGATTTTCTGTGGAGCTGAACTGCTCTCCAAAGCACCTGATATCAAATGGGTGGGAAGGCTCGGTTCCGGTATGGAGGTGATAGATACCAGGGCTTGTGATGAAAGAGGCGTGAAGTATTTCAACTCTCCGGAAGGCAACAGGAATGCGGTCGCTGAACATGCACTGGGCCTATTGCTGAACCTGCTCAATAACATCACACAATCGAACAATGAGGTTAAGCAAGGCAAATGGATACGCGAGGCAAATCGCGGCGAAGAGCTGAGCGGTAAAACAGTGGGCATCATTGCCTATGGCAACACCGGCGAGTCTTTCGCTAAAGTGCTAAGAGGATTTGATGTAAAGGTTCTCGCATATGACAAATACAAGAAAAGCTTTGGAAATGACTTTGTGAAAGAGTCTACTTTGGAAGAGATCTTTAATGAAGCGGATATTGTGAGCCTGCATTTGCCGCTGACAGATGAAACGAAATATATGGCAGATGAGGCCTTCTTTGATAGTTTCAGGAAGCCTGTCTATCTGATCAATACTTCCCGTGGGAAGGTACTCAAAACCACTGCACTTATAGAAGCTGTAAGATCCGGGAAGGTCAAAGCCGCAGCACTCGATGTGCTGGAGAATGAAAAGATCGGCCAGCTAAATTCCGATGAACAGCAGTGGTTTGACGCATTGAAAAAGGAGGAGCGGATCATCCTGACGCCACATATAGCGGGCTGGACGCATGAGTCGAAGAGAAAGATAGCTGAGGTGGTGGTGGAGCGGGTAAAAGGGCTAAACCTGTAGATCCCTCAAAGGGTTTGAAACCCTTTGAGGGATGCAAAGAAGTATTAAGCTCTTTAATGATCTCTAATTGATTTCTGAATATTGTTTAGATTAGATCTATGAGAGAGATAGAGCCCATAGAAAAAGGTTGTTACTATCATATTTATAATAAAGGTATTAACGGTGAAGACATCTTTAAACAAGAAAAGAATTATAGTTTCTTTTTGAAAAGATGGGAAAAGTACATAGAACCGATAGCTGAAATTTATGCCTATTGCTTGCTGAAAAACCATTTTCATGCATTGGTATTTATCCGAAATGAAGATGTTTTTGTGAATGATGAAGGCATTCAAAAGCTATTGGTTCCAACATTGCAATTTTCCCATTTCTTTAACAGCTACGCCCAAAGTATTAATAAAGCATACTCAAGAACTGGAGCCTTGTTTGAGCACCCATTTAAAAGAAAGCTCATCGACGATCAAGCTTATTTTTCCAAAGTGATCGCATATATCCATAAAAACCCTCAAAAGCATGGTTTTATAGAAGACTATAAGCTTTATAATCATTCTTCTTACGGCTTTATTACCAAAGATCAACCAAGCCTAATAAAAAAGGACAAATTAAATAACTGGTTTAGCGGCAGGAAAGGATTTGTATCCTTTCATGAAGGATTTAAAGAAGAACCAGAAGATCGGCATCTGTATATTGAAGAGTAAAAATCCGAATGAAAACCCTCAAAGGGTTTAAAACCCTTTGAGGGTTGCCTTGGTAAAGACACCTGATCTTTATTCAAAAAACTATCTGCCCGGCTTAACTAATCTTGTGTATAAAAAGGACCCTGCATCCGTCTATTCTATATTATTTTAGCCGACGTGAATCAAGACTATTTATCAGAATTAAACGACATACAGCGACAGGCTGTAGTCAATAGCGAGGGGCCTACATTGATCGTAGCCGGGCCGGGCTCTGGCAAGACGCGTGTACTCACCTATCGTATCGCACATTTGCTACAGAATGGGGCCAATCCATTTTCTATTCTCGCGCTGACCTTTACCAATAAGGCCGCTGAATCCATGCGCAATCGTATCGAGAAGATCACGCAAAGCAGTGCCCGCTCGCTTTTCATGGGTACTTTCCACTCGGTGTTTGCGAGATTGCTCCGGGTGGATGCACAAAAGATCGGCTATCCGTCTAACTTTACGATCTATGATACGGAAGACTCGCGGTCACTGATCAAGACCATCATAAAAGAGCGCAATCTCGATGACAAGATATACAAGCCGAACCAGATACAATACCGTATCAGTGCCTGCAAAAATGCCCTGATATTTCCCGAACAGTATAAAAACGATCCGGACCTGCTCAGCGAGGACCGCGAGACACGCCGGCCTGAGACGGGGAGCATTTATGCGGAGTATTGCAACCGTTGCTTCAAGAGCGGTGCGATGGATTTTGACGACCTGCTGCTCAAGACCTATGAGATACTGGAGCGCTTCCCTGACGTATTGTACAAATACCAGCATAAGTTCAAGTATGTGCTGATCGATGAGTTTCAGGATACAAATACGCTGCAATACTCTATCGTGAAGCGTATTGCTGCTGTATACGAGAATATCACCGTGGTAGGAGATGATGCACAATCGATCTATGCCTTTCGCGGAGCGACGATAGATAACATCCTGAACTTTGAAAAGGATTTTCCTGAGCTCAAGATATTTAAGCTGGAGCAAAACTATCGTTCCACGCAGAACATCGTGAAAGCTGCCAATGAGCTGATCTTCCGAAACAAGAACCAGATCAAGAAAGAGATATGGACGGACAATGAGCAGGGCGAACTGATCAAGGTCATCAAGAACGCATCCGACAATGAAGAAGGCCGCTGGGTGGCGGATAGCATCATGGAGATCAAGATGCGCGACCATCTCAAGAATACGGACTTCGCCATACTCTATCGTACGAACGCCCAATCGCGTGCGTTCGAGGAATCGCTGCGCCGGTTTAATATTCCATATAAGATATACGGTGGTATGTCATTCTATCAGCGCAAAGAAATAAAGGATCTGGTTGCCTATCTTAAACTCACTGTCAATCCGCAGGATGAGGAGGCCTTAAAGCGCGTCATCAACTATCCTATACGCGGTATCGGGCAGACGACAGTAGATAAGATCATCATACATGCAGCAAATAATGATAAGCGCCCATGGGAGGTGATGGAGAATATCGATCTGTATGATTTCCCGACTCGTACTAAGAATCTCATATATGAGTTCGTCATTATGATCAAGTCCTTTGCAGCATTGTCAAAGACGATGAATGCATACGACCTCGCAGCACATGTAGGCAAAACCACTAAGCTAATGGCTGAGCTCTATAATGACAAAACAATAGAAGGAGTAGCCCGCTATGAGAACTTGCAAGAGCTCCTGAACGGCATCAAGGAATTCGTGGATGATGATGTCGTAACGGAAGATGGGGAACTATCCGAGGATCGCGGCATAGGCATGTACCTGCAAGGCATCACGCTGCTCACAGGTGATGAGAAAGATGAAAAGAGCCAGGACACTGTGAAACTCATGACCACGCATGCCGCAAAGGGATTAGAGTTCCCGGTAGTATATGTCGTAGGTATGGAGGAAGGCCTATTCCCTTCGTCTCAGGCTTTATATTCCATGGATGACCTGGAGGAGGAGCGCCGTTTATTTTATGTGGCTATCACCCGTGCGGAGAAAAAACTCTTTCTCACATATGCCGTGACACGGTATAAATTTGGGCAACTGCAATACAGTGATGCTTCACGCTTCCTGCAGGAAATACCCGAGAGCATACTTAGCCAACACGGGCAACACACATCATCGCCATCTGCTAAGTCCCCAGTACAAAGACAGGAGACAACCTGGACCGGATCATCGGGCAAGAGTGTCTATCCCAAGCCAAGCCCCAAACCTGCCGCCGCTCCTATTGTGACCAATAGCTCCTCGGAGCCATTCATACCGGACGATGCGACCAAGCTTCAAAATGGAATGGATGTGCAGCATGAGAAATTTGGAACAGGCAAGGTAACGGCCATGGAAGGCGCCGGTATCAACCGGATCGCCACTATCTTCTTCCCCACCTTTGGTGAAAAGAAGATCATGCTGAAATTTGCAAAGCTGAAGATCGTCGGATAAGGACTGTTTAGGTTTTATCAGATAAAGTCTTTATTTTTGCAATATCAAGTTGATCTGGAATCAAGACCCAATCCTACCGCGGTCCTTTGAAGCCGGATATCTAACCACTGATCCATATACATTTTAATGTCCCGCCAGATGGGACCTATTGACCTTATTTACTCATTGAATTTTTTATCAGCAATCAGCATGGAATATAATACCGTAAGAGAAAAGATAGTGCTCGGCGAATATGGCCGCCACATCAAACGCATAGTAGACAACTGCGTCAAAATAGAAGACCGCGAGCGCCGCAACCAGACCGCAAAGGAGATCATAGAACTAATGGGCCAGCTCAACCCGCATCTGCGCAACGTGGATGACTTCAGGCATAAGCTGTGGGATCACCTTTTTATGATCAGCGAGTTCAAACTCGATGTGGACTCTCCGTATCCGAAGACCACCAAATCACAGATCATAGAGAAGCCCGAGCCGCTCGACTATCCTCAGACCAAGATCAGGCACCGTCACTATGGCAAGAATGTAGCAGCTCTCGTTGACAAAGCCGTCAAAGTAGAGGATGCTGAAAAACGTGCTGCGTTCGCACAGTGTATAGGCAACTACATGAAGCTCACCTACCAGAACTGGAACAAGGAAAACACGAATGACGAGATCATCAAAAATGACCTTAACATCATATCCAAAGGTGAGCTGAGCCTGAGCGTCGAGGACAATATCAGTGAGCTCTCGCGCGCTAATCGCCCTAACAACAATAAGCGCCAGTTCCAGAATAACAACCAGAATCGGAATAACAACAATCAGAACAGGAATAATAATCCTAATAACAGGAACAACAATAACCCGAACAACAGGAATAACAACAATAACAATAATTTCCGCAAGCCATATAATAACAAGAACCGGAACAATGATATCCAGAAGGGCCAATAAGGATGATATACCACAGATACTCCCGCTCTGGCAGGACCTGATGGATACACATGCTGCAATGGAGCGTATGTTTATGCCCGTGGAAGACGCAGCAGATAAGTTTGCGGAATATATAACGTCGCTTTTGGATAAGGAAAGCTATCTCGTCGCAGTGGCGGAGATAGACACAAAGGTGGTAGGCTACGTCATCGCCTCTGTGAGCAATACGCCGGAGGTGTTTGCTTTAAGGCGGCGGATGTATATACAGGATACGGTGATCGACCCGGCTTATCGCAGACAGGGAGTAGCAAAGCAACTGATGGATACATTGATGGCTTTCGCCAAAGAGCGGCAAGTAGAAAAGATAGACCTGCTGGTCGCTGTGAAAAATGAAGCCGGCAATAAATTCTGGAAAGAGATGGGTTTTGAGCCTGCACTGAACTATATGAACCTATACCTGTCTTGAAAGACATACGCTTTATAAATCCCTGATAAGGATATGTAAAGGAATCATTAACACCCCGTATCTCGCGATGCGGGGCTAAACTATTTTGGCACTATAATGAATATCGAAGAGATCATACAGAAATACACCGAGTCGGAAGGCATAGTCAAACTCGCGGCACTACTCAAGGAGTCTGAGGCGGACATTGCTTTATCCGGACTCACCGGTTCACAGGAATCCTTTGTGGCAGTAGCTGCTTTCAAGAACACAGAGTACAATCACCTCTTTATCATGAATGACAAGGAGGAAGCAGCATATTTTCAAAATAACCTGACGTCGATCATTAAGAATAAAGATGTGTTCTTCTTTCCTGATTCGTTCAAACGGCCACAGGCTTTTGAGGAATTGAACAACAACAATGTCATGCTTCGTACCGAAGCAGTCAACAGGCTCTCCAATCCATCTTCACGCGCAGAGCTGGCAGTGACCTATCCTGAAGCGTTGTTTGAGAAGGCCGTCAAAAAAGAAAAACTTGAAGAGCAAACTCTACGGATCAAAACCGGCGAGAAGCTCGACATTGACTTTATGATAGAGCTGCTCGTCGACTTTGAGTTTGAGCGCGTAGACTTTGTTTATGAGCCGGGACAGTTCTCCATACGCGGCGGTATCATTGATATCTTTTCTTATGGCAATGAACAGCCTTATCGAATAGAGCTTTTCGATCAGGATGTGGAGTCTATAAGAACTTTTGATCCCAATACACAGCTCTCCACCAAGAAGATATCGAGCATCACTATCGTGCCGAACATGCAGACGCATTTCACCAATGAAAGTAAGGCCTCTGTATTTGAGGTTTTCACAGACAATACGATCGTCTGGGTGAAAGATGTGCAAATGCTGATGGACAAGCTGGACGACAGCATGACCAAGGCGGAGAAATTTAAAAGCAAGATCACCGACAGGTCGGAGCTGGATGAGAGGCATCCGCTTCGCGAAGGAGAAGCGAATGAAGTATTCGTCTCGTCCGGAGATCTGGTCAGGCAGCTGAAGCGGTTCCGCATCATAGAGTTTGGTGGCGGCAATTTTTACAGGACAGATAAACAGGTAAAATTTAACTCCAAGCCACAGCCTTCATTCAATAAGAATTTCGAGCTACTCATCGAGGACCTGAAAGCAAACGATGCGAATGGCTTCGCCAATCTCATATTCTCTGACAATCCGAAACAGATAGAGCGCTTCTATGCCATCTTTGAGGACCTGAAAGCCAAGGTGCCATTCACTCCCGTATATGTATCCATCCATCAGGGCTTCATCGATACCGACCTGAAGATCGCTTTCTATACGGACCACCAGATATTTAACCGCTATCATAAATACAATCTTAAGCAGGGCTTTTCACGCGACACACAGCTATTGCTAAAGACTCTCCGCGAGCTGAAGCCGGGTGATTATGTGACACACATCGATCACGGCGTAGGAGTTTTCTCCGGCCTCGAGAAAATAGAATCCGGCGGACACAAACAGGAAGCGGTACGACTGATCTATGCAGGCAATGACATCCTCTATGTAGGTATCCAGTCGCTGCACAAAATATCCAAGTATGTCGGCAAAGAAGGCGAAGCGCCGCGTGTACACAAGCTCGGCACCGATACCTGGGCCAACCTCAAAAAGAAGACGAAGAAACGCATCAAGGAGATCGCATTTGATCTGATACAGTTGTACGCCAAAAGGCGCACGCACAAGGGTTTTGCGTTCTCCAAAGACAACTATATGCAGACGGAACTGGAGGCGTCCTTTATGTACGAAGACACTCCTGATCAGGCCAAGGCATGTGATGATGTGAAGCGTGACATGGAGCGTCCCTCACCGATGGATAGGCTCGTATGTGGTGATGTCGGCTTTGGGAAAACAGAAGTCGCTATCCGTGCCGCATTTAAGGCTGTCCTCGACGGCAAGCAGGTCGCCGTAATGGTGCCAACCACGATCCTCGCTATGCAGCACCAAAAGACCTTTAAAGAGCGCCTTGCTGACTTTCCGCTGGAGATAGATTATCTCAACAGGTTCAAAAGTGCTAAAGAAAAAAAAGAGACCTTGCAGAGATTGGCCGAAGGCAAGATCAATATCATCATCGGTACGCATGGCCTGGTAGGCAAGACCGTAAAGTTCAAGGATCTCGGCCTGATGGTAATAGACGAGGAGCAAAAGTTCGGCGTACAGGTCAAGGAAACGCTCAAGGACCTGAAAGCAAATATAGACTGCCTCACACTCACTGCGACCCCTATTCCCCGCACATTGCAGTTCTCCATGATGGGCGCCCGTGACCTCAGCATCATCAATACCGCACCACCTAACAGGCAACCGATCACCACCGAGGTCCACACACTCAATCCAGACATCATCAGAGAGGCTATTGAGTTTGAAGTATACAGGGGCGGGCAGGTTTTCTTCATACATAACCGTGTGAAGGATATTGTGGATGTAAAGAATATGCTTAATAAGATCGTGCCTAATATCGACATAGGCGTAGCACATGGACAGATGGAGGGAGACAAACTCGAAGAGGTCCTCCTTCAGTTTGTCAATAAACAATTTGATGTCCTACTCGCCACCAACATCATCGAAGCAGGTATAGACATACCAAATGCCAATACGATCATCATCAATAATGCACATCAGTTCGGGCTGAGTGATCTGCACCAGTTACGCGGACGCGTGGGCCGTTCCAACAAGCACGCTTTCTGCTATCTCTTCGCTCCATCCAAGCACTCCCTGACATCGGAAGCCAAGCAACGACTCAAAACCATCGAGGAATTTGCAGAGCTTGGTAGCGGCTTTAATATAGCCATGCGCGATATGGACATACGCGGTGCAGGCAATCTGCTCGGCGGCGAGCAGAGCGGCTTCATAGCAGAGATCGGCTACGATGTGTATCACAAAATACTCGATGAAGCAGTACGTGAACTGAAGGAAACAGACTTCAAGGAACTCTATGCAGAGGAAATGAAAGAAACCCAGAACTATGCGAAAGAGTGCAGTATAGAAACCGATCTCGAGATGCTGATCCCCGATGAGTACGTTCGCAACTCATCGGAGCGTATGATACTCTACAAAGAGCTCAATGAGATCAAGAATGAAGAAGAATTGACAGAATTTGAAAGCAAGCTCAATGACCGGTTTGGCAAAGTGCCTAAACAGATCTATGAGCTCTTTAATGGTGTCCGCCTGAAATGGATAGCAACTAAACTCGGCATGGAGCAGCTCATCATCAAGAACAAACATATCCGCTGCTACTTCATTTCAAATCAACAGTCTGCCTTCTACACGTCCGAAGCTTTTTCACGGATCATGAAATATGTACAACTACACAAGCAAGGCATCTATTTGCGGGAGACGGAGAAGTTCCTGGTGCTGCATATCGAGGGTATCACGTCCATGAAGATGGCAACACACAAGCTCAAAGAAGTAAGTGAATTCGTTTATGGATCCGCCGAAGCAACCAGCGTCAAGAATTGACCATTAGTTCTTGACGACTTTGAATGATTGCCTGTTTTGATCACCGATGTGCAGTAGATAAATCCCTGAAGATAGACCACTAATAGAGACTTTCGTTGCTTCGCTGTTTAGCCTGCCTGACAAAACGCTCCTGCCTGCGAGATCAGATAGTGAATATCCGGAACCAATTAATTCCATGCTTACTCCTATCGTGAAGGCATCCTTCGCCGGATTGGGCGAAACGATCACAGACGAGAGATCCGCGAGATCATTCACTCCCAGATTTACGACGGCGTATGATGCAGAGTTATTGGTGCATCCTCCTCCATAGTCTGCGACTACTGTATAGTTTCCATTATTATGCTGTATAGCGTAGCTGGCATGCGTAGCGCCCCCTATGATATGCCCGTTGTAGTACCACTGGTATCCCGATGCAGGTGAAGCATATAGTGTATCTCCGATCCGGGTTATGACCGGAGTAGTCGTCTGGCATTCTCCCAGGGTGGTAAAGTACTGGGTAAATCCGCAGCCAAAGTCGTCGTGATAAATACCTGCATAGACATTTCCACTGACCGGGATATTTACAGA
>JAOQAO010000016.1 GCA_025963485.1 Bacteroidota bacterium | reverse complement strand
GGTCGACTGCTCTTTGGAGGTCTTCTTCGTCATAGATGATAATGCCACGTGGAACAGGTATCTCGGCGGCGCCGAGGATGTTCTTTGTTTCTTCTTTGTCGCAGGCGATCTCTACTGCTATATTGCTAGTCGTACTGGCGACAGTGGCTTGTATGCGCTTCTGATTGACACCATAGCCAAGCTGAACGAGTGAGCGTTTGTTGAGGCGTATGTAGGGGATCTTCCGCTTGATGGCCTCATCTACGATAGAGCCGGTAGATGGCCCGAGGCGCTCTTCTTCGCGCATCTCGCGGAGCATTTGGATATCCGGTGCGAGATCATAGCCTTCTCCTGCTATCAGGGCCTCCGCTATTTTGACCGCAAGTTTGGCGGCGTGTACGCCGGCTTCTTTCTCCCAATAGGAAAAGACTACATGATAAACACCCTTGGTACCTGTCTCGCGTGTGCGGCCGAAACCTGTATCCATACCCGCCAGGGTCTGTATCTCCAGTGCGATGTGCTCTATGACATGGCCCATCCAGGTGCCTTCGCGTACGCGCGAGAAAAAGCCACCGGCCACTCCCTCGCTGCACCTGTGCTCGTACATAGTAGGGAACATACTCTCCAGACGCTCCGGGAATCCCGGGATCAGATTGGTGGGCTTCTCTTCGAGGCCCTCAAGGTCGAGGCGCATGACGATGAGCTTGTGGCGCCAGGTAGACCAGTAGTTAGGCCCGTTCATTACTTTGATGTCTACTATCTGCATAGTGGGTGTATTTACTGCAATTTAAAAAAAGGAAGCGCAATTATTGGTATCGGTATCAAATAATTAGGATGCCCTATGTACCGGCACCAAACGCCCTTTTCACGTCGCCTGGCGTAGGGCAATACCATATGCTAAAGGCTGATCGCCCCGTTGGAGCTTAATGCATCGTACACGGCATCCCGAAGAGCAATGTATTCATTCACTTTACCCACATTATCTATATATCTTCCTTTTGAAAAGTTGGGGTTTAAAGTACAATTTCGCAGTATCATGTCATATCCAGTAGGCAAGCTCATCCCGATAGGCGGTGCAGAAGATAAAGGAACGCAACCCGATCCGGGGGAAATGCAACGGGGCAACCTGAACTTTTTTGCGTTGGGTACGCTGCGCAAGATCGTGGAGCAGGTCGGATCTACGGATGTACATATCGAGGTCATCACCACTGCGTCCGCTATACCCGATGAGGTGGCGCAAAACTATATCGATGCTTTCCGAAAGATAGGCTGCGAAAATATCGGCCACCTGCGTATCCGCAACCGGGATGATGTGCAGAGGCCTGAGTACATAGAGCGCGTGAGGAAGTGCGATGCGGTGATGTTCTCGGGAGGTAACCAGATGCGCCTGACGTCGACCTTTGGCGGAACGGAGCTGCTGGATGTGCTGCTACAGAGGTACCAGCATGAGCACTTTGTGATAGCAGGTACGAGTGCGGGCGCTATGGCTATGTCAAACACCATGATCTATGAGGGCAATCCTGCCAATGCGCATATAAAGGGGCAAGTAAAGATCACTACGGGTTTAGCTTTTATCAAGGATGTGATCATCGATTCGCATTTTGATAAACGCGGGCGATTCATGCGATTGGCGCAGGCGGTAGCAACCAATCCGCAGGCAATAGGTATCGGCCTCGGAGAAGACACAGGTGTGATCATCTCAAAAGGACTGGAACTCGAAGCTATCGGCTCCGGAGCTGTGACCATCGTGGATGGCCGCAATATCCGCCACAATAATATCGCCGACATAGAGGACGGTTCGCCGATGTCTGTGGAGGGGTTGATCGTGCATATACTGGAAAGAGGGAACCGATTCCATTTGCTGACGAAGAAGTTTGAGTCGGCTAATGTGAATGTTGTCGAATAATTTGAGAATTCGGCGATTTGAAAATTTGAAAATGAATTGCAAATAATATGGTCGAGGAAATAAAACAATCATTTACTAACTCTAAAAATTCATTCTCAGCACATTTAGATTATCCGAAAAAGCCTGGTATTTATGGTTTCTTCCTTAAGAATCAATCAACTCTCTCTGACTTCGGGAAAGGTGGTCAGATTATTTACATTGGTATTTCAAAAGACAGTTTACATGATCGTGATTTTAATCAGCATTTTAAAACGGGCAAAACAGGAAGTTCCACTCTGCGCCGTTCAATCGGTGCCATCCTCAAAACAAATCTAAAGCTTAAGGCCATTCCGCGAGGGGGAGAAAATGACTCGAAGCGTTTTGATAACTATAAGTTTAAATCTGAACAATTATTAACTGATTGGATGATCGCAAATTTGGAAATTGGAAATTGGGTTCCAAGTATCGCACTGACTAATTCGCAATTAAGAGATATTGAAAAGCAAATTACAATAGAATTGAAGCCCTCATTAGATCTTGACAATCGAACCAAACGATTCAATCCATTATTTGATAAACTCAATACTTTGCGAAAAGAATGTAAAACAGAGGCAGGCAAAAAATAAGATTTATTTACTTATAGATCAATACACCTCCGTTCCCATCCGACTTTCGATAAGCCCGATACATGCCTTCTGAGTTGAAGGGGAGTTCTACATTTCCGATTCTGTCTATGGCTATTAAGCCACCTTCTCCGCCGATCTTTACGAGTTTATTCATGACGACTTCGTCACATGCTTCGCGGAGGGTCATTCCTTTGTATTCCATCAGGCAGGAAATGTCATAGGCTACTACGGAGCGGATAAACAATTCGCCGTGGCCGGTACAGGAGATAGCGCAGGTATTGTCATTAGCGTATGTGCCAGCACCGATGATGGGGCTGTCTCCTACCCTGCCGAATTTCTTATTGGTCATACCTCCGGTGGAGGTGCCAGCAGCGAGATGGCCGTCTTTGTCAAGGGCTACTGCACCGACGGTGCCGAATTTCTTCTCATCACTTGCAGCTATATTATGATCGAGAAAAACACCTTCTTCTTTTTGTGCCTGCTGCCACTGGTCGTGACGGAACTGGTCGAAAAAGTATGAGTCGTCTTCAAAAGCGATGCCCTGTTCCCTGGCGAATATCTCTGCGCCGTTGCCTGCGAGGAAAACATGCTGCGACCTTTCCATCACGGCGCGGGAGAGGCTTATTGGGTTTTTGATATTCTTTACTCCTGTCACTGCGCCTGCAGTTAGATCTTTACCGTACATGATAGAGGCATCCATCTCGTGGCGGCCCTCACTATTGAATACCGACCCTTTGCCAGCATTGAACAGCGGACAATCTTCGAGCGAAATGATGGCTGCCTCTACAGCATCGAGGCTTGATCCGCCTTTCTCCAATACTGCATAACCAGTGTCCAAAGCAGCTTTGAGAGCGGCCAGGTATTTGGCTTCTTTCTCCGGTGTCATCTGCGACCGGAGTATGGTGCCTGCGCCGCCGTGGATAGCTATGGAAAATGGGGTCATAGTAGAAAATTCGCTTATGGCACTAAATATATACCATAGGTCAGACTTTTGCGGGGTTTTGTATATTCTCCGGTTATATCCTATTTACTTTAGCACTCTTTCCTATATTTGCGACAGAAAAGTTTCTTTCCGTATTCTGCGGGGATGCCGTGTTATGTGGCATTTCCGTTTACCTGGACCGCCCGCCTGAAAGAAATCAGGATATATGAACTAGGAATAAGCTATTACGGACGCACCTACCCG